>JAWOBX010000060.1:0-20536 GCA_046484125.1 Dehalococcoidia bacterium | reverse complement strand
TGAATACGAAGCAAATACCTTCCTGGAAGCCGCCCGAAACAGCCCCTATTTCGCATTATTCCATACCGCCATTTATACCGGTATGCGGCGATCTGAAATGCTGGCCTTGCGCTGGCAGGATATAGACTTTATATTCGGGCAAATATCTGTATTACGTAGCCTTCACCACCTGAAAGACGGCTCCTATGTATTCTCAGAGCCCAAGTCAGCCAAAGGACGTCGAACTATAGCGTTGCCTCCGGATGCCATCCAGGTATTGAGAGATCACCGGGAATCTCAAGAGAAACTGATGCAGAATATCGGGAGATCGTTAGCGGATAGTGACCTGGTATTCAGCCGCGTGGACGGTAGACCGCTACGCCCCAACAGCATCACCAGGGCATGGAAAACCCTGGCCGTCAAAGCCGGTGTTAAGCCTATAAGGATGCATGACGCGCGGCATACTCATGCCTCACTCATGCTCAAGGGTGGGATTCATCCGAAAATCGTTCAGGAACGCCTCGGGCATACAAGAATATCAATGACTCTGGACACATATTCACACGTAACGCCCGGACTACAGCAGGCGGCGGCGGAGAGTTTCGGGAAACTTCTTAACCCCGAGCGTGAAGCTATTGAAAACCATTATTGACAAATTATTGGCAAAATTGCTTTATGTTAACCTGTTATGAGAAAATTTAGCTTCAAAAATGGGAAAATAAGGGGATATGGTAGCGCATGCGGGATTCGAACCCGCGATCTCCGCCTTGAGAGGGCGGTGTCCTAGACCCCTAGACGAATGCGCCACGCTCTGGACACCATTTGATTTTAAAGGGAATATGCAGGAACTGTCAACTCGGTAACCGGGGCAACAATACTATCGGGGAATTAAAGCTCCGCGTGTTCCTCGGGTTCGAGCTTCTCCAGCTTATCCTCGCTCTCCAGGTAATCGATGTACAGAACCCCATTGAGATGATCTATCTCGTGTTCCAGTGCCTGCGCCAGGAGATCGGTTGCCTTTATCCTGATCTCCTTGCCGGTTCTATCACGCCCCTTCACCGTAACCGATTCCGAACGCTTTATTTCCCCCCGGTACCCGGGAAAGCTGAGGCACCCCTCCAGCACCTCCCTCTCCCCCTGCTTTTTTACCACTTCCGGGTTGATTAACGCGAAAGGCTCCTCATCGTACATCTGAATAACCACCACCCGGAGCGCTTTGCCCACCTGCGGGGCCGCCAGTCCGGCGCCATAATACTCCTGCATGGTCTCGATCATGTCATCTATCAGTTCCTGGATCGCCTTACCCGGATTGGTAACCCTTTTGCATTTCTCACGCAAAACAGGGTCACCGAACTGCCTTACAGGTAATACCGCCATCTCTATCTACCCACCTTCGATTATAGGGAGCCTGGAAGCCTGGTGTCAATTAATGAGTTTGCTCCCCAACACGGCGCCCTTTCCAAAGGTGTTAAACATCCCTTCTCAGATCGCCGATCCCCCTATCCTTCACCCGGCAGGTATCGCGCTATCAAGTGAGCCCAACAGGATCGACATCAAGTACCCAGCCCTGGGGAATGGATACCTGACAAAGAATTGACACCGGCTCTGTGCCCTGCAGACTAACCTGCCAGCGGGATCTTCCCCTCAATCGTGGCGTGAAAGCGGGAGAAGGGCCAATCACCCTCATGCTTCCCAATCCCTGCGAATCCACCTCCTGCCGCAGTACCGTGGCCATCCTTTCAGCCTCCTCCCGGCAACGTTGCGGATTTGTATGGGCATAAATCAACTGTACCAGCCTGGTAAACGGAGGCAGACCGTATTGATACCGGAGACCGATCTCGTTTTCATAGAAAGTCCGGTAATCATGCCCGGCCGCGGATATAATGGCGTGATGTGCCGGGCTGTATGTCTGAATAATCGCCCGTCCGCCCTGTTCCCCCCGCCCCGCCCTGCCCGTCACCTGGGAGAGAAGCTGAAACGTCCTCTCCGACGAGCGGAAATCCGGCAGGTAAAGTCCGACATCGGCATTGATGGCCCCCACCACGGTCACCAGCGGAATGTCAAGTCCTTTGGCGATCATCTGAGTCCCGATGAGTATATCCGCCTGATGCGACTGGAACTTGTTCAGTATCTCCTCATGGGAATGCCTGCCTTCAGTCACATCCCTGTCCCAGCGGATAACCCTCGCTCCAGGGAATCGTTTACCGGTCTCATCCTCGACCCTCTGCGTTCCGATACCCAGGAACTTTATCCGTCGGCTCCAGCATTCGGGACATGAGGTCGGTGGCTGAACCTTGTAATTGCATAGGTGACAGATCAATCGCTCCTCGCGCGGGTGATAGGTCAGGGCGATGTCGCACCGCCGGCAACTCATCACATGACCACAATCCCGGCACTGCACGAAGGAAGCCGCCCCCCTCCTGTTGAGAAAGAGTATCACCTGCTCTTCCAGGCCCAGCGCCTTTTCAATCGCCCCCGCGAGACCGCGGCTGAAAATGCTCCTGTTGCCCCGCTTCAGTTCCTCACGCATATCAACCACTTCAACCTCGGGCATGGAAAGGGGTGGGCCGCCGGACGGCGCGCAAACACGCTCCGGAAGCTCGATGAGCTGGTAATCACCTTTCCGGGCACGGTGGTAACTCTCCAGGGCCGGGGTGGCGCTTCCCAGGATAACAATCGCGCCGGTTATCTCCGCCAGCTTCAGTGCCACATCGCGGGCATGATAAAGAGGCGATTTATCATGCTGTTTGTAGGTCCACTCATGCTCCTCATCGATCACAATCAGTCCAAGCTCGGGTTGGGGGGAAAATATGGCGCTCCGTGAACCGATAACCACATCGAAATCGCCTTGACGAATCCGGTGCCACTCATCGAACTGCTCGCCCGGCGAGAGCTTGCTGTGAAGAACCGCTACCCGGCCGGGGAACCTCGAAGCGAAACGCTCTATAGTCTGTGGGGTAAGGGCTATCTCGGGCACAAGCACGATTCCCTTTTTGCCCATGGCAACGGTTTCCGCCAGGGCCCTGAGGTATATCTCCGTCTTGCCGCTTCCGGTAATACCGTGCAGAAGAAAAACCGCCCGTGAGCCGGCCGATAAACCACTGCCAATCCGTTCCCCGATGCGCTCCCATATCGACTTCTGGCCCGGCGTCAGTTGTGGCTGTCCCGCGGAAACAAAGCTTCTATGAGCCAGCGGATCCCGCTGTACCCGTACCTGCTCGATAGTTACCAGTCCTTTCCTCTCAAGGGCGCGAGCCGAAACCGAGGAGGCCCCCGAGCGGGCCACAGCATCAGAAAGGGGCAGTTCGCCCTTCTCTTCCAGCAACAACCTCAGAAGATCGGCCTGCCTGTGCGCCCGCTTTCGTTCGAGTGAGGAAACCTCGGTGCCGGCCCGGACCGGATCGACGGCCAGCCGGATATATGAGACGTTCTTCGGCTTCACTCTTGGCCGCTCCAGCTCCGTAGTTCTGAGAGCAACCCCCATTTTAACCAGCGTATCAATTGTGGATTTAACCTGCTTCCGGGAGAGATTCTTCTCCAATTGCCTGGTATCCACGCGCCCTTCTTCCCGGAGTATTCGATAGATTTTCCGCTGACCGGGTGCCAGTTCCTCAGGTGCTTCCCGGGGGGCGTGGGGGAGAAGCTCGACAAAGGTCAATGTCCTTCTCTCGAAGGCGGGTGGAAGCATCAGCGCCGCTGACTCGAAACAGGAAGCCAGATAGTACCCTGAAATCCATCTGGCCAGTTGCAGCCGGTCCGGGGAAAGGAGGGGGGAGGGCTCGATAACCTCGCTGATATCCCTGGTCTCTTCAACCTGAGGGAAATCCGTGAGTTGGAAAACCATGCCCTGCAGCGTCCTGGAGCCGAAAGGGACCCAGACGGCAGAGCCGGGTGAAACCGCCAGGTGAGGGGGAACGGAATATGAAAAAGTTCGCGGCCCCGCCACTGGAGCGTTGACCGCGACTTCCGCATACTTCATGACCGATTAGCTCGATTTCAATTTGAGACGAGCCTTCTTTCTGCTGAGGCCTCTTAAATAGTAAAGCTTGGCCCTCCGCACATGACCGCGCGCGGTGACTTCAACTTTCTCCACTAATGGTGACTGGTACGGGAAAATTCGCTCCACACCTATTCCATGGAACACCTGTCTGACGGTAAAAGTCGCGTCAGGACCAGTCCGCCTCGTACGAATCACGACACCGCCGAACGCCTGGGTGCGTTCCCGGCCACCCTCCACCACCCTGAAGCTGACCTTAACCGTATCTCCAGGCCTGAAATCAGCTATATTCGGGTTCGGCTCCACATCAACCACTGATCGAACATCCATCTCAATTAATACCTCTCAGTCCAATTGGCCTCTAGTAGTGTAACATTAATCACTGTGTTTTTCCAGCATCCGGCGCTCCTCTTCGGTCAGCTCCGCCCGCTCCAGGAGATCGGGGCGCCTTTCCATGGTTCTTATAATCGCCTGCTCCCCGCGCCAGCGGGCGATCTGAGCGTGATTCCCTGAAAGCAGCACCTCGGGCACCTCCCACCCCCGGTAGTTCTGCGGACGCGTATACTGCGGATACTCGAGAAGTCCGCTCGAATGGGAATCATCCCTGGCGGACTCCTCAGATCCGAGCGCTCCCGGGAGTTGCCTCACCACCGCGTCCACAACCACCATGGCCGGCAGTTCCCCTCCGGTCAGAACATAGTCGCCTATGCTGATCTCATCGGTCACCAGATGTTCCCGCACCCTTTCGTCGACCCCTTCATAATGGCCGCAAACCAGAATCATCCCGGGATGAGCCGCCAGTTCCCCGGCCACTCTCTGATCGAACAAGCGACCCTGAGGCGTAAGCAGAATGACCGGACACTCCCCCTCCCCTCTGATGAACTCCACCGCGTTGAACAGCGGCTCGGCCATTAGCACCATTCCGGCCCCACCCCCGTGAGGATAATCATCCACCACCCTGTGTTTGCCAAGGCCGTATTCCCTCAGATTATGAAGCCTGATATCCACCAGTCCCCTCTCCACGGCACGCTTTACTATGCTTTCTTCGAACGGGCCGTTGAACATGCCCGGGAAAAGGGTTATTATGTCTATTATCATTTTTATGTCTAGTTTATCCTGATACCTATTGAAACTGTTTCGACGAAGGCCGTTTAAGAACCCTTCTATCCGCCTGAAGCGCTCCCCGCCAAGAGAGCGTTACGGCGCCCTCGAATAATCAATCAGGCGGCCGCGCCTGAAATCAATCGCCTCAAACAGTCCTCGAAGCTGGGGGTCACGCTCGTCAACCAGAACCCTGATCGATTTCAGGCCCTTTTCGCGGCAGTTCTCGGCCAGCGCTTCTATCAGTCCCCGGGCGATTCCCCGGCGGCGATAATCCGGATCAACACCCACCACCTGTATGGTACACACCTCGGTGACCTGTTCCGGGACATAGTTAACCGCTGCCAGGACAAAACCGATAACTTCACCACCGGCCTCGGCCACAAAGCTGCAGCCCACCTCACCCCCGATGAACGTATCGATCATATCTTCATAGGTAAAAGCCCTCTCCATGCCGCCGATCTTCCGGTCTATCTGAAATATTCCATCGATATCCTGCTGTTCCATGGGGCGTATCTTTATCTCACCGGTTTCACCTGACATCGCCTTCCCCTCCATACTCGAATCATACACAATGCTAATCTTAACATCACCCTTTGTCAATATGTCCGGATCTCACTCCGGACGCGAGACAGTCCTTTCCCTGATTCGCTCTCCCCCTTTGGTAAAGGGGGGACTTAAGGGGGATTTATTGAGGGAAGGCACACGGGAGTCCAGTTCCCGACCCCAACTGGGAATCTCCTTCGCCTGCGGCGGCCTTTGCCCACCCTCCTGCCCTATAGTGACCGGGGGACACCACCGGAAGCCCCCGGCAGGAGAACGCCCCCGGCGCTGGCGCGCCACCCCCTCTTTAGCAAAAAGAGGGTTGGGCTGAATCTGGCCAATGACCGGTTTCCCCCTCTTTCGGAAAGAGGGGGATTAAGGGGGAGTTCGGTTCCGGGCCCCGATAGGGAATCTCATTGCCTCCGGCGGCCTTTGCACGCTCGTATAGATTGAAAAGCATGGTGCGATAACTGAACATTATCGCTGTGGCCGGGGTGTGCCGACCTTGCATAATAAAAAAGAGTCACCGCTTTCATAGGCACTATGAAACTGTGGTGGTAAAATAATCTTACAAGGTAAAATAAGTTGAAGGAAAACGGCTGAATATCCCCCAGAAATATGCCGGGCCAGCAATCTCAGTAGAAATACTTTTACCGGTTGGGCGTGTATTATGCCTCGAGCCGTGGCGTGAGGAATGACTGACATTGGAGAAACAGGTGAGTGAAGCCGCGCCAGGTAAATCATAATTGAAGGAGGAATTATGATTTCGGGTTATATGGGCAGGATGTTGTTTGTCGACCTTTCCACAGGGGAGATCAGCGAAGAGACGCCGGATGAGCAGCTCTATCGTGACTTTTTGGGAGGGTACGGGACTGGTTCCAGGATAATATACAGCCGGCAGCAGGCAGGTGTTGACGCTTTGGGCCCTGATAACACGATCGGCTTTACCACGGGCACACTTACAGGTGTGCGGGGAATGTTCAGTTCACGATTCACGGTTGTGAGCAAATCGCCACTGACTGAAGGCTGGGGAGACGCCAACTGCGGAGGATATTTCGGACCGTATTTGAAATTCTCCGGCTATGACGCGGTTTTCTTCAGAGGTATATCACCAGCCCCCGTTTACTTATTCATCAAGGATGGCAAAGCGGAGTTGATAGAGGCCGGCCATCTATGGGGTAAGGATTCAAGGCAAACGGAGGAGGCGATTCAGGCCGAACTGGGAAGGGATATCGCAATTGCGTGCATAGGACCGGCAGGGGAGAAACAGTCTCTCATTTCCTGCATCATGCATGATACGGGCTGCGCCGCGGGCAGATCGGGACTGGGAGCGGTTATGGGATCAAAGAAGCTGAAGGCCGTCGCCGTAACGGGCACCAGCGAGGTGCCCGTGAGCGACAGGGATAGAATAAAACAGGTGGCTAAAGAATTCGTGGCTCATCTTGCGGGAGATTACTATGAGTCATTCAGAAAATGGGGGACCTGCGCTGGTAACGCGAGCGCTGCCTTCAACGGGGATTCACCGGTCAAGAACTGGGCGGGTGCTGGCGTCGTTGATTTCCCCGATGCCGAAGCAATTGGAGGTGACGCCGTTATCGCCCTTCAGGAACGTAAACACGGGTGTCTGGGGTGCCCCGTACGATGCAAGGGCATCATGAAGGAGGGAACGTCATACCAGTATGAAGCGGGAGGACATAAACCAGAGTATGAGACCTCCGCCTCGTTCGGGATGCTGCTGCTTAACAACCATCTGGAATCCATCATAAAACTGAACGATATATGTAACCGCGCCGGTCTGGATACAATCTCAGCCGGTGCGGCTATCGCTTTCGCCATTGAGTGTCGCGAGAACGGAATTATTGCCAGGGAGGATACGGACGGGATTGAACTTGGCTGGAGGGATCACGAGGCCATTGTATCCATGACAGAGAAGATAGCGGACAGGGAGGGATTCGGCGACGTGCTCGCTGATGGGGTCAGGCGAGCATCCGAGAAGATAGGCGGGGGTTCGGATAAATACGCGGTTCACGCCGGCGGACAGGAAATACCGATGCACGATCCCAAATACATGTCTTTCTACGCGCCTTCATACGAATGTGACGCTACTCCGGGCCGACATACTTCAGGCGCGGCGGATCCGGATTATGCGAAGATGTCCAGGGTTATGAATGCCAGCGGTATGTGCATGCTACAGTGGGCCGCGGTGAAATTCGGATTTCTGGATAAACTCATTTCCGCCGTAACCGGCTGGGATTTTGGCATGCCCCGGATAATGGAAACCGGGGAGAGGATATCCGACATGCGACAGGCATTCACCGTGCGTGAAGGATTGAAGCCGGATGATTTCAGGATATCTTCGGGCAGGGTAACCGGTAATCCGCCACTCAAGGAGGGACCGACCGCCAATGTCACAGTTGATGCCGACGAATTGCGGTCCATGTTTTATAAGGGTATGGAATGGGACCTGGAATCCGGCAGGCCGGCTAAGGAAAGGCTTGAGGCACTAGGTCTCACAGACGTTGCCGCCGACCTGTGGCCATAACCGGTTCATGAATCCTGATCTTTAATGGCCTACCCCGCCGCGAGCAGCCTTTCGGTATGGACAATGTTTCAGGGAGGTTAAAATGAAAGACCTGATAGAGAGAGCCGCGGATGATCTTTCAAAGAGCGAGTACGCCATCGCCTTAAGCGGGGCCGGGATGTCTACCGAATCAGGAATCCCCGATTTCAGAGGGCCGAATGGACTCTGGACAAAGGACCCGCAGGCCGAGAGACAGGCTTACGAGGCTTATGAACTGTTTCAGGAAAGTCCGAGGCAGTTCTGGGAGGAAAGGCTGAATCCGGAAAGCGCCATGAGGAGGATGCTTGACAAGTTCGGCGAACTGGAAAAGGCCGTGCCAAATCCGGGGCACCAGGCCCTGGCGGAACTGGAGCGTATGGGTATCCTGAAGTATATTCTAACTCAGAACGTGGATGGTCTGCATACCAGGGCCGGTAATAAGAACGTGGCAGAATACCATGGATCGATAAATAAGTTCCGTTGCATAAGGTGCGGTAAGCGACTGGCACAGGACGAGCTGGACCTGGAGAAGCTCGGGGCCGAGGGTCCTCTTCCGCCCAGATGTGAATGCGGGGGGATCATCAAGGATGACGGAGTCTTTTTCGGCGAACCTATTCCGGAGGACGTCCGAATACTCAGCGAGGAGGAAGCACTCAAGTGCGACGTGATGCTGATATGCGGGACGTCGGCGGTGGTTCAGCCTTTCGCCGGCCTGCCAAGACTGGCCAGGTTTGGAAGTGATGACTTTCCCTTTGGCACCTCATCTTCAAGCAGTGACCGGCGAAGAGCGACCATCATAGAGGTAAACGCGGAGCCGACACCGTTGACCGATCTCATTTCAGACTACCTCATCCAGGGGAAAACAGGCGTCATTCTGCCTCAGATCGTGGAGGCGGTAAAGAGGATCACCTCATAGGCAATCATTTCAGAAGGCGGCCTTTGCCTGCCTGCCTGCCCATATAAATCTCGGGGGGCCGCGGCTCAGAAACGCCTCGCTTTTATCCTCTCGCCCCCTCTTTTTCATCTGTCACTGCCCGAGCCCGATCATGTCCCTTACTCCGATACGGAGGGATACAAGGGGGTTGATTTGAGGTTTTTGCAAACAACACCATGATTGAGTATTCAATTGATTTGAAATAAAATAGTTGTTACAGTTAAATGCAGGGCTGGTCAATTATGGAAAGGAAAAGATACGTATACTGGCAGGACGGAGATATGTGGCTCGGTTATCTTGAGGAATACCCTGACTACCTCACCCAGGGTAATTCACTGGAAGAGCTAGAGGAGAATCTAAGAGATATACACATTGACTTGATGAGCGGTGAGATCCCTGCGGTGCGCAGGGTGGCTGAGCTGGAAATCTCATGAAGCGCCGCGATTTAATACGCGAAATCGAGAAAATGGGGTGTGTTCTTATTCGTCACGGCTCGCGGCACGACTGGTATCATAATCCATCTACGAAAATATCTCAGCCTGTACCCCGACATAACGAAATCAAAGAGCACCTGGCAAAGCATATATTGAAAATGCTCAAGACTGAATAAATTTCGTCATCTCCTACCCGCCAGCCCTTGTTGATCTCGGGGCCTGCGGCCCCCCGAAACCCTGGCTTTTATCCTCTCGCCCCCCTTCTCCATCTGTCATTCCCGACCCCGATCGGGAATCTCCTGGGCCTCCGGCGGTCATCTCCCGCCCGCCAGCCCTTATTTAACCGGGGGACACCCCCGGACCCCCGGCAGCAAAGGTTTCCTGCAACTTCCTTTTCTGAGATTCCCGACTCCGATCGGGAATCTCCTTTGACTTCAGCGTCCTGTGCCTGCCCGCCGACCGTTAATAACCTCGGGGCTCGACGCCCGGTCCCCTCTTGAGAGGGGATACAGGGGTGTGTTCTACAATCTGAAACCACACCGTATGTCACCGGCGAAACCCATTAGGAATCCAGGTGGATTTGGGTGCGCTATCTTCAAACCTCCTCAATACAACCACCTCTGGGCAGGTGACTTTCCTCAAAATGAAAAAGGGGCGCTTTTGCTAGCACCCCTTGTACAAATTATTCCCGGCAAATACTCATACGGACTTACGGAGATTGACTCCACTTCAAAGCTCAGCCTGCCAGTGGAGTAAGTGTGAACACCCTGGCGAGTTTGGTCGCCGTCTTCACGTCCCCGTTACGTAAGGCCTCTCTCACATCATCAAGTTTCTGAGCATCTTCCAGTGAAAGATAGGGGGACCATCCCTCATCGGTGTAGATAAGCTCAACATCCACTTCCGCCGCGTAATTGCCTGCGTGAACGAATTTATTTGTTTTCTTTTTCCTGGTCATCATCTCCTCCTCAAAAAGCCATCCTCCCATCTTTCAGGATCGGGCCTGTACGCGGTAACCAGAACCGCCGGTGACTCACTACCTTTCGGTATTCCCCATACGACATGAACAGGCATTTCATCATTATCATACTGAAGCACCAGAACGCAAGGGCCTTTTGGATATTCGGGATACTCCTCAATAAGCTTCGCGTCACGGACGCATGAGATTATATCTCTAACGAGTATCCCGTCTGATGCAAGCTCGTCATATCCATGACTGGATATCCTGACGTCTCTGTTTGCTACTAAACTGACAACTGTGCCAAGCAAATCTGACATGGTACGAGTTTAACACCGCCCCTAAAACATGGCAATGCATTCATCTTCCGCCTCCGGCGGTCTTCTCCCACCCGCCGGCCCTTATTGAACCGGGGAACACCCCCGGACCCCCGGCAGGAAAGGTTTCCTGCACCTTCCTTTTGTGCCACTGCCCGACTCCATTTAAGGGCGAACGCCATTCGTCCCTACTGACTCCCGACTCTCGACTATCGACTATCGACTCGCTACTATTCTATCTCCTGTCTCCTGACTTCTGAATACTCTTATCCCCCAAACCTCTCGGCGCAGAAGCCGCAGGAAGGCTGATAATCCTTCTTACTGAAGTAATCCTGGTGGTATTCCTCCGCGGGCCAGAAGTCCCCGGCGGGCTCCACCTGTGTGGCCACCTTGTAGCCGTTGGCTTCCAGCTTCTCGATCAACGATTCGGCAACCTGCTTCTGCTCCTCGCTGGTATAGAAGATAGCCGAACGGTACTGCTCACCGTAGTCGACTCCCTGGCGGTTGACCTGGGTGGGGTCGTGGGTCTCGAAGAAGAAGCGGGCCAGCTCCTCGTAGGAGATTACACCCGGATCGAAGACCACCTCCACGGCCTCAGCGTGGCCGGTTTTACCGCCGCAAACCTCATTGTAAGTGGGGTTATCGGTATGTCCGCCGGTGTAGCCGACCGTTGTGGAGATAACCCCATCAAGGTTCTGGAACCGGTACTCGACTCCCCAGAAGCAGCCTCCGGCGAAAATGGCGGTCTCCTCCGCCCTCTCCGGCTCAAAGTTCATTGAGATGGAGTTGACGCAGTGGCGGGTGTTCTTATCCGTCATTCCCTCGCCGAAAAAGACGTGTCCCAGGTGGGCGCCGCAGTTGGCGCAGACTATCTCGGTGCGGTATCCGTCGGCATCCGGGATCTGCTCCACCGCGCCGGGGATGGCCTCATCGAAGCTGGGCCAGCCGGTGCCCGAATCGAACTTGGCCTCCGCGTTGAAGAGCGGAGCGTCACACCGCTTGCAGGTGTAAGTCCCGTCCTCATGGTAATTCCAGTACTTGCCGGTGAAGGGCGTCTCAGTCCCCTTATCGATCATCACCCTTGCCTCATCCGGCGTCAGCTCGTTGTATTCCATTTCCTTCCCCTCCTCTGCTCCCGGGACCGGGCAACTGCCCGTACAGTCATTTCCGCGGTAGTTAACCCACGACCATAGAGCGAAAATCAGTAAGGCCAGCAGTATCAGTGTCATCAACATCGTCCGCATCTCACCCCCTCTTGTTGTTGGAACATCTGATATAACTCTACATGGAGTAAAGGCGCGGAACCGTGATTTTGGTCACATTGGGGATGAAATAGAAAAATCGAATAGAGGTCTTTGATATAAGTGTCTTTATCGGCCTAGAATACGGGTAATAAGAGGGATAACGGCTGGCAAGTCTTCTCTAACAGTTCTCCATACCTGTTCATCATCTACGCCGAAGTAGTCATGAATGAGCTTATCACGCATTCCAGCCATCTCGCGCCATGGTATTTCAGGGTATTTGTTACGAAAATCATCAGGTATACGTTTGGTAGCTTCCCCTATAACTTCTAGCCCCCTTATTACGGCGAAAACTGTTTTATCGTCCTCTTTGAACTCGTCAAAAGACATTCCTTCGATGAAGTGCTCAATACGGTTGGATGCCGAAACGATATCTTCCAGGTAATCTAAATAATTCTGGTCCTGACTCATACAGGAACAACCTCTTTTAGAATGCGCTCGCCGATTCGAGGCTTAAGTGCCCTCTTCATCACCAGGTCTACTTTTACATCGAGCGAGTCCGAGAGATAATTCTCGAGTTCAATGAATTTAATAAGCCCCGGAGGTTCCGAGAAAGTGACCAGTAGATCCAGGTCGCTGCCGGGTTTTTGTTGCTGGCGTACGTACGAACCAAAGATGCCGAGCGATTCAACCTTATAACGCTCGGCGAGATAAGGGAACAATTCCTGAAGCTTTGCCAGCAGGAGCTGAAGGTCTTTTTCTTGAGTCATGACAATATATTACAGGATTCACCCGGTGGATGACCAGTACACTGGCTGATCAAGTGGGTTCATTTTCGGGTCATTGGGATTTCTATTCTATTCGCGAATAGCGAATAATGCAAGAGGTAACTATTAAAATCAAGTGGAATATCCTGATTACAACCTTACATGGAGCAGAGGTGGGAAACCGTGATTTTGGTCACATTGGGGGGATGGTAAATGAATCGCTTACCATATACGATCATTTATCGAGTTGAACTATTTCCTGAATAAGATCATAGACGGTTGAGGGACGTGCCTGACTTGCTTCGGCAGGTAACAGGTGGCCCGGAAGAGAATCAACAAAATCATCATCTGATAACAGGTGCTCAAATGATTGCGAGAGAAATGATTTGCGGTCTGAAGCTAAGTTGGCGTAATTTATCCTCAAGTATGTAGTAGTCTGATCTTGAGGTAATTTCGATTATAACGTCGATATCAATGGTGGGACGGATTCTGGGGATTGCCGTGCTTGTTATCAGCAGGCCTGTAGCGGCACCGCCTACCAGAACAATATCCTCCCTTAAATAGTCAAGCCGCCTTGCTACAAGTTTGATTTCATCAAGAGTAATGGAGGATGGCCTTACCATTTCGCGTTGAGCCTTGATTTCAGTTCACGTTCAGCTATCTCTCGCTCCCGAGCCCGTCCCCCTCGAATGGCGTCCACCAGTGCGAGCAGTTCATAGAGATCCGGATCGATGGCTATGGCTTTGGGTACTGATTTAAACAGTGGAGGGAATTCGAAACCGAGCGTATGACCGTCGGGGTCAGGCCAGACAGGTGGTTCCTCGTCAGCCTGGCTGATTATTTTATTAAGTGGAGGGGCCGCATAACTTGTTGGAATTCCTCGCGTCAAAGCACCCCGTTCAGCGGGATAAGCATACTTGACTCCATGTATAAGAAACTCTTCCAGCGATTTCTTGACAGGTTTCTTTTTATTGGGAAAATAGAGTTTGGCCTTTTTCGCCCGTTTAATGCCTCCGTGAACCTCCGAAGGACTCATATACAGCTCACTGGCCAGTGTTGAATATGACCAATCTCGGTCTTTCATGGCAATCAGTTTCAGCAGTATGTAGATATCTTGCGGTTTCAGGATCATGGTTATATTCTATTCGCGAATAGCGAATAATGCAAGTGGTGGGATGAAAAAGGCTGCGGGGCAGGTATAGATTTTCAAAGAACATCAAGCTGGAAAATTTCTACACTGTTGGGCGATTGGCAGTCAGCACCCGGGGCTATACCGTATTCTTCCAATAATCTGTCGGCATCAGCATCCGCTTTTTCTTCGCTATCCCAAACCTGAACGTGATCGACAAGCCCTCGCCATGTACCGACTACTATATGAACTGACATATAAGACCTCTTTGAAAAATCGATAGTTTTATTTTATTCATCAATTAGAATTGCAGCGTGCTACGAGATCCATAATACTCAACTGCGTTGGCGTGATGGGTAGCAAGTGCTTCGTATGAGAGGAATTTGATGCGTTCTTTCAGCTCAGCAAACGCAACCAGTGAAAGCTTTTGTTCATATTCACTATGACGATTTTCATCGGCGACGATAACAAATCTAGAGTGGAAATCCTGAAGCTCAAGGAACTTCAGAAGAGAATTCTTGAAATCAGTTGAATGCTCAACCTCAAAGAAGCTGTTCGGAAGCTTCCGATCGTTAAACCAGATTACATCAACTGTTTTTGCCCTGTTAAGAATGGTCGGATACGTGAATTCGTATAACTTATTGATTTTTGCATAATCACCCAAAGGCTTATCCAGGAAATACCTGTTCTTATCCTGCCCCGGTACGTAAGTATCGTAATCTTTCAGATTACCTATTTGCACCAGCAGTCCCTGGTAATATGTATGGTCAAATATGGCCTTTTCTTCCTTTGAACTTTTTTCATCGATGGGGAACTTTATAGCAACTTCGTCTTTGTACGAATTCAGAGCCCACAAACCCGGTTTGATTTTGAAGAAATAACGCTGATCTTGAACAATCCTGCGTATACTGGCAAACGGGGTTTTTGTTTCCCATTCGCAGCCTGGCACTTTCAAAACGTTTTGATACAGATAACCCAGGGTGGCAAAGCCACCGTTTTCCTCCATGACTTTGATGACTGCTTCGTATTGTTTCATTTCATCATTACTGGATAAATGATCGGCACGTCACTTACACTCAGCGGAATACGCAATAATATAGTCAGTTTTCATCCATAATTATCGGCAGTACTTCAGCTTCGTCATAATCTGGGTTCATGGTTCTTTTCCATTTACCTTTCTGTTTCTCAGCGCTTGCTTTCAAGCGATAACCCCTAGCCTCCACTATGAATCCCCTCTCAACCTTAACAGCAATCCACTTAGGCGCATTTGTTTTCGAAACCATAATAGACCCCCTACCTTAAACTAAGTCTTTTGTGCCATGAATACACATTAGGATATTCGAGGAACGTACAATTATCACCCAACTTGCTAAAAGTAAATGTGGGGCGCCTTAATTGCCGAACGAACAATGCCCGGCGATCATCATTAGATACTATTGTGTATGTAGAATCAAGATTGTTGGTCATTAGATGTACGTCATTGAACCTAAGTAAACCAGAATAAATAGGGGTTGAGTGTTCTACCTCAAAAAGTGCGCGAATCTTGTTAGCGCCTCTTTCAAACCATATAACATCGATTTCTGAAAGTATATGTTCAATCATATTGTAGGAGTGCGGCAACTTATCGTTACATTCGAATTCTTTTACAAGTTCCCAATCAAGTTTGCTACGGTCATTTCTAGGGATCCATATACCATAACCTTTAATGGCACCTATGGAACCTAATAAAGTCTGGACTTGAGTGTGAGAAAGGTTAAGGTTTTCAGTTAATTGTCTCTTCGTGATTATAGAATCTAATTTATCCCATCCGAAGAAAGCCTCAACATTAAAACGTCCAGCTTTGGCAATATAAAGATCGCATCCAGGGTCTTGTAAGAAGATGTGAGCTTTGTACTGACCGTCACTTGCGGGAGAAATCGTATGGAATACTTCTTCAAAGTCAATATATGGTATAAATAACGGTTCTGCTTGATTTTCCCATAGAAAACATATCACTGACCGGTGGCCTTCAAGTATTTGCAAATCTGTTTTTCTTAACCCATAGAAAGCTTGTCCTCGAGAGTGTAACTTTGAGTAACGTATATATATCCTGCCTGCCCCGTTGCCGATTTCATATAGCGACTGACTTGAACCTATCTTGCGAATAACACCGTAAGTTCTTTTTAGCTTGGCCAAGAATTCTTGTTTAGAAATGTTAGGCATAAGTGCTCTCTAAGTCGAAGCTATCGCATTGGTATTTTGGCCTATATACTAACTGGTTTGCTGCTCAATAGTCAATCAAACCTTATTCTTCATAACCAATACTTTCACTGGATTTTCTATTCAATCCTATCATGCTTCTGTAGGTTATGCCGGGCACACAATAGCTGGATGTTATCGGCCTTAAGCGAAGTTCCACCTTTTGAGAAAGGAACAATGTGATCGAAGTGGAGCTCATCGGTTGCGCCACATAGCACGCATTTGCCTCTATCTCTGGCCCATACCTCGAGCTTGACTGAGGTCGGGATTATTCGGCTTGGTTTGGCTTCGGTGGATAGAGAATCCTCCGCGATCTCGTCGTCAGGCACGTCTTCCACTGCTATCAGTTTGAACTTAAATACGTGACGAATGCCATCATGCTCGCGCCATGAATCCACAAGATGGAAGTATCCATTATCCGACCATATTCCCTTCTTGATCTTCTCATATACTCTGACGATATCGGGACCTTTCTTGCCTGCTCTATATTCCTGTGCTGCCCGATGAAATTTGCCATTCTCCGTCATGTTTCTGGCTGGCAGGAATTCTGGCTGATCGATTCTCTTTGGATCGGGAGTTTCCGAGGTTCTTGGAACATCATGGCCCTCATAGATAAGAACAGCCCCATCATCCTCGATTCTATCGCGGTAAGGTGCGTTGGGCTGCACAGACATCAGTATCACCGAGTGTTTGCCATGTAATCTGAAGTTCATACCACGTTGAAGACTTGTGCCCTCCCGCTGGCACATCTCAAAATAGGAGACTATGTTGTCACGCATTAGTTTAGTTCTCAGCCAGCAAACCAATCAGTAGTATGGGCACAGGTATGGGGAGCAGCTTGAAATATCTGTAGGCAAGGTTGAAGTCAGCCATGTTGCTGACGCTTCTTGGACGGGTAGGGAAGAACTCCTTGGGGTTTACCGGAACGATTAAAACCGCAATTGATAGCAGTCCGTAGGTTAACCCATAATGAAACTTATAGTAGTCACGGTAAAGCGTGGCGCTGTTGCCGAATTGAATCTCAACAAATATGTCGTTCTTTCTGAAGTCGCCGATCAGCCTGGGGTTGTGATACAAAAGTGGTTGTGTTTCCCATTGATATTTGAGGAACTCCTCCTCAAAAGCCTTGTTATATCCCCTCTGGTTCTTATACTTGTGACCGGAAGCCGTTACGAAGAAATCGGGTTGCCATTTGACTCTTTCCAGGCACGTGTATATTTCATTGATTTCAGGGATGTTCTGAAGGAGGCGAGGACTGCAGAAAAAGTGCGCTGTTTTGAATTTCATAAAGCCATTTTCAGTCAAGTGTCATTTGTCACTGGAAATAAATCTCTTTAGGATCGACGTTCAGTGCCTTGATAAGCTTGCGCATCGCTTTGAGTCGCGGCTTTCGCTTCCCGTTTTCCCATCTTGAAATGGTTAGTGGCGTAACCCCGACCATCTCAGCCAGTTCCTCCTGGGTAAGGAAGCGTTCCTCTCTCAGCTCCTTTAACGTTGGCATGGCGTAGGAAATTATCAGGCAGTTATGGGTAGATGATAGCGATTGGATAAGCGATAAACCATATCCAGAGCTTATCCAAACAGATATATTTTGGTGAAAATCATAATAATTCCAGAGCGGTCTTTCCCACCCGTTTCCTAGGCCCTAGGGACCATGGACTTTTCCGCCTGAGATGTTATATTAGTCCACGATGCCGGTTTCACAACGAATATGCAAAACGTGGCGTATCCTCACGGGGAGACCATCTGTCCTCGCGAAACTCATTCAACCGCACGGAGAAATGGATCATCCGCTGTCAGAAATTATTCATCCGCTGTCAGAAATGGCTCATAAGCATGTAGAAATCATTCGTCCGCGTGCAGAAATCGTCCAGCCGCACGCAGAAACCATTCATCCGCAGGCAGAAGCGGCTCATCCGCACCCGGAAATCATTCGTCCGCATCCAGAAACGGTTCATCCGCGCCCGGCACCGGCTTTTACCGGATTTTCAGCGGGCGCTGAGAAATAAATTTGAAGGAGGAGAGTTGACCACAACAAGCGGGTACAGGAACATCTGGGCAAGACTGACGGAGGCGGAGCTGGCGCTGGAAAACGCCCTGGCCGATCCGGATATCCAGGCGGCGCTGGCTCCCTACGGCTACGACGAGGCGCGCCTCCAGGAGGGCAAGGACCTCTTCAGCGAGGGCCGGGAGCTGGCCGTCAAACAGCAGTCGGAGTACGGCCAGCAGTACGGCTCAACCGAAAGCCTCTACAACTCATGGGAGGAGGCCAACAAGTCCTACATGAACTGCCTCAAGGTGGCCCGCATCGCCCTGCGGGATTACACCGCCGCGGAAGCGGCTCTCATGCTCAGCGGCGACCGCAAGAACAGCTTCAGCGGCTGGCATGAACAGGCACAGACCTTCTACGGCAACCTGTTGGGCACCCCCGAATACCTCGAGGAGATGGCCCGATTCGGCTATACCCAGGAGTCGATCTGCGCAGAGGCCTCGCTGGTGCAGGCGGTAATCGAGGCCAACCTCGAGCAGGAAGCCCGCAAAGGCCTGGCCCAGGACGCCACCAGGTCCAGAGACGATAAAATGGATGAGCTGGACCAGTGGATGAGCGACTTTAAAACCATCGCCATCATGGCATTGGAGCCTGATTCGCAAACGCTGGAGAAGCTGGGGTTCGGGGCGATTCCGTAGAAAGAATAGAGAATTCAGGAGTCAGAATTCAGAATGAAAAGGGGGCGCGCTGTCGCGCTCCCTTTTTTGCCGGTATATTAATGCCGATATGTTGTAATCGTAGCGCGACCCTTTCAGGGTCGCTTCGGGCGAGGCTGAAAGCCTCGCGCTACGTCAAACGTTTTCGAGAGAAGATTTGGCGAATTTACCGGATTGGAATCACGCGCCAGAGTTCTGTCATTCCCGAATGGGGTCGGGACGACCGAACTCCCCCTTAATCCCCCTCTTTCCGAAAGAGGGGGAAGTCAGTCAGTGCCCAAATTCAATCTGAACCCCCTCTTTGCTAAAGAGGGGGTGGCGCGTCAGCGCCGGGGGCGTTCTCATGCCAGGGTTTCGGGGCCGCAGGCCCCCGAGGTTTAACGGGTCGGTGGGTGGGAGATGTCTGCCGGAGTCGGAAGAGATTCCCCGCTATTGAAATTACGGTAACCATTCTAGAAAGGAGCCGGACAGGACTTATCCTCGCACTGATACACCTTGCCGGTGCTATCCCACCGGTAGTAGTACTCGGTTGTGCTTTCTTCAAGATAATCACTGATTATCGAAATGCATTCATCGCATATATTGCCGGTCATATCGTTCGTCCAGGTTGTCTGTGGCTCCACTTCCGATATCGCGAAGGTTCCGTCACCCTCGGCCATGACCGCGGTCATGGCAAGTTGAAGATTTTGCTTCTCCCTCGTCTCCGGATCGATCTCGGCAGTATCCGGCTTCCCAAAGAGGTCGGAAATGCCTGTCTCCGCGGTGGCTAACACACAGTCATCATTCCTGGTGACTTCGATTTCCCGCCAACCGGTAGCATCATCCTGCGTGAGATCATCCTCAATATCCTGCATGCTGTTCCGGGCATCCTCGGCATCCCTGAACTTGAACTGGCCGACAACCTTGAGGGTGGTGCTGTTGACCTTGATGAAGGCAGTTCCGGAGAACAGGTTCCCCTCAAAATCTCCCAGGCGGCCGCAGCTTATAAACATCGATGCCGTGGGTATTCTATCAATGATTTCTACCGCTCCCTCGCTATCGTAAAGAGAATCAGTCTCATCCCGCATGCAGTCAACGAATGCATGTATCCCTTCCGGATTGCCAAAGACCACCCAGTTATCGGTAAATGTAACCAGTCCTTCCTTTGGCTCGCCCATAAAATCTTCATACGTGTAGTCCCAGACCTCGGCTCCCCGGTACTGGTGAGGCCCGCCTCCGGCTTCTTCCAGGGTTTTCTCCACGTCGTGAAAATCTAAATCGCCGCGGAATATCCCGACATTACCGCTCACCTCATCCAGTGAGAACATGGCGTAATACTCTATATGTTCAAGACTGATGCCCAGGTACTTCACGTCGCCGATCAGTAACAAAGTCAACATACCATAGAATTCTTCAAGATCTTCATCCGTTTGAATGGTGGCCACATCCATCAGCAGCAACCCCTCGGCCTCGGAGGGTGTCTGCTTCATTATTTCAAGCATGGTTGCCTGTAACTCCGAGGGTGGTGCCGTTTCCATCAGGATCCTGAGCTGTTCGATCCCTGCAGGGATCCGTTCCATGAAGTCACCTAGTCCCCTGAAAACCCCGTATTTTTGCCTTTCCTCCTCTATCTGCTTTGCAGTATGCGTTTCAAGG
>JAWOBX010000038.1:0-21870 GCA_046484125.1 Dehalococcoidia bacterium | reverse complement strand
GTTCGCTCCGTTGGACCCACCGTCGCTCCTGTGGCGACTCGCCAGTCGCCTGGCGCTATTGCCGGTGCTGGCTGGCATATCCTACGAGCTCACGGGGACTTCCACCCCCAAGTGGGTCCGCCCTGCCGGGCGCACCACTAAAAAAGGGGCCGGTTTTTCAACCGTCCCCTTCTTGCTGCTAAAGTAAAACTGAGAGATCACCTGGTAAAAAGTATTCAAGGTTATTCCGCGGTAAAGATCAGAACACCGCCTTGGTAGTATATTTCAAGCATTCCTTCGTCGACTTGATACGCACTGGCATTTCCCAGCGCGCTCAGGAATTCCGTTTCCTGAGCCATTACGCCATCGGGTTGAAGGCACGCCATCTCGGTAGCCATAACAGGACCGACAACTATTCTCTCCTCAGTTATCTCAAAGGCTCCGGAATAGCTGTTACATCCGGCTGACCCCTGAACAATAAGGGTGGCATCGGTTCCCTCTTCGCTAAAACTCATCGTTATACGGGTGTCTTCGAGGACTGGTCGCGGATTATGGATATCGCCAAGCGATACCAGCACCCATTCGCGGTCTTTCAAATCGCCAATATCCTCGCCACAAGGGATGAATCGCTTCCACTCTGGCTTCTCGTCGGCCGGGATAAAAGAATTCTCATCCCATGGCCTGTGCCAGCCACCCCGCTCCCCATCCCAGGCGTATCCGCAACTGGCCGGGGTTCCGCCAATCAGGCCATCACCATTTCCCAACTCTTTCTGCTCGAGCATATCCCATTTCTCATCCATAATGGCATTCAATATCTGGCCCTTCTCAACGGTAACTATGGCCTGGTGACTCGTGATAACCTGTGCCAGCATCTGACCGGTCCTGTCTCCATAGCCGGCATGCCTGCTCTCGAACTCATACACGAACTGCCAGGCACCCTCTATATCGGGATACAGGGTTTCGACAAGAGTCAGTGTCTCTTCCATCCCATCGAAGACAAATGTCGGGCTCGTTCTCACCAGGTTCTCGGCCATCTCCCGGCTGGCCTCTTCTGTGAATATGTGATTCTGTGTCATCATGTTCCATTTCTCATCCAGAACGGCCCGTTTTACCTCGCCCTGCTCGACTGTGATTTTTGCTGTGTGGGGTGTAATAACCTGCGCCAGCATCTGGCCGGTCCTGTCTCCATAGCCGGCATGCCTGCTCTCGAATTCATACTCAAATATCCAGCACTGCGGGCATCGTGCGGTTACCGTATCCACCAACTCAACCGACCCCTCAACTCCATCAAAAACATATGTCGGACTTTTAAGAAGATACTCACGCGCTATCTGCTGGCTTTCCTCCTGCGTTACCCCTTCCTGCTCGTCCTGCTCCGCGTTTGATTGCGCGCAAGATATAGCGATCAGTGAAATTATCGCCAGTGACGCAACTGCCAGGAACAACTTTGCCTTTTTCATTGATAAACTTCTCCTCCTTTTTTTTCTGTTGAAGCGCTTCTGTATTATAGACGCCGGCCGCTATACTTCTGCTCGGTTTTTCCCCGGACAATTTTTTGCAGACAAAAACCCCGGCAGGAAAACACACCCCGGCCTGTCGGCCACCCGTCTCGTAGAGGGGAATTCCCGCGCCTTTTTGCAGTAATGCCATGAATACATAGAGGTCGGTTATTCTTAAACGCTTCCGGAGGAGGAGAAATAGTTTCGTATGAGTGCCAGACTACAGCCCCAACGATCACTTTGTTCTGGTGGAGTTATTGTGTGAGAGGAGTTATATCAAAGAATCGGGGGGTTCCGCGTGGATGGCTCTTATGGTCTGGAGCATCTTGGGGTCGAATTTCCGCCTGTCGTACTGGCATAGTGCCATACAGTTGCTTCCAGCGAGGAAGTCATTCAGCATTGTCTCATAATCGATCAGTAGATCCTCAATCTTCCCCCCCCGCAACACCCAGCTCATCTCTCCGGTAGCCCTTAATGCGGAATATCCCTCCGCTATGGCCTTCTCGGTTTGAACTCCCAGAGAAAAGATCATCCTCTCGGGGTCGAAGACACCATCGGTTAAATAGGCGGCATCTGAGGTAAGCAGAAGAAACTGCCCTCTGGAGAGGAATTCCTCAACCTTTATCCCGTCATCCCAGAGATAATTGGCTATGGTGCGAGCGGAATGACTATCCGCCACATATACGACTTTCTGCCCGAGCTCCAGCCCATACCCGATATAAGAGGTGAGTATCAGCTGATGTTCCAGTTCTGATTCATAAATGAAGCATTCATGCTGGCCCGGCTCCATTTCAATGATCCGGCGTGCCAGATTTTCCGCCCACATACTTTGCACATCACCCTTTTGCCTCGACAAATCACCTGATTCATTTCCCATCATCCCACACTCCCTTTCAGTATTCCGCTATATCGGACGCGAACTGGTGAAGAGAATTATACAACCAGTAATCCAAAAAAACAAGGGTTGGGGTACTCCCTAAAACAGCGATTGATTCGGATGCATATCAGCATCACTGTTTTCCCCTCCCGGTTTAATAATTCAGGCCACCTGATGGCGGGTGCCATCAGGTGGCCTGAAGAACCGTCCTCGTTGGGGGAGGGTTTTCCCCGGTCAGGGGAAAACGGATTGTTCCCGTTTTTCACAAGACACGCGCAGGGTGAATTCCTTTGTATTTGAAACGCTGTTTTCGGGGTACTGTCCTTAACGTTTATGTACAAATGTTCCGCAATGCTATTTTCACCGCATTGCTTCACTTGAAAAGCTGACCACTCCGGTACCGCACTCGCGCTTACGGGTGCGGTACCGGAGTGGTCAGCGTCGAGTGGTGGGAATAAGGCTTATTATTCACATCCCCGATTATCATCAGCGAAAGGCTGGTTATCTACGGGATTTTACAGTAGAATTGCCATAAAAGCAGCGATTGAAACAGATCGTTACAGGAATTCGCCTCAGTCGCTGTTGCCCCTCCCCAACCAAAGGAGTTATCATATATCTTACGGAAGGCTTGGCACACCAAGGCCGGATATTTTCAAATAGCCGACCGTCAAGTTATGCCATTCCGGGGCATAGGATGCCTCATATTCCCAATCCGCCTTCGGTTTATCGAACACCAACTCCTCAGCGGGGTTATCCTTCCTGGCCGTGTTGGAATCCGCTACAAGGAACCGCACTTCACTTTCGGATTCCCGGTAGCCATAGGCGGTGACCGCGTGAGCCGCATCACACTCTGATTCCTTCGACAGTCCAACTACCATGACCACCAGAACCGGTTCACCATTTTCAATATCCCGCTGCATCATGCGGCATACTTCAATGGGAGAAAACGAATCCTTTTCAATGCTGTTCATAAGGGATGCCAGGACGTTATCTACGGCCTTACGGTTCTGCTGGATGCCGGCCAGGTAACCTGAGACCGACTCAGGAGTCGACTCACAAACGCTTCTAAGGTCCGGAAGAAAGGTGATTTTCTGTTTAAGTTGAAACCAGCTTATCTCCATGGTAGCTATCGCCCAGCACGAACCGGAGCGGGCGGCGGGCATCAGCGCTGAGGAGGGCATCCAGCACATCACGCGGTCTATCAGTGCGTCTGAGGCGCAAAAATCGGGGTTCTGCTGACACCATGCGTCTCGCTCCACCTCAAAGCCTGTTGTTACAGTTACGGTCCCATCAGGTGATGTGGTAACTTCACTCCCGCCGTTTTCTCCCATCCAGAAAAATACGCCGAGGCCAACCAGCACGAGCGTCACCAGCACCACGATGGCCAAAGACGTTTTCTCTTTACCCGGCCTGCCTTTCCTCTTTTTTGGTGGCATTTCCTCAGCAAACCCCGCTCAATTCCGGTCCGCCCTCATGGGATAATTTACAATCGGGATCTATCCCCATTCGCCACGTTGGAAG
Organism: Dehalococcoidia bacterium; assembly: GCA_046484125.1. Lineage (GTDB taxonomy): Bacteria > Chloroflexota > Dehalococcoidia > SZUA-161 > SpSt-899 > JBGLNL01. The sequence continues at coordinate 17,994 of JAWOBX010000038.1, read as the reverse complement.
CGAAATCACTTGCCGTTCAGATGGCGCCTAAATATTATCAGATACCCCTTCAATCAACTCCAGCAATCCGATAGTGGCGCCTATTCCGAGCGCCCAGGCAATGAGCACCATGATAACGGAACCTGTTTTCCCCGCACTGGTGAGCCTGTTAATCAAAAGAACGAGGACGACCAATCCGATCAGCGGACCGGCATAAGGAACAAAGCCCAGCGCGGCAGCAATGGCCGAGGCCAGTACCAGCGCCACGAATGTTCCTTTGATCCTGATTATTTTCATGGCGCACCAAAGAAAACCGGCGTATATGACCGTCTGTACGGCAAAGCTTACCAGAAGTGAACCCAGGGATGAGGTCAAATCAAACGCGCTCATTTTATTGCCGTACTCCCTGGCATCAAGGCATCGATTGTTGGCATTCGGAACTATCGTACAATACGCCGGTAGGACCGTCAACGAGCAGCCTGTAATTCGGCCTTTTGACTGAAAATATCCCCTCATCCGGGTTCCGGCTCGGGGAAATGCGGTGGCGGCAAATTACCTCCTGCCCTTGAGGGAAGGGGTGAGGAGCGGGATTGGCTGGTTGCATTTTGAGTAACAGCAAACGGAAGCAATGAGATTCCCGATCGGAGTCGGGATTACCGAACTCCCTTGTATCCCTTTTTGTGACCTATCCTTAAATTCATTTCGTAGCGCGAGGCTTTTAGCCTCGCCGTTTGCAATGGAGGAACCGGACCCCCTTGTATCTCCGGTAATAAATCCCGCTTATTCCCTCCCGTATCGAGTACGGAGGAGGCTCTTTGCAAAAGGGGGATTCTAAATGAGCATTGACACCCGTGTACAAGTCCATTTTACTGAAGAAACGGATTAACGATACGACGCAGGTGACAATCGTCACCAAGTAGTCAAATCAGCAGCCCTCTCGAGTAAAACAACGGCCTTACTGTAAAAAGGCGCGGGAATTCCCTTCTACGAGAGGGGTGGCCAACAGGCTGGGGGGCTTTCCCGCCGGGGGTTTTAAGGTATCCCCCAACACAAACTTCCCCCAGGATGGGGAAATCGAGGGGGTTGATTTGAGGTTTTTGCAGACAACACCAAACAATGGATTGACTAAAGTGCATGGTGGAACGCTTGTATGGATTCGCGAGGGGATCGCATCAACGTATCGAAGTAATGCTATTCGCCGATAATCTTAACCAGAACCCTTTTCTTTCGCCCCCCATCAAACTCCCCATAGAATATCTCCTCCCAGGGACCGAAATCCAGTTTCCCTTCCGTTACCGCTACCACAACCTCCCTCCCCATCACCTGACGCTTCAGATGGGCGTCGCCATTATCCTCCCCGGTCCTGTTGTGCCGGTAATGTTCCACCGGCTCATGGGGTGCGAGCTCCTCCAGCCAGTCCTCATAATCCTGATGTAGCCCGCGTTCGTCATCATTGATGAACACGGAGGCGGTGATATGTTTGGCATTGACAAGACACAACCCCTCCTGTATACCGCTCTCACTCAGAGCTTCTTCCACATCAGGAGTTATCCTGATGAAAGCTCTCCTGCCCTGAACATTGAAGACGAGTTCCTTCCGATAGCTCTTCATCGGCTTCCCCCCTTCTCATCTTTTCCATAACAATTACGCATAACCTTCCCCACCAGCATTACGGCCCGCTTTCGGGGCATCATCCTGCCGGTCATGAACGCGTTCCAGCGGTTCCTCCTTCCCGCTATATGACACGGCCCTTCTCCCAGGGCATCCAGTGCCTCCCTTACGGTCACCCCGGCCTCCATAACCTTCATCCGTGGCACTCGGTCAAGCCGGGGACTGGACTCCCGGTAGCCGGGCGTCCACGTCGCCCCGGGCATAAATCCCAGCACATCCACCCCATCCCCCCTCAACTCCTCCCACAGGCTCTCTCCCAGAATGAGATTGTAAGCCTTGGTGGCGGCGTAATTGGCGGTATACGCCGTACCCTGTAGCGCCGAGGCGGATGAAACCAGTATTATTCCCCCTCTCCCCCGCTCGACCATCCCCCTTCCGAATTCATGGGCCAGCATCAGAGGGACACGCGCGTTGACGTATAGAGCCGAGAGATTATCTTCCAGGCTTACCTCGAGAAACGGGCCCACAATCGATACGCCCGCATTACTTATCAACAGGCCGATATCCAGGTCTTCCGTCCGCTCTCTTATAATGTCGAGGGAATCTTCCCTTGAGAGGTCAGCAACCACTTTACTCGTCCGTCGACCGTAATCAGCCTCGATCTCCTCTGCCACCTGTCGCAGTCCATCCTCGATCCTGTCAACCAGCACCACATCCAGGCCGCGCCCCGCAACTTGCCTCGAGAACTCCGCGCCGAGCCCGCGAGCCGCGCCGGTTACCAGAGCCCATGGACCATACCTGGCCGCAAATCCCTCTTTCTTCACCGTCAATCAATCCTGCCTTTTAGATGCGTCTACACATTTTCTCATTCCCACCCACCTTGCCCGTGTTTACTTCGGAGGCATTCTTATAGCCCCATCAAGGCGAATAGTCTCCCCGTTCATGAAGGAGTTTTCGATGATTTGCTGTACCAGTGAGGCGAATTCATCCGGTTTTCCGAAACGCCTGGGGAAGGGGGTCTGTTCAGTCAATTTCTCCCTCGCTTCGGCAGACATAAAGCTGGTCAGCGGCGTATCAAATGTGCCCGGAGCTATCGAGCAACACCGGATTCCCGAACGGGCCAGGTCCCGCGCGATCACCAGGGTCATTCCCACAACCCCGGACTTGGAAGCGGCGTAAGCCACCTGTCCCATCTGGCCGTCAAAAGCAGCCACCGAGGCGGTATTGACGATCACACCGCGTTCGCCGTCCTCATTCGGCTCGTTGTTCTGCATCTCATAAGCGCACAACCTCACCGAGTCGAAGGTTCCCACCAGATTCAAATTCAGTATCTTGACGAACACATCCAGGTCATGGGGCCCTTCCTTTCCGACTATTTTCTGAACCCAGCCACTTCCGGCACAGTTAACTAGGATATGAACACCTCCGAACTTCTCCAGGGTCAGCTTCACCGCCGCCTGGACAGTTCCGGTATTTGTAACATCCACCTCGGTGAAAGCCGTCCCCGGGCCCAGGTCCGCGCACAGCGCCTCGCCGTTAGCCCTGTTCATGTCGGCTACAATTACATTCGCCCCCATCCCGTGCAACCTCCTTACAACGGCAGCCCCCAATCCGCTCGCCCCACCGGTAACCAAAGCTGTCTTTCCTTGAATATCCATTAATGTCTAAACCTCCTCTGGCGTCTTATTCAGATATACAGACTTTTCAGAAATCTTCCCAGAACAGGCGGGCCCTTTCAATCAGCCGTCCCCTGTCAGTGAACTCGAACAACCCGATACCCTGTCTTGATATGCCTTCCATGGACGCGTCAAATCGGAAACCGGTCGATGAACCGGAGGAAATCGGATCTGATACGGAGAAACTCCCGCTAACCAAATCTAGCAGGGAGCCGGGAGACACGGGCCCGCCATTCGCTGGAAACTCAACAACACCGCTGCCGGGATGAAAGAGCCTGACGATCGAACCAGCATCACGGTCGTTCAGGGCGCGGGAGAACTCCTGAACCCGTTCCTTACCCCTCCTCCCCACACCCCCCAGCCCCCGCATATAACCCCATACACCACTCAATCCCTGAACTCTCAGCATACGCATGCCGAGGACGGCCATCATCTTGATTCCGGGCCAGCCTCGTAAAAGAACCTGCCTGATCATGCCGGCCAGCTCCCAGTAAGCGGCCAGCCGCGAGATTTTAAGTCTGCCCTCCTCCTCGATGAATTCATAAAATATGTAAGAATGCAGCGTTGTACGGAGCCCCGTAGAGGATTCGATCATGATGTCCAGATCCCTCACCACCACATTTTCAGCTACTATATCACGGTATACGTTAAACGCGATATTGTTGGGAGCTATAAAGGTGTCGTAGAACTTTTCCAGTTGGGAGATATCCCTTTTTCCCGTTTTTTCGTCTATGACGCACCTGGATGGCGTGGAACCCACCGGATCTTCAACTATAGCCCGCTTCGCGAACAGTCCCGTCCACGCCTGTTTATCGTGTCCGGCTACAGCCTCCGGAGAGGCCTTTGCGGCTTGAAGCATCTCTTCCCGCGTATGCCTCCCACCACGATCTTCGCCCGCCATGGAATCCTCCTGAGGGTAAGTCAAATCACTGGCTCCAGTTCATCGGCAGAGAGCTCCGCTCCACCAGCCGGTTAGCCGCTGAAGATGCCTCTCAATATTTCCTTTGCCTGCTCATACTGCCCGTCGCTCAGGGTCAGCGAACCGTCCGGCTTGGTTTCCGGTGGCTGGTCCACACTGAATATTCTCTCCTCCAGATCGGCCTGCCTGGCAATTCCCGGCGGAACCGGGGGAGCGAAGCCGATCGCCTTTTCGACATCATCAGGGAATTTACCGGGATCGGCCGTCTCATAAATCACAGCCAGGCGGTCATGCGCGCCACCCAGGTATGTATCCAGGGCCCGCCAGCCCACCGCGCCGTGTGGTTCAATGATCACGCCGTAACGATCGTAGACTTCCCGCATAGCCGTGTAGTGATCCTCGTTACTTACGCTGACGCTGTACAGATCGCGCCTCATCGCCTCTATATCAGGATTGACATCCATTATGCCCTCCCGGATAACCCGGCCGTTCTCATCCCGCTCATCGTAGACATGGCCGCCATAGAGATCAACCAGGCGCGCGAAATTGCTCGGATTGGATACAATCATCGCCGTGGAAGGCGAACGCACCGAGGGCTTGACGATGTATTGTTCCGACTTGAGGAACCAGGGAAATTCACGGTTTTCATTAACCCCGCAGACGATTCGAGAAACGGGGAGGCCCATCTCCCTGGCGATCACGGTTCCCATCATATCTCCGAAATTACCGGAAGGGACGCTGGTTATCAGGGGCTCATCGTACTCGGCTATCCTCGAATAGGCGAAAAAGGGATAAACGGCCTGCGGCAGCAGTCTGCCGATGCTGATGGAATTGGCGGATGTCAGCCGCTGCGGATCGCCGAAGAGATCGTCGGCAAACCTTCTATCCCCGAGAAGGCGTTTAGCCAGTGCCTGACAGGTATCGAAATCCCCATTGACCTCAAAAGCATAGACATTCCCCCATAGAGTAGTCATCTGCCTCCTCTGCCTCTGGCTAATGGCCCCTCTCGGATAGAAAACAACATTGTCAATCCTTTCCAGCCCGTGAAGGGCGGCAGCCACCGCACCTCCCGTATCCCCGCTGGTGGCCACGGCGACCACCCTCCTGCGCCCCGACCGTTTCAGGAAATGGTTGAGCATTACCCCGAAAAACCTGGCCGCGTAATCCTTAAACGAATGTGTCGGACCGTTGCTCAGCCACATCAAATAAGTCCTGCCGGTGAGAAGCTCGATCTTGGTTGGGATCTCCCGCTCATCGTATATCGACTCCAGCAGATCATCGAGTTCCCGCCGGCTTATTTCATCGGCGAGAAAGTGAAAAAGCACCTCCGAGGCGATGCCCGCATAGCTCATTCCCTTCATCGACCTGATATTCTCCGGCTGAATGACCGGTATATCCTCCCTGACCATCATGTAAAGGCCATAATCAGAAGCCAGTCCATTCATCAGGGCTGTCTCGAAATCGACGCTTTCGGACTTATCGTTGGTGCTGTAATATCTCATTTCTCCACTACATCCCGTATTTGACTCGTCTTAAACACGCAGGGAAAGCGGGGGTGATCGGCGTAAATTGTGGCATCCGGCTACCATTCCCAAACCGAGTCCCGAGGAAACGCGGCCGCGGTTAACCGCCAGCTAATCGGCTGATGGTGCCGGTTCGTACCAGATTGATATATAAATGGCCGAACCTATAGCGTAGACCGATCCCGCTCCTCCACCCCCGCCGCTGGCCGATTGCCTGATATCCACAATCTTAATTCCCGGATTCTCCTCCAGCCACTGGTTGACCTCTTTCTCCAGCGCGGACTGATTCTCACCCTTGCGTGCCAGCGGATTCGCCTTGATGAACAGCTTGAATTTCACCTCGCACCCCCATAATATCAGAATTCCGGCCGCTTCACTGCCGCGGCGGGAAAACCCTGCTTTATAAGCCTCAGCAAGCTGTGTTCAAGTTGTCCCTATTACAGGGGGCTACACGTACACATGTGTATCTACTCGCTTACTTTTCGCTGTTTTCTGACTCGCTGTTATCACCCTTTGTTGTCATCCTCAGGGCATCGATGAGCTCCTGCCCGAGCTTTTGGTAAGGATCATATTTGGCGTTCCGCTTCTCAGGCCGCCCCCCACGTGATTGAGGCTGCTTTCTCTTTGGGCCCGTATCCACCTCTGGCTCAGGGGAAGTTTCCACCTCGCCACTGGATTCCGGCTGCTCCGGCTCTTCAGCCTCTCCCGCTTTTTCCTTCTTCACTGGCGGCACAACTTGCATCCATAGAGGATAAACATCGGAGAAGAAATCCTCCAGCACATCCTCATCGTATAAAACCTCAACCTTGAGCCCATATCTGGTGAGACAATCCCGTAGCTTGCGCCACAAATCATCCACTTCACGGAAAAGCTCCGGATCGCTTATAAACGCCGGCTGAGGTGTCTCAGAGACTTGTTCAAGTTCAACGCCCTTTTCTTTCAGAACTGACCGCAGGTCTTCGGTCGCCTTTGATATCTGATCTCTTTCCGCCTCAAGGCGCTCAAGGGTTTCAACCCGGCCACCTTCACTCCGCTTCAATTCCTCGATTTCGCTCTCCCACTGCTCGATTGCCTCACGGGCCTTTGCCAGCCCTCCCTTAAGCGACTCGTTGTACTTCTTATCCTCTTGACCAACTCTGAACAGGTAATCCTTAATTCGTGTGGGAGTGATTTCCCTGAGAGCATCGAGCTCCTGCTCGAGGGACGCAATTCTGTCATCCCTGGCCCGGACCACATCACTCTCAACTACATCCTGTTCCCGCTCCTTCTCGGCTGCGCCCCCACGCCCGCCGGGATTCATAACAGCCCTGGCCAGAACACCCAATCTGGAAAAAAATGCCATATTTGATCACTCCTGTAAACAGCTACGAAACTGAATACTGATTCTCGTCAAAGCCCTGGATTTGAACCTATCCTACTACAATCACCAACAGGCCGTCAACGCAATCTTGAATCTCAAACCACACCGCCACTGGCTTGCCGCCTCAATCCGAACATAACGATGGAACGACTTCAAGCTGAAAACCCTTACAACGTCATTGACAGAAATGGCATCGCGTCAGGTTATGGCCGGCTCTCCGGCTTTTTCCCCTGGTTGCGCATCACCGAAATATACCTTGGTATGTGGCCACGGTATCTCAATCCCCTCCTGGTCAAACCGATTCTTAATCCGTTTCCTGAGCTCTCCGGTCAACGCCCACTGCTTACCCGGTTTGGTATCGCCCAATACCTTGAGTTCCACCGCGCTATCCCCCAGAGTATCCACCCTTATAACCGAAGGCACGGTTATCATATTGGGCCCCCAATCTGAATCCTCACTCAGTTCCTGGCATATCTCGTCCAGGAGCTTCCACACCCTGTTTATATCCTCTTTGTACGCGACCCCGACATTCAGGTTGATCCTGGCCCATTCTCTGGCCCAGTTGCTGGCCATATCCGCTTTACTATTTGGTATTATATGCATAGTGCCATTAATATCACGGAGTGTCGTACGTCGCAGATTCATATCCACTACCACGCCCGTCGTTCCCGATATTGTAGCCACCTCGTCGATGCGATACCAGTCCTCCATGACTATAAACATGCCATTGATGTAGTCCCTGATAATACTTTGAGCCGCGAAGCCGACGGCCAATCCGGCTACACCTACAGCAGCGATCAGCGGACCGGTATTGAGGCCAAAAACACTCAGTATCATCACGATCGCTATCAACCATGCGGCGAAAGCGATAACCTGATTGATCACCGATGCTATGGTATTCTGCCGGCTCTCCAGTTCCTCGGGTGTTTCCTCTCTTATTCTGTAGATTCGCCTCGAAAGCATTCTCTTTACAACACGCTTTGAAATGGCGATTACCACCAGAACTACAATTACGATCAAGAGAACCTGCAGGGCACGGGTAATGAGGGTATTGAGATCAACGTCGGTGAAATCGAAATCCATAATACCTCCTTTTTATTTGATTACCTTAGTATAAAATCATTGTTGAAGCGTTCATGCTGGTTTCTCGGCTTCACCTCCTCACTACAGTAATTGGCCGATACTTATGACGGTTAATTCGCGTTAATACAGTTGGAGGTTGGGGTGTCGCTCAGAAATTATGCCAGAATCTTAATCAAACCGCCAGTGTCTTTGTTCCGGTTTTTAAAAACAGTATTCGGCCAGTTGGCGGTCCGCGTCCGATTGAGCCAAATGGGTGTGTTCCCCGGCTTGACGATTACGCCAAGAAGGGGAATATATAAGATTGGTCAGCTTACCCTGCATGTGTCATTGATTGAAAATTCGAGCACGGGGACACGACGCATCCTATAAACCTGTGTCCTTTGACAGCAAATACTGTGTAGACGGCCCCGGTGAATACAGACCAAGCTACAAACAGATACAAGGCGATCTCGCCCAACACAAATGAATGCAATACCCCAAGTAAAACGCATACAACCATCTGCGCCCTGATGACGGTATCAACAAACCGGACTCTCTCGACCCTGGTGACATTTCCGGACTTCAGCCCAACTACGCTGATGATAAAGGCGAGAACAGCGCAGGCTATAAGCACCACGCTGATGACATAGCCGGATCTCGTTCCTTCGGGATAATTCCCTTCCAGGGCCAGGACAGCAAAGAAAAAAGCGTTCACACCCACGGCGAATATCCATCCACGCGCTCCCATTTTTATGGCATTTCCTTCACCGCTTCTTACTACTGTACTGGCGAAATAGTACGCGAACACGCTCTGTAAAACTCCCCACCAGAGCACATTCGCCATGAAGATATTGACCGGATTGACACCCATCAGAAAAGCCTCGTTGAAAACGCTCCCCGTATTGAATGTTTCATGCAGCATTCCATAGGTAAAACCCAGTATAAGGACCTGGTAATCTCTCAGACGCAATCTGGTCACCAAATCATCAAGTATCATGAAGTAGGAAAGATAAATCAGCAGCAGCGAGACCGCAAGAACAGGGTTGAGGAATCCCGTGATGCCATGGACCCACAACTCCAGCAGCAGGTTGAGTCCCACGCATATCAGGATTCTCTTGCTTCTGGCGGATCCAAGCCCTTTCATGCTTCTATTATACTCTCCATGAATACAATCCCGGCTCGAAAGCTTAACCGACGCGAATATCTTTAATAGACAATATCCTGAGTATTAACAGCAATCCGGTTCACTATCATTGAACGCTCCGCATCAACTCCCACCCTCCACCCTTCGATCATTCTGTGGGGCGCGCTCGATGATGCGAGCGCGCCCCACAGTTCCTGTCACTCAGGATTTTGCGCACCAATTGAAAAAGAGAAAGTTGCTACACTCATCATGAAGATCCGTTACGGGGCAACCACCAGTTTACTGTCTCGGAAATAGCTCGCCTTCAATTATCCTGTACCAATTTTATTGAACGCTCCGCATCAGTTGCTGCCACTCTACCCGGAGAGCCAACTTGATTGTAAGTGAAATAAGTAGTCGAAAGGCTGAATTACTCAACGTTCGCAAAGATCCGTAAGGGGCAATCCGCTGGCTGGACTTCCAGCAGGAAGAGATGAGATAATATCCGGCAGAGGCAGGTGAAAGCAATGGAATGGAAAACGAGGATAACAGAGCAACTCGGTATCAAGTACCCCATTATCCAGGGAGCGCTGGCCATGATCGGGCGGGCAGAGCTGGCCGCGGCGGTCTCTGAGGCGGGTGGATTGGGGATGATAACCGCCTGGACCCTTAAGACTCCCGATAAACTCCGAGAGGAAATACATAAATGCCGCACCCTGACGGATAAGCCCTTCGCGGTAAACCTGAGCCCGACCGTGGACCCCGTTCTTATCCCGATGTGCGATGTAGCCATCGAGGAGAAGGTCCCGGTAATAGAAACCGCGGGCTATCGCTCGGAGGATTATGGTAAGAAGGTCAAAGACGCCGGGCTTCGCTGGTTCCACAAGGTGCAGTCGGTAAAGCACGGCCTTTCGGCGGAGCGAGCGGGGGCGGACGCGGTATGCATCATGGGTTTGGAGGGAGCCGGCCTTAAGAGCCCGGGAATGCTGACAACGTTCGTCAGCGTGGCAATGGCGTCTCACGAGCTCAGGATACCTGTTATAGCCGCAGGCGGAATAGGCGACGCGCGAACTTTTCTCGGGGCACTCGCACTCGGAGCGGACGCGGTACTTATGGGGACGGCTTTTTGCGCCGTTCAGGAATGCCCCCTGGCAGACCGCCGCAAGCAGGTCCTGGTAGAGGCCAATCCCTATGAGCCAGAGTGGCGAGATCCCATCCTGCACACACCCACCCCCGAGGAGCTGCAGGAGATGATGGCAGCGCAGGGGACCAAAGGTATTATGCAGGCCGCGGGCAAAGCTGAACGGGCCGGAATACCCAGGGAATGCGGCCTGGATACGGTATCGCTGGCCATCGGGTTTATCAACAGGGTGCCAACGACGAAAGAACTGATCGAGGGTATAACCCGTGAGGCGGAAGAGATACTCAGCGAGCAGGGCATCGGAGGCTGGAAGCTGGCCTCTTCGGCATGAAGCTTCTTCCCGGTGAGTGGAAACAGCGGTCCGGTAAGAAAAACAGTTCGCGTCTGAATCAATCGCTTTTCCGGGTCAAATCGCCTGGAAAACCTGTTTATGGTATAATTTTGATAATCTTTTTATGGAGATACCGGTTATGAGGATATTACTGACAGGTGCCTTCGGCAATCTGGGGGCAAACACACTGGAGAAGCTCCTTTCGCGCAGTAAACACGATGTAACATGCTTCGACATGCCCAATCCCAGGAATGAAAAGGAGATGCAGCGGCTTTCCGGTATCGGGAATTTCCGGACCATATGGGGGGATATTTCTGATCCTGAAGTAGTGGCACAGGCAGTTGACGGGCAGGAATGCATACTTCATCTGGCCGCAATTATTCCACCAGTGAGCGAGCAGGCCCCCGAGCTCGCACAACGGGTCAATGTTGAAGGCACACATAACATCGTAGAGGCCGCAAAGCGACAGAAAAGGCCGCCAAAGGTCGTTTTCACCAGCTCAATCACAGTACACGGTAACAGGTTCTCCGAGCCTCCGCCGAGGAAGGCGCATGAGCCTCCACAGCCAACGGACAACTACACCCACTCAAAGGTAGCGGCGGAGAAGGAGTTGATGGAAAGTGGTATTGAGTGGACGATACTCAGAGTCGGTGTCGCTCTGCCGGTTGACGTCATGGGCCATAATATAGTCGGCTCTCTCGGGACCTCGTTTGGCATACCCCTGGAACAGCGAATTGAGTTCGTCCATCCTTCCGACGTCGCCACGGCAATCGCCAATTCTGTCGAGGCTGATACCGGTGGCAAAATACTCTATCTCGGTGGCGGCAAGAGCTGCCAGATGACAAACCGGCACTTTCAGGCCAAACTGTTTCAGGCACTGGGAATCGGCATGGTCTGCGAGAAAGCGTTCAGGGTGCCGAAGGATGAAAGCGACTACTGGTACACCGATTTTATGGATACCGAGGAATCACAGAGGCTGCTCAGATTCCAGAGACACTCTTTCGACCATTACATTGAGGACCTGAAACGGGCATTTGGGTGGAGGAGGATCTTCACCAGACCGCTCGGCCCCATCATCAGGCTGTGGATAGTGAAGTACTCTCCGTATTACAAGACTTCCTAAGAGAACCTCTTGAGGCAAGTGGTGACTTTGGGGTCCCGGGCGCCCCATTCAAGCTCTCCAACGATGGAGGGATGACCCCATAAACCGTCAACCCTTTCACTCCATCTCGAACTCAAGCCGAAGAGTGCGTTGAGTGTAGTCGGTAATCCTTACCCGATGGTCAATCCGCCACCCCACCACCCACACTATAGTCCCTGCCGAGCATACCAGCGGGACCCGGTCCCGCCATACCCTGGGTATCCTGGCATCGATCATAAAATCCTTTAGCTTCTTAATATCATCCATACCCAGGGGCTGGAAACGATCGCCTTCATGACGGCTCCGAACGATCAGATCACCACCGGCTAGGTCGAGGTCAATGAACGCGGTGAAATCCCCTTCCTCGATTACCTCCGGCTTGCCGGGGAGAACATCCGCCTTCACCCGCCACCCCGGAACCACAGTCTCCCCCGGAATCCGTAGACGATGCTCTCCCTCGATCGGGGGCAGAATCTCCAGCGGGCTTTTTCCAGCAGTGATATAGCTCTGTTCATAATCACCGTAGAGCGTGAGCCCATAAGGCAGAGCGAGTTCTTTGCCGGCAGGCCGGGCAAGCACATCCATCAGGCTCTCAATATGCACCAGCTCGATATCCCTGAGACTGCCGGCCATATCCCGGATAACACGGCGTAGAAGATTCCGCCTGAGCGCGGGCGCGAGCGAATTGAATGAGTCGTTATCAATCGCGACACCGCCTGGTATCTCTTTAATCACGGAACCATAAACACACCCTACCTCCGCCTCAACCCAGTCGATATGATCGGCAACGATACGGGCCGTGCGTGCCACGCTCTCAACGACGTTTGGATTGTACTCAGCAAGCACGGGCATGATCTCGGCTCGAATCCGGTTGCGCAGATATTCAGGCGAGAGGTTGGAGGAATCGGTCCGCGGATAAAGCTCCGCTTCTTGACAACATGAAACCGCCTCCTCGTGTGTTACCTCCAGCAACGGCCTCACGACTGTCAGAAGTCGCCCATCCGGGAGACACCAGCGAGACAGCGGCCGCATCCCTTTGAGACCTGAAAGCCCCGTACCCCTTATCAGATGCATTATAATGGTCTCGGCCTGATCGTCGGCGGTATGCCCGACGGCCACTGCGCTGGCGTTGATCCTCTCACTGACGTCGGCAAAGAAGCTGTATCTAACCTCGCGGGCCGCTTCTTCAAGGGAGCACCTGTTCTCCGCCTGATACTTCCTTACATCCCGGCTCTCAACGGTCGCCTTTATGCCCAGCTTTCTCGACAGGTCAGCCACGTAAGCCGCGTCAGCTTCGGATTCGGTGCCTCTTATCTGATGGTCAAGGTGAGCGACATGCAGGTCCAGTTCACCAGCCTGGCTGATGGAATTGAGTAAATGCAGAAGACAAACGGAATCCGCCCCCCCGGAAACCCCGACCAGAAGGGTTCCCCCTCCCTCCAGGAGGCCTTTTTCCTTCATGAATGCCTTTACCTTTGATTGCAGTTGCATTTCAATAACTGATTATATTCCCACCCACCGACCCATTTGAACCCGGCCTGCGGCCCCGAAACCCCGTCTTTAATCCTCTCGCCCCTCGGGGGAGAGAGTTAGAGTGAGGGGGTAATCACTTGTCTGCTGTCCTCTTTCGCCTCCGGCGGCCATTGCCCGCCCACCGGCCCTTTAGTATCCGGGGAGCACCCCCGGACCCCCGGCAGGAAGGTTTTCCTGCGCCTTCTGAGGTTTTCATTCCCGGCTTCGATCGGGAACCCTTCGTTTCTGACTCCGTTTAAGGGCGAATATCGCATTCGCCCCTACATATCGTTCCCGGCTCCCGACTATCGACTACTGACTCCTGCCTCGCCAACTGCCAGCTTCTGTATTCTGTCTCCTGAATTCTCTTCCATAGCTATCTCAAATGGCAGGTATCATTAAAGGAAACCAGCCTGACTTTATCCCCGGCAAACTCCACTACGCTGATACTTGCCACACTGGTATCGAGCCTCCTGAAATCGGATATGCCCATGCCAAGTATCCTGCAAAGAAGCACGTTGATAACAAACAGGTGGCTGATGATTAAAACTGAATTATGGCCGGAATTTTCGATAATATCATTTACCGCCGCCCAGGCCCTTTCCTGGAGTTCAGAAAGAGATTCGCCTCCGGGCCACCTGGCGGCGGCCGGATCGGCTCTCCAGACTCGGTGCAAATCCGGGAAAAGGGTGGCCATATCCGGATAGCAGGTTCCATCCGTTTCCCCAACATCCAGCTCTTTCAGGGCATCGACAGGCGTCAACTCAACGTGATGAAAGGCGTTTATCGCTTCCGCGGTCTGCATCGCCCTGGCCAGCGTACTCGAGTAAATGGCATCCAGGGCCTCATCTTTCAACGCCCCTGCCAGGGCCTCAGCCTCGGATTTCCCGTGATCGTTAAGAATCGTATCGCTCTGGCCCTGAACCCGGTATTCTTTGTTCCAGTCGGTCTGTCCGTGCCTGACCAGGATCAATCTCATGTTCCGGTTTCCGTTATCAGCTTTGTTCTATGTATCGACCTGGCCGGCGAAGAGCAGCCCAGCGCCAGCAGCACCTGGTCCGGCCTGCCCGATCCCCTTGAATCATTTCTTAACCTCATGCCGAGTACCAGAGCACCTTCCCGCTCATCCACCACCCAGATATCATCGATGAGCTCTCGCAGATCATATTCATGAACCTTTTCGCCCCTGGAATGCCTCCAGGGCAAACTCGTTTTACTCTTGAGTTCACCTATGGCCTGTTCCAGATTCTCCCGGGCGGTCTGGCTTTCTATGACGACTCGATACTCTGCAAAGCGCAAACGGGACTGTAGAGAGGGCAGTCTGGGCCATACATCCCTGACATTGAGTATACTTACCCCATCCGGTAACTGCTCGCCAACCATCCGCTCGAAAAAAGAAGAGGATACCTTTCTCTCCATGAAGATATCCACCAGTTCAGCCTCGCTGGTAACACCTACGGCCAGAGGGGCGGCAATAGCTATTCTGGGCTGGGGATTATACCCCTGGGAATAAGCCAGAGGCATCCCGGCCCGGCGGAGGGCCCTGTGCCAGAGACGCATCAAATCCAGGTGGGATATATACTTGACCTCATCGCCACGGCTGAAACTAAGGCGTATCCTCTGTTGCGTCTGATTCCCTGATAATGAGGACCTTTTCAATCTTGACCCCCTTCATTTCGGTTACGGTGAACGTTATGTTTCCGTACCTGAACTGCTCACCCTCCTGCGGGATGTGTCCCAATCCGTTCAGGATGAAACCGGCCAGAGTCTCGTACTCACCTTCAGGCATATTGAGGCCCAGCTCCTCGTTGGCTTGGTCCAGCCTTTTCCCGCCATCAACCTGATACGTATTCTGGTCTATGGTTTCGACCGTCTTACGGCCAACGCCCAGTTCATCCTCCAGCTCACCGACTATCTCCTCCAGGAGCTGTTCCATAGTCACTATGCCCGCGGTTCCCCCATACTCGTCAACGACAATTACAACCTGGCTCCTCTGCTGCTGCATCTCGCCAAACAGCTCTCCCACCACTTTTGTCTCCGGCACAATATAGGTAGGCCTTATCAGTCCGGTGACTATATCATCCGGCTGAATCTCACCCCTTGCCTGAGCCAGCAGTACATCCTTTATCCAGAGGGCGCCCAGCACATTATCGACGGACTCTTCATAAACCGGGAAACGGGAATGGGGTATCTCGGCGTATATGGACATGAACTCGCTTAACGTTGTATTCTTTTCCATCCAGACAACATCGGTTCGAGGCGTCATAATCTCACTTACACGCCGGTCACCAAATATCAACACCCTCTCCGCCATATCTGCCTCACCCTCCTCCACCACCCCGTCTTCAAGTCCCATACCTATCATAGTGATAATCTCATCCTCAGTTATCGCATTACCTGTAATCGGCCTGTTTCCATTGAAGAGCCTTGATACAGCAGTGCCGATTCCGGAGAGTAAAAAGGCAATTGGCAAGAGCACCCATGAAATCCCCTTGATCGGGCGGGTATACAGCAGGGCCATGCGTTCGCCCATTTGCGTGGCCAGTGTTTTGGGAATTATCTCGCTGAAAATCAGGAGCAGGAGCGTAACCGTGATAGTAGCCACTATCGCCCCCAGGTTGTCGTTGTTCATGATCTCCACGACTATGAGTGTGCCGAGCGCGGCGGCGGCGGTGTTGACGAAATTATTGCCGATGAGCACGGTGGTCAACAGCCTTTCCGGGCGCGATACCAGCTTGGCAATATCCGCGGCCCCTGCTACATTGGTATGTACCATATGTCTTATTCTCACCTTCTGAAGTGATATGAACGCAGTCTCAGAACTGGAGAAGAATGCGGATATCATCAGGCATAAAATAAACAGGATAACATACACTTCCATCATCGCCAGTCACCATCCTTTAGCCAGTGCTCCGGCTGATACAGACCGGGGGCAGATCTCGCCCCACAGGCCTTGTTCATATTCGGAGCCGAGTTCTGTCATCGATAATCGACCGACCAGGGTTTCACTGCTGCGGGTATACACTTTTATGTAGTTCCCGGTATGTCCGACCCAAAGGTCACCATCCTTTCTCTCCTCCCATAAAACCGTCATTTTCCCGCTCTCAAACGAGCGACGGAACGAAACCGCGCTTTCCTCCGCCAGCTCCAGCAAACGCCGGCTCCTGGCCCTTTTCACCCGATCCGGCACCTGCTTTGGCATACGGTCCGCCGGAGTCCCACCGCGCTTCGAGTAGGGGAATATATGCATGCCGGCGAAACCGGCTTTCTCACAGAAACGATAACTCTCCTCGAATTCCTCTTCCGTCTCGCCCGGGAAACCGGCGATTACATCGGTTGTAATGGCCATATCCGGCATCTTACCCCTCACCGCGTTCATCGCCGCCTCGTACTCAGCTATGGAGTATCTACGGCGCATCCTGGTGAGAACCGGGTCGCTCCCGCTCTGGAGCGACATGTGCAGGTGCCGGCACAGGCGGTCACTGCTTTGCCACAGGTCAATCAGGTGACCGGACAGCTCCCCGGGTTGTAATGAGGAAAGTCGAATCCTGGGAATAGAAGTCTCCTCCAGAATACGGCTCAGAAGTCCATCGATACCTTCGTAGTGGTATGCCCCGATCCTTGTACCGGTAAGCACTACCTCTCCACACCCCTCGCTTTCCCTGGCTTTTATCTCGTCCAGCACCTCGTCGACCGGCACGCTCCACTCTCCACCCCTCACATACGGAACGATGCAGTAGCCACACCCGTGACTGCATCCATCCTGTACCTTCACCATTGCCCTGAAACGCTGCCTCTCACGCGGTACAACTTCTCGCTCCCGATTACCGTTCATTTCCCCCAATCCAAGTTCGCGCCGGACTGTCTCAACCAGTCTTTCTTTCCCGGCATTATCCACGGTGATATCCACTCCGTCAACCCGCACTGCCCCCTCATCACGTTGAGTGTAGCAACCGGTTGCCACCACCAGCGCGTTCGGATTCCCGCGATGAAAGGCCCTGAGGTACTGTCTGCATTTCCGGTCCGCCACGTGGGTAACGGTGCAGGTATTCAAGACGTACACATCGGGATTATCCGTAGGAGAAACGATGTTGAACCCGCCGCGAGCAAATCTGCGTGCCAGGAATTCAGTCTCTGCCTGGTTTAACTTGCATCCGACGGTTTGAAGAGCAACAGTAGGAGCGGCACAATCGCTGTGCGCGGAGTCAGAACTTTCCGAGGTTTCCATCAGAGTGTCATATGATTACAGGTGATTAATGGTTTCCTTTTGATATCCAGGGTAACAAATAGTGTATCAGGCATTTGGCTCATAGTCAAAGGTCCGGGGGTTATTCAGTATTCAGGAGACAGAATACAGAAGCTGGCAGTTGGCGAGGCGGGAGTCAGGAGTCGGGAAAGATATGTAGGGGCGAATACGATATTCGCCCTCTCTAGTTTGGCCTTAACTAGATAAAACTCCTCAGTGGATCAAATAAATAACAGAGTGATTGACAAGGGGTATTTTATGTAATATAATCTAGTCATATAACTAGATAGGAGGAAACATGGGCTTCAAAACCAAAGTCCAGCGTATCAAGCGGCAAAAAAGCGAACAGTGGTACATCAACTTTCCCTCT
>JAWOBX010000098.1:0-51469 GCA_046484125.1 Dehalococcoidia bacterium | reverse complement strand
TTGATTTTCTGCCGGATATAGAGCTTCCTTCCCTTACAATTACCACGCGCTATGAAGGTGCAAGCCGCGAGGTAATGGAGAGGCTTGTCACCAGATTAATTGAGGAAATCGTGGCCACAGTGCCTGGCGTGGAAGAGTCAGGCCACCTGATGGCGGGTGCCATCAGGTGGCCTGAAGAACCTTATTAAACCGGGAGGGGAAAACAGCGATGCTGATACGCATCCGAATCAATCGCTGTTTAAGGGTCAAATAGATGACTGGACTTGCGAGGTTATCATATATTATAATGAACTTGCGTTCGTCGCTCAGAAAATTTCTATAAGTTATGGATTTGGTGACTCGACAAGTGAGCTGTAAAATTCCAGAAATTAGTCGATCGGGGCAGTCTGCAGAGGCTGCTCTAATTATGTCCCCCTCTATTTCAATTATACCCGGCCTTTCGGTAATCAATATTCAAATTATTCCAGAGGTAGCAACCTGAGAGAAGGTGTGAACATGAGCGGAAATGGATCGAAACCAGATGGCAAAGTCGGTGCGGTTATGGTGGTTGGGGGAGGGATCTGCGGTATGCAGACCTCTCTTGATCTGGCTAATTCGGGCTTCAAAGTCTATATGGTTGAGGAGACCACCTCAATAGGCGGGCGCATGGCCCAGCTTGATAAGACTTTCCCGACCAATGACTGTTCGATGTGTATGATCTCGCCCAAGCTTATTGAGGTTGACAAGCACCTCAATATAGAGATCATAAGCAACTCTGAGGTACAGGCATTGGAGGGAGAGGAAGGGAATCTCACCGCCAGGGTTCTAAAGAAACCCAGATATATTGACGTTGATAAATGCAGTGCATGTGGTGATTGCGTGGATGTATGTCCGATAACCCTTCCCAACGAGTTTGAACAGGGATTAATAACACGTAAAGCTACTTATAAGCGGTATCCACAGGCCATTCCCAGTGCAAATGCAATAACCAAACGTGGAACTGCGCCGTGTAAAGTGGCATGCCCGGCGCACATCAGTGCCCAGGGATATGTTGCGCTTGTAGCTCAGGGTAAATACCAGGAGGCTGTAAATCTCGTACGGGAAGAGGCACCATTCCCCGGGGTTCTGGGCAGAGTCTGTACGCATCCGTGCGAAACCGACTGCACCCGAGGAAAGATTGATCAGTCAATATCCATCTGTCGTCTCAAGAGGTTCATATCCGATCAGGTTAAAGACTTGGGTGATGGCGGCCTTCCGGAGCGGATGGAAAGCAAAAACAAAAAGGTGGCCATAATCGGCTCCGGTCCCGCAGGTCTGACGGCCGGATACTTTCTTTCACTCTGGGGTTATAATCCCACCGTATTTGAGGCATTACCTGTTGCCGGCGGCATGATGGCCGTTGGTATTCCTTCGTACCGTCTTCCCAGGGATATACTCAGTCTCGAGATAGATTTTATTAAATCGGCCGGGGTGGAGATCAGGACCAATACCCCAATTGGCGATTCACTTAAATTGAATGATCTCAAAGATCAGGGTTATGAATCCGTATTTGTAGCTACAGGTGCTCATCGTAACAATCCGATGGGTGTTGATGGTGAGGATATTGAAGGTGTCATCCCCGGCGTCGAATTCCTTCGAGACGTCTCCCTGGATAAGCATCCGAAGATTGGAAACAGGGTAGCCGTAATAGGTGGCGGTAACGTAGCCATTGACGCGGTTAGAACAGCGGTCAGGCTCGGAGCCAAGGAAGCCTTCATACTGTATCGCCGATCTCGGGACGAGATGCCGGCCAATCTCGAGGAGATAGAGGAAACGGAGGAAGAGGGAATTGAAATCCGATATCTGGTAGCGCCGAACAAAATCATAGGCAAGGATGGCAAGGTTACCGGTATCGAGTGCGTTCAAATGGAACTGAGCGAGCCGGATGAGAGCGGACGCCGCCGGCCGGTTCGCGTTGAGGGGTCCGAATTCACGCTTGATGTTGACACCATAATACCCGCAATCGGGCAATCACCTGATCTTTCTTTCCTCAATGGCAATGTGGAAATCAAGTGCGATAAAAGATCTCGTATTGAGGCTAATTATACCACCCTTGAAACCAATATCCCGGGGGTTTTTGCGGGAGGGGATGTTGTGCTCGGTCCCGCCACGGTCGTACAGGCTATAGCTGCCGGCAAACAGGCCGCCATATCTATCGACAGGTATCTGCAGGGTGAAGACATCGCTGCTGACAGAGCACCGGAATTCAAGCCGGTTGAAGCCCCTCTTGAGGGGGTCAGGAAGCAGCCTAGGGAGAAACCTCTATTGGCTACAGCTGAGGAGCGCAAGGCCGACTTCCGAGAAGTGACGCTGGCACTAAGCGAGGAGCAGGCTCAAACTGAGGCCAACAGGTGCCTGAAGTGTGGTCTGTGCTGCGAATGCTATCAATGTGTGAGTGTATGTCAGGCGAAGGCCATTGATCACACCATGAAGGAAGAGATACTTAACCTGAATGTTGGCTCTGTGGTTCTCGCCCCCGGATTCAAACCTTATGACCCTGGAGTAATAAAAGGAGACTATGGGTATGGTCGGGCGCCAAACGTTGTAACCGGACTGGAATTCGAACGTATACTTTCTGCCTCCGGTCCGTTTGAAGGCCAGGTTCTGAGACCATCGGACGGTAAACACCCGGTCAAGGTTGCATGGATTCAATGTGTTGGTTCCCGTAAACCTGAGATTGGCAAGGACTACTGCTCCTCGGTCTGTTGCATGTATGCTACCAAACAGGCAGTCATTGCCCGTGAGCATGATGAACGTATTCAGCCCACCATCTTCAACATGGATATACGTGCATTCGGGAAAGGCTTTGAAAGATATTATGTATCTGCCCAGGAAAACTTCGGCGTATCTTATGTTCAGTCGATGCCCAGTCCACTTGTCCGCGAACTGGGAAATGGCAATTTACTCCTTGAATACATGACCGAAGACGGACAGGGTAAGACGACGGAAGAGTTTGATATGATTGTGCTATCTGTCGGCCTCGAACCATCCGAAAGTAGTGTCAAGCTTGCTCAGATAATGGGGATTGAGACAGACAGATTCGGATTCTGTAAAACCGACGAGTTCAATCCTAACAGAACGTCGAAAGCGGGTGTATATGTAGCGGGAGCATTCGATGCCCCTATGGACATCCCGGAATCCGTAATGAACGGAAGCAGTGCTGCGTATTTGGCATCCGCTGGGATTAAGGAAGCCAGAGGCACCCTGGTAAGTGAGAAGGAATTTCCACCGGAAAAAGATGTTTGGGGCCAGGAACCCCGTATTGGTGTATTCGTATGCAGGTGCGGAGCCAACATCGCCCGGGTGGTAGACGTGCCTTCCGTGGTGGATTACGCCAGGACGCTTCCGCATGTGGTTCACGCTGACGAAAACCTCTACACATGTTCAACCGATACTCAGGCAAAGATAATCGATGCCGTTGAGGAGCACGGCCTGAACAGAGTGGTTGTCGCGTCTTGTACGCCTCGCACTCATGAGCCGCTCTTCCAGGAGACGTGCCGTGAAGCTGGCCTTAACAAATTCCTCTTTGAGATGGCCAATATTCGGGACCAGTGCTCGTGGGTCCATGCAACTCATCCTCATGAGGCAAGCGTCAAGGCAAAGGACCTGGTGAGGATGGCGGTAGCTCGAGCGGCAGAGCTTGAACCGCTTTATGAGTACCCTCAGTCTCTATATCGCACGGGGGTGGTGCTTGGGGGAGGTGCGGCCGGTATGAAGGCGGCGCTTGGTCTCGCTGAGGAAGGCTATGATGTGATAGTTGTCGAGAGGGAGCAGGAACTGGGTGGAATGCTCAGAGAACTGTATTACACCGAAACCGCCGGATCGGATCCGCAAGCACTGATGAAATCACTGATTGAACAGGTGGAGAACAATACCAAAATCACTGTATATAAAGGTGCCGAATTGAAGGAATTTGGCGGATTTGTGGGTAACTATCACAGTGTTGTTCGTACTACATCCAATGAGGAAGTTGAAATTGACCATGGTGTGGTGATCCTGGCTACAGGTGCCGTTGAATACAAGCCCGAGGGCGAGTATTTGTACGGCCAGTCGGATAGTGTCCTCACTCAGCACGAACTCGAAGTTGCTATAGGTACAGGTGAACTGGATGCCAGCGGCTGGAACTCGGTGGTGATGGTTCAATGTGTTGGCTCAAGGGAGCCGGAACATAACTACTGCAGCCGTATCTGTTGCACGCAGGCAATTAAGAATGCCTTAAAGTTAAAAGAAGCCAACCCTGATATGAACATATACGTTCTGTATAGAGATATAAGAACTTATGCGATGAAGGAGCTGGCATACGAGGAAGCGCGAAACAAAGGGGTATTGTTCATTAGATATGAAGCCGAAAACAAGCCCGAGGTTATCGGTGATGACGGCAATCTTAAGGTTAAAGTATTTGACCCTGTCTACGGTGAGGAACTGAGTATACTCGCAGATAAGGTAATATTGAGTTCAGGTGTACGTCCGCAGCCGGATGCTCACAGGTTTGCTAGCAAGCTCAAGCTTCCGTTGACCGCTGACGGGTTTTATATGGAAGCTCATATGAAGCTGCGGCCGCTCGATTTCGTTAATGACGGCATGTATTTAGCCGGACTGGCACATTCGCCCAAGTTCATATCTGAATCACTGGCGCAGGCTCAGGGAGCCGCGTCAAGGGCTGTCACCGTCCTTTCCCAACCGCATCTCACGACAAGCGGAGTGGTATCAGTGGTTGATGAGGATAAGTGCGTAGCCTGTCTTACCTGTGTGCGCGCCTGTCCCTTCGGCGTGCCTAGATTCGGACCTCGCAATGCCGTTGTGATAGAGGCAGCCGCATGCCAGGGTTGTGGTATATGCGTCAGCGTCTGCCCCCGAAAGGCTATAACATTGCAGAATTACAAGGATGCTCAGGTGATGGCAAAGACCGCCGTTCTTTGCGAGGTTTAGGTAAACGTAGATCGATTCATATTTATAAAAAAGGGAAGGAGACTCGTCAATGGCAGAAGCAGCTCTTGAGAAAAAAGCCACGCCAACTGACTATGAGCCGAAAGTTATCGCTTTCTGCTGCCACTACTGCACTTATTCAGCAGCCGATCTGGCCGGGTCTATGCGTCTTGAGTATTCGCCCAATATTCGCGTAGTCAAACTGATGTGCACGGGTAAAGTTGAGCCTATCATCCTTTTAAAAGCATTTGAGGATGGTGCTGACGCGGTAATGGTAGGTGGGTGAGAGGAAGGCGATTGTCATTTCCTGGAAGGAAATCTAAAGGCTAAAAGAACGGTCAAGTACGTCAAGCAACTGCTTGAGGAAGTAGGGATTGAGCCCGAGCGGTTGAAGATGTTCAATATCGGAGCTTCAGATGCGCCTCTGTTTGCGCAGGCGGCAAACGATATGACGGAGGTAGCGCGCATGCTCGGACCCAATCCAGTCAAGAAATAAGGAGATGCTGGTATGATTGTTGCGGAACGAAAACCGTTTGCTGAGATTAAAGAGATGGTCAAGGACCATAAGAAAATACTGGTCCTTGGTTGCGGCACTTGTGTCGCCGTGTGCATGGCCGGCGGAGAGAAAGAGGTCGAGCTTTTAGCCAGCCAGCTCAGGCTGGCTAATAAACTGGAGGGAAAGGAAGTTGAGGTCCTTGAGGATACCGTAACTCGCCAGTGCGACCGCGAGTATATGGAGCCCGTTCTGGATAAAGCGCGTGAATGCGATGCCGTTATCTCCACGGCTTGTGGAGTCGGTATCCAGATGCTATCTGACCTCATTGAAGAAATACCGGTTTACCCCGGTGTGAATACCCGTTTCATAGGCACAAATGAGGCGGAGGGAGTGTGGCTCGAGCGATGCATGATGTGTGGCAATTGCGTTCTTGGAGAGACCGGAGGCATTTGTCCGGTCGCAATGTGCGCAAAAGGCCTGCTCAACGGCCCCTGCGGTGGGACCAATAAAGGTAAGTGCGAAGTCAGTTCGGAGAAAGAGTGCGCCTGGACACTTATTTACCGCCGTCTTGAGAAGCAGGGCAAACTGGATAATATCCGTGAGATATTTCCTCCGAAGAAATACGGTTTACACGTTAATCCCATAACCCAGGTCAATCCGGCATATCAGCACGCCCAGATGGAGGAGCAACATGGCTAAGTTCAAGGAAGCACTAAACTCCGGTAAATTTGTAGTGACGGCCGAGGTTGGGCCTCCGAAAGGGACTGACATTGAGGAAATGCGTAAAAACATCGACCTCGTTAAGGACAAGGTCGATGGTATTAATTCGACCGATAACCAGAGCTCAGTGATGCGCATTTCGTCACTGGGTGCCTGTACAATAATCAAACAGCAGGGTGGCGAGCCCATCCTTCAGATGACCTGCCGCGACCGCAACCGAATGGGACTTGAGTCGGACCTGCTGGCAGCTAATGTACTGGGTATCGACAACGTTCTGTGTCTGACCGGCGATTACATCAGTGTTGGTGATCATCTTGATGCCAAGCCGGTATTTGACCTTGATTCTGTTCAGCTTATTCAGGCTGTCCGTATGATGGAGCAGGGAAAGGACATTGCCGGCAACGAAATGAACGCTCCAGCCTCATTCTGCTGCGGAGCTATAGTTACCCCCGAGGCTGATCCAATCGAGCCACAGCTTCTCAAGTTCGAGAAAAAGATCAATGCGGGCATCGAATTCGTTCAAACACAGGCCATTTATGATATCGATAACTTCAAGAAATTCATGGAATACGCGCGAAAGTTCGATAATGTAAAGATCCTGGCCGGTATAGTCTTGCTAAGCGGTGCTGGTATGGCCAAATACATGAACGCCAATGTTCCTGGTATATTTGTACCACAGGAGTTGATCGATGAGCTGGCAGGAGCTCAGAAGGGTAAGGCCATTGAGAAGGGTATCGAAATAGCCGGTAGAACCATTAAGCAGATTAAAGACGAAAACATATGTGACGGTGTTCACGTTATGGCCATTAGCAGGGAGCATCTGGTGCCAGAGATACTGGCAGCCGCCGGATTGTAATTAGGGAGATGATTAGCATGACGGAAAACGTTACCACCCAGACTCAAGTTGAGCCGCAGATCATGCCTCCCTGTCAGTATACATGTCCGTTGCATCAGGACGTAAGAGGATATATTGCGCTCATCGCTCAGGGAAGGCTTGATGAGGCGGCCTGGCTGATCCGGGAGACAAATCCACTTCCGGGGATCTGCGGTACTATTTGTGCCCATCCTTGTGAGGATAGGTGCCGCCGGATAACAGTAGATGAATCCCTCTCGATTCGCGGATTGAAAAGGTATGCGATAGAGAATGCCACCAACGCCTATGCCCCTAAGTCTGTAGCTCCATCTAAAGGAAAAAAGGTCGCTATCATTGGCTCGGGACCTGCAGGTCTGACCGTGGCACATGACCTGGCATTGAACGGTTTCGAGGTTACTGTTTTCGAGCGTTCAGAGGACTTCGGAGGGGCCGTCCGGTGGGGTGTCCCGTCTTATCGACTTCCGGTCGAAATAATCAGGAGAGATATCGATTCTATAGCTGCGCTTGGGGTTGAATTTAAAAGTGGCATTGAACTGGGCAGGGATCTCACTGTAGACCAACTGCAAAAGGAAGGGTACTACGCCATTATACTGGCACTGGGTCTCCCTGACAGTCGAGCGCTTCCGATACCCAATAAGGATTGCCAGGGCGTCTTGATGGCACTTCCCTTCCTTCGAGCCGCCCGGCTCGGTGAGTCGCAGATAAAGGAAGGCGCTAACGTAGTGGTTATCGGCTCGGGTAATGTTGCCATGGATGTGGCCCGTACTGCCGTGCGACAGGGAGCCGGGAAAGTGAGAATAGCATGTTTGGAGAAGCCTCACGAGATGCCGGCATCGCCCTGGGAGATAGAGGAGGCCATTGAAGAGGGAGTTGAGATGGGGCATTGCGGCTGGGGCCCCAACGCGGTAATAGTTGACGATCAGGGATGCATTTGCGGTCTCGAGTGCCGGGAATGCACATCGGTGTTCGATGAAAACGGCAGGTTCAATCCATCTTATAATGACGAAAACCGCAGCACCGCCGAAGGAGACACAATCATATTTGCCATAGGCCAGGGTGCGATCATCGATTACTTAAAGGATATGGATATTGCCCTGAACGAAAGGGGCCAGTTGATTACGGATCCAAAGACATTTATGACCAGCCGCGAAGGCGTTTTCTCGTGTGGCGAGGTAGCCAAAGGTCCGGGACTAGCGGTAGAGGCGATGGCCCATGCCAGGAGAGCGGCGAAATCGGTACAGGCATGGATGGAAGGTGAGCCGGTGCCTGATGAGGAACCGCTTGAAACTCTCCCTGACCTTGATGAAACAACTCGTTCACAGGTCAAGAAGCAGGAAAGGCAGGAACTGACAATATTATCGGTAAACGAGAGGATTAACAATTACACTCCGATTGAATCCGGATTCACCGAAGCGCAGGCCGTTTGTGAAGCCCGGCGCTGTATGAGTTGTGGTGCTGGGGCCGAGTGGATACGTAGCAAGTGCGCTTTCTGCCTTAATTGTGTAAGGGTATGTCCATATGGCGTGCCTGTCATTACTGACGCGGGTCGTGTCGATATAAGAATTGACCAGTGTCAGGGATGTGGAATCTGCTTCCCGGCATGCCCCGGCGACGCGATCGGCTTCAGAATGCTGGGCGTGGCCGAAATTCAGCCAAGGATGAAAATTGCCATTGAAGAAGCAAAGTCCAGAAACGGCGCCCAGACGGTTCTCGTGGTGTACTGTGATTTTGATGCTTATGATGTAACCGACCTCCGGCAGATAATGAAGGAGAAGCATGCTGGAAAAGCCCTTGTTGGTATTCCATGTCTTGCCAAACTCAAAGCACTGGACCTTATGAGAGCATTTGAATTTGGTGCTGACGGTGTGCTGGTCATCGGTTGCCCCGGGAACGAATGTACGTACCAGGAGGGAGAATTCTGGGGCAAGCGTCGTGTTGAGGAGGCCAGAATACTTTTAGAAGAACTGGAGATGGCTGATCGGCTGGAAATTCATTACGTATCCGGACTTGACCTCGACCAGTTCGATAAAAAGGTGGAGGAGTTTTCGCAGAAAATCAGCAAACTATAGGTTTTCAGCAGCAAATCCAATTTACCGAGATAAAAAAGAAGGCGAGCATATGCTCGCCTTCTTTTTTATCTTATTCGCGCGCACCGTACTCAGAACTAGTGTACTGTGCCTAATGGTTCTATACAAATGTTCCGCAATGATATTTTCACCTTATTACTTCACTCAAAGAGCTGACCACTCCGGTAACGCACACGCAACCGCGTTACCGGAGTGGTCAGCGTCGGGTGGTGGGGATAAGGCTGAGTATTTGATGAGACTGTTTTGGTAAGTGGCGACTTCGTTCGGTCTGGGGGTGCCCCCCAGATTCAAACTTTCCCCAAGACCGGGGAATTAAAAGGGGTTGATAATAGTTACCTTGCATACAATTAATATCAGCGAAAGTCTGGATATTTACGGGACATTTCACCAGCCTTGCTTGTTTACTAAAATATAACAACCGATTGACATTGCACACTCAAATGCTTTATATTCTGAAAACAACAACAGTTGGATAGCAAAACTAATCACGGAGTAAAAAAATGACCGACAACCGAAGGGCCGGTAAAATACTGGTAGTCGACGATGATCCAAATCTAACTAGGTCAGTTACATTTATTCTTCAAAAAGAGGGTTACCTCGTCGACACCGCGACGAACGGCGAAGAAGCCATGGAAAAAATCAGGAACCTCAAACCAAGACTGATCTACCTCGATGTGATGATGCCTAAGAAGAACGGTTACGAGGTATGTCAAGAGATAAAGACCGATATCAATTTGAATGACGTATATGTCATCATGCTCACCGCTAAAGGTCAGGAAAGAGACAGGGAAAAGGGAATGGATATGGGTGCAGATGAATTTATAACCAAGCCGTTCAGCCCTAAATTCATAGTTGAAAGAACAAAAGCCATTCTTGGTTAAGCAGTTTCTTCACTAACAGATCATTTAAAACAATTTGTATTCACATTTGATATCACGGGACTAATGATATGGGTAAAACCCCAGACAAAAAACAGGAACGGTCCTTACAAGACCCTATAGAAATAATTCACCTCGCAGAGAGAATCTCTGCGAAGATTCACGGACTGCTGCAGAAGTCCGATATCTTCGAAGCCGTCATGGATCAGTTTCGCTTGTCAGGTGAATATACCGGTGCCATCTTCCTTCTGTCAGACGATGGTTCTTCCCTTAAAATTACCGAAACATCGCTACCACCGAAGAGGGTCACGTCTATGGAGAACCTTGCCGGACTTTCTATTGATAAATACAGAATAGATTTGAGCCAGACTCAGTTGTTCCGCAAGGCTGCACTGGAGGGACAGACAGTACAGGCAGGTGGCAAAGACATTATATTGGAGCTATTTGCCGAAACACTCGCCTCACCGTTGATAGAAATCATTGATGTACCGGTGAACAATAATACGTTTCTGACGCCGTTGTTTCAACGCGAAAACATAATCGGCGTTTTGGCCATGGCCTCCCCGGCAATGTCACAGGAATCTGCCCCTTCCGTTCGAAACCTTGCCCGGCACATATCGATAGCACTTGAGTTCGCCGAAGTGCGGAATGAGCGCCATAATGCAGAGAAGGCTTTGCTGGAAAGGGAGCAGCAGTTTCGCGCGCTGGTTGAGCAGATAAATGATGCCATTTTCTCTTCCGATCAGGATGGGGCAATCACATACGTTAGTCCGGCAATTGAAAGTATAGCTGGTTATCATCCTTCGGAGCTTATCGGGAAAAATTTTTCCGCAATTGTGTATGAAGAGGATTTGCCACAGGTAATAAATGTTTTTGACGAATCTCTTGAGGGTAACCCTGTCAGGGAACTGGAATGCAGGGTGATAGCGAAATCGGGAGAGCCAAGGTGGGTGAGGGCTTCCGGTCATCCTATTGATATTGATGGCAGTACTGTTGGGTTTCGCGGTGTTATATCCGATATCGAAGAACGCAAACAGGCTGAAGAGGCGCTCAGGTTGAGTGAGAGCTACTTCAAGTTGCTTATAGAAAACTCCCCCGATATGATCGTGGTACTCAACCAAGACGCCACTATCAGATACGTAAGTCCGTCACTGGAAAAGATCGCGGCTTACAGTGCAGATGAACTTATTGGTAAATACGCTTTCGATTTCGTACACCCTGAAGACAGAGAACACGCTGTTGAGCTTTTTGACGAAAGCAAGCTGAGTCCGGGTTCTACCATTCCGATCGAAATGCGCCTTCTCGAAAGCAGCGGCCGTTGGGGCTTTGTGGAGATGACCGCGAGGAATCTGCTTGATGACCCCATAATAGAAGGCGTCGTTCTTAATTTTCACAACATAGACGAGCGCAAGCAGGCAGAGAAGACGATCAAAGAGAGCGAGGCAAAGTACCGTGCGTTGTTTGATAACGCCGGTACACCGATTACATATTTTGATTTGAACGGAGAGATACTGCTGATAAACAGCGCTGGTGCTGAGAATTTGGGCATGAAGCCGGAAATACTTATAGGAAAGTCGATTTACGAAACCATGCCTGATATCGCTGATACCGTTATGGAGAGAATTCGGCTGGTATCTGAAACGGGCTCAAGCAGTGAGTACGAGGAAAATGTTGAACTGCCAACGGGAAGCTGCTGGTTCCTCTCGAGCCTTCAACCCGTTCGCGACCTTCACGGAAACGTCTTTGGTGTTCAGATCGTATCCCATGATATCACGGAACGAAAGAACACAGAGAGGCGCATCGAGCGCCTTAATGCCCTGCTCAGGGCCATGCGGGATGTTCATGATCTCATTTTGCGGGAAGAAGACCGCGATTCCATGGTCCAGGGAGCGTGTGACATTTTGACGAATACCGATGTATGTGAAGCCTCCGCGATACTCCTGGTGGATGATTTTGGAGCCCCGATTTCAAAGGTGCTGGCAGGGGAAAGCAACAGCCTGTTGCCATTGTACGAATCTGCAGCGGGGGGTGATTATCCACCCTGCGTTTTAGAGGCCCTTGAGAACCGGATAAACGACGCTGATAGTGAGCCATTAGTAGACTGCGATAATTGCCATTTGTCGAATAGATGTATCCAGAGAAACGGTACCTTTCTACGGATGGAGTACTTCGGAAGGACTTACGGGCTTCTGGGTGTATCAACCGCCTCGAATATTTCTATTGGAGATGAGGAGTACTCGCTTCTGGAGGAAATAGCGGCCAATCTGGCGTTCGCTATTCAGGAAACTTTTATGGAAGAGGAGCGCACCCGTGCGGAGGAAGTTCTGCGCGAGAGCGAGGACAGGTTCCGTGAAGTGGCGGATAATGCCAGCGATGCGATCATACACCTCGACTATGATGGCAGTGTCATCGACGTAAATGAGAGAGTAGAGGCCATATTCGGATATTCGAGACAGGAATTGATCGGTAGGAATCTGGCCGATTTCAATTTCATAATGCCGGAGCAGATGCCTGGACTGGTTGAGCGCCTAAACCAGATAATGGAAGGCAGCCAGGCTGGTGAACTGATCGAACTTACGGCGCTTCATAAGGATGGCAGCACGGTCTTTGTGGAAGTAAGTGTCGGTGTAATAAGAAAGAAGGGGAATATACAGGGACTGCTGATTATAGGGCGGGACATAACAACACGTAAACTAATGGAGGAAAGAATCAACCAGTATTCGGAGGAACTGGAGCAAAAACTGGCAGAACTCCAGGTCGCATATGAGAGGTTAAAGGAGCTTGACAAAATGAAGGATGGCCTGCTCTCCACAGTCTCTCATGAACTCAGAACTCCTCTTACCTCAATCAAGAGCTTTGCGGAGATACTGCTTACTTATGATAATGATGAGGAGACACAAACTGAGTTTTTGAACATTATCAATGATGAAAGTGACCGCCTGACAAGATTGATAAACGACTTTCTGGATCTTTCCAAGATCGAATCCGGGCGTATTGAATGGCAGACGACCATAATCGACGTACCGGAAATAATTGAGTCAGCGGTTAACTCCTCAGAGGTGTTTTTCGATAAGATGAATTTATCCCTTACTACGGATATATCATCCTCGCTGCCGGCCGTATGGGGCGACCGTGACAGGTATATACAGGTTATCACCAATCTGTTGAGCAACGCGGCCAAGTTCAGTCCAGAGGGTGGGGAAGTACGACTGGTAGCAGAGACTATTCAGGGAGACGCTTCGGGTAATATTCCTGACTTGGTTAAGATCAATGTCATTGATAAGGGAAGGGGCATCGCCCCGGAAGATCAGGAGACCATCTTCCAGAAGTTTACTCAGGTGGGCGATACGTTACGGGATAAGCCGCCGGGAACAGGCCTGGGCCTGGCTATCTGTAAGGAGATTCTTGAGCATTATAACGGTAATATATGGGTAGAAAGCGAACTTGGAAAAGGAAGCACATTTTCCTTTACGATTCCGATCGCCTCATTCACCAGTGAAGAGAAGGAAGAAGCTGAGGAGAGGGAAGCCGCCGCGGAGAGCATACCAGTCGACCCTGGTAAAAACAGAATCCTGATAGTGGATGACGAAAAGAACATAAGGCGATTTATAAAGCACGAACTTACTCAGAAGGGTTACGATGTTATCGAAGCCGCGGGCGGCCGTGAGACAATCGAGATGGCGAAGCGCTACTGCCCGGACCTCATCACACTTGACGTGATGCTGCCCGACATCAACGGATATGAAGTTGCTACTGAACTCAGGAAAGACCCGGATACAATGAATATCCCTATCCTGATCATCTCGGTACTGGATGAGACTGATGATGATGTTAAGGCGGGAGCTAATGGGCATATCACTAAACCGTGCAGTGGTGAATTAATACTGGAAAGGGTCAACGAACTACTGAAAAATCCCATGGGAACCATACTGGTGGTGGATGATGATAAGACGCTTGTAAAATCCATATCATACGAATTAGAGCAGCGCGGTTATTCTACCTGTGTAGCTCATGATGGTGAGGAAGCCGTTAATATAGTGAAAGCCAGGAAACCAGACTTGATTATTCTTGACATAATGATGCCCAGGATGGACGGGCACCAGGTCATCAAAACACTGAGGCAGCGAGAAGATACGGGAGAAATACCCATAATAGTGTTGACGGGTATTGAGATCAACGGCGGGCGAGTCAAAGCCATTGAACTCGGGGCGACGGAGTATTTGACCAAGTCTGGCGGGTTGAGTGAGCTTTTTGAGAAAGCTTCAAACATATTAACAGGAAGGCGTACCGCACGTGAATCAACGTAAAGGTAATAAACCACGGCTCATTACCTTTAAACCGTTAATGTTTTGCAGACTTTACACTTGACCCCATCCAATATATAAACCTCAAATATCCCCTGAAGTCTTCCCAAAGAGAGGAAACAGCCACTGGGAACCCCTTTTTGCATCCGAAGCGTCGATGTTCTTGGAATCGTAATTACGGTTGTTCAGTGAAGCAAAAACAGATATAATAATAGACTAGCCTATAAGTTATGCAGTGATATTTATGACGGAAAAAAGAGATTACTATCAAGTCCTTGGAGTAAGCAGACAGGCCACCGATGAGGAGATTAAAAAATCCTATCGAAAACTGGCGTTCAAGTATCATCCGGATCGCAACAAGGAAAACAAAGCAGAGGCGCAGTTCAAAGAGGTGAACGAAGCTTATGAGGTGCTGAGCGACCCGGAGAAGAGAAGGAATTACGACAGGTTCGGGCACTCCGGAATCGATGGAGGTTTCGCCCGTGGCTTCGATGGATTCGACTTCGGAGGCTTCGGCGATATTTTCGATGCCTTCTTTGGAGGGACCTCAAGGAAGCGGGGTTCGACGGCAGAGAGAGGCACAGATATCAGAGTGGAGATTGAGATAACCTTCGAAGAAGCGGCTTTCGGATGTGAAAAGGAACTGGAGATAAATAAAACTGAGCCCTGCTCAAAATGTCACGGTACGGGCAGCGAGCCTGGTGACACTCCAACCAAATGTCCCAATTGTGGTGGAGCGGGGGAAGTCCGACGGACTCAGCAGGGCATATTCGGGCACTTCACAAACATCACTACTTGCCCACAATGTCGTGGAAGAGGAAATATTATAACAAATCCCTGTAAGCAGTGTGGAGGGTCTGGCAGGGAGAAAAGGCCTCGCAGGGTAACCATAAATATACCGGGCGGCGTCGATAATGGCAACACAATGCGAGTCACTGGAGAAGGAAACAGTGGTTTCGGGGGAGGTCCGCCAGGCAACCTTCTGGTGGCTTTATCAGTCCAGCCGCATGAACACCTCGATCGAGATGGCTTTGACGTTATATATGACCTTCCCCTGAATTTCGCGCAGGCGGCACTCGGTGGCGAGGTCGATGTACCTACACTTGACGGGGACTTCACCCTGAAAATTCCCGCTGGTGTACAGAATGGTAAGGTATTTACCATCAAAAACAGGGGGGCCGTTCAACTTCACAAAGGGACACGTGGCGACCAGTTGGTTTTCGTACATGTTGTAACCCCCACGCAACTCGATAAGGAGCAGAAAGAACTGTTTCGGAAACTGGCTGAGAAACTGGAGCCTGCGGTCTTGCCGAATGAAGACAAGGGTTTCTGGAACAGGGTGAAAGACTCCTTTTCGGCGCATAATCAGGCCTACTAAATGCATCGTTTCTTGATTCCCGGAAACTGGCTTATCGGTGACGGTGTCATCATTACCGGTGATCAGGCTCATCAAATTAGAGATGTTCTTCGCTTCAAACCCGGAGACACCTTTGCCGTAATCGATAATAGCGGCTATGAGTATAAAACTGTAGTAATGGAAATCGAAAAGGGCAGGGTAACAGGCAAAATTTTAGAAAAAAGGGCCTCAAAGTCTGAACCATCTGTGGAGGTAATATTATATCAAGCGTTGCTCAAAGGTAACAGAATCGAAGATATATTGCAGAAGTGTACTGAGCTTGGTGTCAGCGGTTTTGTCCCACTGCTTACTGAACGGTGCGTCGTTGATGATCCAGGTGAAACGCGGTTGACCAGATGGGAGAAAATACTAACCGAGTCTACGGAGCAGTGCGGACGAAGTAAAAAACCGGAACTCAGTCCTGCGGTTGATCTCCGCCTGGCATGCAGAGAAGCAGAAGGCAGCTCACTAATATCCTGGGAAAAAGAGGATACTCTGGGGATAAAGACCGCGCTGAAAATGATTGGTAAAGCAAGGAGGGTGAACGTTTTTGTGGGGCCGGAGGGAGGTTTTACTCCTTCTGAAGTGAGCTTTGCTTTAGAATATGGAGTAACGCCGGTCGCAATGGGAAAACGAACATTGCGAGCCGATACAGCAGGCATTGTCGCCACAGCTATCATTCTTTATGAAATGAATGAATTATCGATATGAAAGGCCTATTTGAATTATGAGAGCAACTGGCATTTGCGGCAGTCTGGTAAGGGGAGGAAATACCGAAGTTTTTCTCACTTATGCGCTTGATTTGATGCGGGATGAAGGCATTGATGCAGAGCTTTTAACACTCGCGGATAAAAACATATCCGACTGCATTCATTGCAACTGGTGCCTCAGCAGGCAGAAGGAGGGGCGTTTTTGCAGTCTGCGGGATGACATGGAACCTGTTTACAGGCAAGTGATGGATTCGGATATACTACTGGTTGCCACTCCCGTTTATCTGGGTAGAATGACCGGGCCGCTGGCGAGTTTCTTTGACAGGATCCGCTGCATTGAGTTTGGTAATTACTATCAGAACAGGCTTGCCGACAAGGTTGGAGGGGCGTTCGCCGTTACGTGGGGAAGGAACGCGGGCGTGGAAACGACATTGATGACCATTACTATGGCGTTTCTAATGCTGGATATAGTTCCCGCCGGCACGCATATGTCTCCGTTTGGCGCAGCGGCCGTATCAAGTATCCACGGGACCGGCAAATTCGATCCAAGTGACAGGCTGCATGTTCTGAAGGATGAGTGGGGACTAAATACGGCCCGAATGGTGATAAAAAGGGCGATCAAGCTCGCCATGATAATGAGTGCCGGCAAGAAATCACTGGACTGTACATAAATGGAAGACAAAACAATAACCTTTAATAGAAAGGCATTACATGATTTTTTCATCGAGGACTCGATAGAAGCCGGGATTGTACTCACGGGCACTGAGATAAAATCCATAAGAATGGGAAGAGTTAATATAAAGGATTCTTACGCCAGGCCGATTGGCGGTGAGCTCTGGCTGGTTAACGCTCACATAGCTGCCTATAAAGAAGGCAACAGGTACAATCACGACCCAAAACGTGCCAGGAAGCTTTTACTCAATAAAAGAGAGATCCGTATGTTAAGCTCGGCTGTTGAACGGAAAGGGTTGACTTTGGTTCCGCTTAAACTGTATCTTAAAAATGGACGCGCTAAATTGGAAATCGGTTTGGCCAAAGGAAAGAAAAAATACGATAAAAGAAAAACTACACTACAGCGTCAAGCCGAACGCGAGATGGATAGAATAGTTAAATCAAAAAACCGTTAGTACTTTAAAATCACCTATAAACTGGTTGAGCCGCATCTTAAAAGGAAGGACAGTACTTTCCGCTTGACGTGACTATGGGGACGAGTGGTCTCGACAGGGGGGGTAAACGGTCCAGGATAGCAGGCCGAGGACGCCATCAAACTCGTAAAAACAGGTGGCAAAAAAATAACTGGCAAACAAGAACCAGTACTAGTAGCGGCCTAACAAAATTAGGTCCCGTTCAACCCGGCTTCCCCCCGGCGGGCTGGGATTGAACGTCAAAAAGCCGGGGTGCGGCGAACCAGATGGCGGTATGGGGCGCCTGAAAGATCATCGCCTGGTTTGACTGTACTCCGCCAGTCGAGGACAGTCAAACGAGAAAAATGGCTGGATAAGCCTGTAGTAAGTCCTGGACGGATTTCCTCTGGACGGGGAGTTCGACTCTCCCCCGTCTCCACCAAATCAAGAAGACACGCCGCAAGATATTCCAGGCTGATGATGTTATGTAAAGAAGTTAAGGCAGCTATGTAGTATACATAACATTTATAGTGCGACCCAATGATTTTTTTTATTTTTTACACCGGGAGTACAACCGATGACCACTAAAATCGACAGACCGGAGGATATGCCAGTCGAAGCCTACCATTATTGGCACAAGGTGTGGTGCGACTACCTTAATGAAAATTACAAGGATAGTTTCGTTAAAGCCGGGTTGCCGGGATGCAGTTTCACGGAACGTGTTCCCGACGCTCCGGATGGAAAGGGTTATTTTAGCTATGCTCATGGGCCTGACGGCACCCTCTACTTTATGGAAGAAGAAGGAAACGCCGTCATAGAATATGATTCTTACGCCTTAGGCCTGCAAATGCTCGGGGATGAGAATTGCAGCTTCGCTGAACAGGTCAAAGCCGGGCGTGTACGATTTATACGGAACGCTCAAGACTTTGCCAAAATGGCAGCCCTTCAGCCTCTGCAACGGGAGGCTTTCAGGGTAGCCATCGAAGAGACCGAGAAAAAATTTGATCTTGAACTGCCTAAATACTGGTAATAACAAATGGGGATATCGAGTTCTATAAAGGATAAGCTCAAGGAATGGTTGGGAATACGTGATCGTATTCTATGCGATACCTGTAAATGGGACTGGCGTAGTGCCTGTCATAATCCCCAGCGACCCAACGCCACCAAATGCGATGAGTATGAGAGACGCGGGACTTGAATCATCCGCAGGCTGCCGACCGGTAATTCATTATCTTCCGCATCTTCCGCTTTTCACGGGAGAAGGCTCTCCCCCTCCAGAACCCTTACAATATCCTGATACGTAATCAATAGAATAAGCCCTATAAGCATGAAGAAACCGGCCAGATGGATCATTCCCTCTGTCTTGGGTGAGACTTTCTTACCCCTTCTGGCCATCTCTATCAAAACGAAGACAATTCTCCCTCCATCGAGAGCAGGTATTGGCAGCAGATTGACGAGCCCCAGGTTAAAGCTCAGCACACCAGTCCAGAAAAAAAGGTCCTCCCATGCACCCCGCTCGGCGATCTCCGTAGTCACCTGTCCTGCGGCCACCACACCGCCAACTTCGAAGGGTATCTCATTAGCTATGAGTGCCGAGATTCCATCTTTCAGGGCCACAATCATCGCCCACGTCTGCTCGGCCCCGAGACGCACTGCCGTCCAGGGTGGGTAAGATTTGCGCTCCTTTATCAAATCCGTCGCAGTTATCTTCACACCAAGAGAGCCCTGCCCTGCGGGTATCTCCTCATCCGTCCTGGGGACCATGCGCAATTCCACTTCCTCGCCGTTCCTCAAGACGGTCATGGTTATTTCTGAGCCCTGGTTTTCTTTTACAATCTCTCCCAGCTCGTCTATGCTATCAATCGCTATGCCATTTATGCTCAGGACCTCGTCGTATTTCTGAATTCCGGCCGAATAGGCAGGGGAATCCTTTTCGACCCCGATAATCTCAACTCCTTCATATCCAATGACTTCATTATGGGGAACCATGAAGACGAAGACAAACAGCAGCAGCGGGAATAGCAGCATTACCAGTGAACCAGCACTCAGCACCAGTAATCTTGTGCCCGGACTTTTACCCGCCAGGCTACCCTCTTCCGAGGGATCTTCCTCTCCCAGCATTTTGCAAAATCCGCCGAGAGGTACCCAGTTGATGGAATACATAGTCTCGCCCCTCTGGATACCATATATTCGCGGAGGAAGACCCAGCCCGAACTCCAGTACCTTTACTCCCCGCCACTTCGCGGTCAGGAAGTGCCCCATTTCATGAATAAAAATCAGAAAAAACAGGGCAACCACAAAAAATACAACCGCCCAACCCGCAGTCATACCTTGCACCACCTATCCGCCATTTCCCTGGCCCACGCGTCCGCCGATAAAATATCTTCGAGAGAAGGGTCCTGTACTGGACTGTGGCGACCCAGTGTATCTTCGAGCAATCGGGGTATATCGAGGAAACCAATCTCTCCCTTCAGGAATAAGGCTACAGCGACCTCATCGGCCGCGCTAAGCACGGCGGGAACGGTTCCTCCCCTTTCCCCCGCCTCAAACGCCAGCCTCAGGCATGGATACATTCCAAAATCAATCGGCATCAGCTTGAGCGAATTGATCTCTGCGAAATCCGTACGGGGCAGGTCCGGGTTATTCCATCTCTCGGGGTAAGACAGCGCATACTGAATCGGCAAACGCATATCGGGAGCGCCAAGCTGAGCTTTGACCGAACTGTCACTGAACTGGACCATCGAGTGAATAATACTGCCTGGGTGAATCATCACTTTGATCCTGTCGAATGGTACTCCGAACAGCCAGTGAGCCTCAATGACCTCCATCCCCTTGTTCATTAGATTCGCCGAATCAATGGTAACCTTCGGCCCCATATTCCACGTGGGATGATTCAGCGCTTCTTCAGCCGTAACACCCTCAAGTTCAGCGTATGAAAGGTCCCTAAAGGCACCACCGGATGCAGTCAGGATGATGCTTTCGATTTCACTTTCACTTTCACCCTGAAGGCACTGCCATAGGGCACTGTGCTCGCTGTCTATGGGCCTGATCTCGACTCCATATTTAGCAGATTCGGCCATAACAATGGCTCCCGCCATTACCAGGACCTCTTTATTGGCCAGGGCTATGGCTTTTCCAGATTGAATCGCGGTCATTGTAGGTGCCAGTCCCGCCACACCCGATGTAGCCACTACAACCAGATCTATATCAGGATGACTCGCCATCTCATCCATGGAAGTTGAGCTGTAAGCACCGGAAGTGCTTGAGATTATCACCGGCCGGAATTCCTGTACCTGGCTTTCCAGTAGCTCAGTGTTACTGCCGGCAGCGAGTGCCGCTACCTCCAGCCTCCCTGGAAACTTTCGAACTACATCCAGAGTCTGTTTTCCGATTGAACCGGTTGAACCCAGTAAAGCTATCCTCTTTTTCATTGCACAACCCAGAGTACCCAATAGTATACCAGAATAACTGTGAATATGAGACTGTCAAGTCTGTCGAGCATCCCTCCGTGTCCCGGAATCAGGCTGCTTGCCTCTTTAGTTTCGGCACTCCTTTTGATGGCTGATTCAGCCAGATCCCCGATTTGGGCGAATACACCGATGAGAAATCCTAGAGGTATTATGTAAAGATAACCAAATTCATCCAGCCCTGTAATTAATCCAATTATCACCACCGCCAGCACAGTACCACCGAGTCCCCCTAACGCCCCTTCCCAGGTCTTGCCGGGACTGACCACCGGCGCCATTTTGTTCTTACCGAAAGCCCGTCCGATGAAGTAGGCACTTGTGTCACAGGCGAAAGTCGCAAAAAGCACCATAAAGACCCAGTCCCGCCCTTCCGGCATATCCCGCAGGAGGATAAAATGGCTCATCATCCATCCGAGGTAAAAAACTCCGCCAATGGTCCACGTCCAGTTCATCATGGCGTTCCTCTTGACTGGATAAAGGAGCGACCTGATGAGAGGAAGAACGATCACGGCTGTAATGAGAAGAGGGGTTGTTCTCTCATCATCACAATGTACATTAAGGACGAAAAGCAGCGCGAGCAGCGTACCCAGGAATACGAACGGACGCCAGCCGGTGATAATTGCGATTCTGTAGAATTCCAGGACTCCCAGAAGCACGAAGAGGGCTACAGCGATTGAAATCCAGGGGTCGCCAAACCAGACAACAGCGACTACAAGGGGTAGTAAAACCAGTGAGCTAACGACTCTTTTCCAGAGCATACCTCGATCAGGAGCTCACTGAGGCATGGCCCCATCAATCTCCTCTCCTTTTCTCATCGTTGTTAATCCTGCCGAAACGCCTTTCACGCTGGCTGTACGCCAGTAACGCTCTTGCCACTTCATTTTCATCGAAATCGGGCCAGAATACGGTTGTAGTATAGTACTCGCTGTAGGCTGACTGCCAGAGCAGGAAATTGGAAAGGCGCATCTCATCGGCTGTCCTTATCACCAGATCAGGGTCAGGTGTCCCGTTGGTGTAGAGATACCTCGCGAAGGTGGTTTCATCGATTCCTTCTATCGGGATTCCGTCTCTTACAACTTGTTGAACGGCCTGTATGATATCGGCGCGCCCACCGTAATTGAAGGCAATGCTCAAGGTCATCCTTGTATTGTTCCGAGTCAGTTCAATCGCGTCATTTACTCTGGTTTTCAACGATTCGGTTAACCCCTCAAGACTTCCCAGATGGCGGAGCTTGATCCCCTCCTTATGAAGGTTTTCCACTTCACGGTCTATTACGTCAGAAAGTATTCTGAAAAGGCCCTGAACCTCTTCCCTGGGCCGGCTCCAGTTTTCGGTTGAGAAAGCATAGAGGGTTAAATATTTGACGCCGTGTTCGCCGAAAGTACGTATTATATTTCGGATATTCTCGGTTCCGGCTCTGTGGCCTTCGAGACGGCTCAGTCCCCTTGCCCGGGCCCACCGGCCATTTCCGTCCATGATAATGGCCACATGTGTCGGAATACTGTTGATCCCCGAGTTCAATTTCACTTCCTTATTAATATGGAACGCGTTCGTACCGATAAACAGGAATGCTAGAGTCCAAGCTCTCGTGATATGATAAGTTGTTGAATCTCGGATGTGCCCTCGGTAATCGGATACAGTATAGCGTCACGATAGTAACGTTGCACCACCGATTCAGATAAATAGCCCGCGCCCGCATGAATACGCATGGCTTCCTCTGCCATCCTAACGGCTACCTCTGCTGACTTGAGCTTGGTCATAGCCGCTTCCTTTCGGCAATCCTCACCCTGATCATAGAGCCAGGCAACGCGATACAGCAACCACCTTGCCGCTTC
Organism: Dehalococcoidia bacterium; assembly: GCA_046484125.1. Taxonomy (GTDB): domain Bacteria; phylum Chloroflexota; class Dehalococcoidia; order SZUA-161; family SpSt-899; genus JBGLNL01. The sequence continues at coordinate 28,634 of JAWOBX010000098.1, read as the reverse complement.
TATCTCTGTTGAGATACGTGCCAGCCGGAATGCGATATCCTGGTTCTTGCCTATCGGCCGTCCGAACTGATGTCTGTCCTTGGCATAATCTATCGTTGTCTGTAAGGCGGCCTGTGCAAGGCCAAGGCTTCGAGCGCCGTGGGATATTCTCGCCCCCGTGAGCGACTCCAGCATGTATTTGAATCCCTGGCCCTCTTCGCCAATCAGATTGTCGGCAGGTACCTGGCAATCATCGAAATACATCTCGCTGGTGGCGGAAGCGTGATTGCCAAGTTTCTCCATTTTATTTCTGCTGAAGCCCGGCGTATCAGCGTCAATTACTATGGTACTAATTCCCCTAGATCCTTTACTCTTATCGGTAACAGCGGCTATGGTGACGAAATCGCATATCTGCCCATTGGTGATGTAGATTTTACTTCCATTGATTACCCAGGCGTCACCATTTTTGACTGCCCTGGTCTCTATTGCCGCTGCGTCTGAGCCGGCATTTGGCTCGGTAAGGCCGTAAGCCGCTATCTTTTTACCGTGACAGGCAGGTACCAGATACCTCTGCTTCTGTTCCTCGGTACCATGGGCCTCTACCATTTCCGTGGCCAGGCCCCCGTTTACCATTATCCCAGAGCAGATACCCGAGCTCACTTTGCCCAGCTCTTCGTAAAGGATGCACTCACCTATTTTCCCCAGTCCGCCGCCGCCATACTGCTCGGGATGTCCCGGACAGAGGTAACCCAGTTCTCCGAGTTTGGTGAACAATTCCAAAGGAACATCATCCTTCTTTTCCGCCTCCTCGACTATAGGGGCTACCTCCCTCTGGGCAAAATCACGCGCGGCGTTCTGAAATAACTGCTGCACCTCATCAAAGGTATAATCCATCAGTTTCACCCCATATACTAATCTTCCATTACCTCTGTTTCCTTGTTTTTACCTATCTCGTCTATCTCTGAAATGAACTTGTCGGTAATCTCCTGAAGCTTTTTCTCGGCACGCTTCTCTTCATCTTCTGAGATTTCCTTGTCCTTCATCATATTCCTCAGCTTTTCCAGAGCCGAACGCCTTATATTCCTGACCGATATACGTCCATCCTCTACCTTCTTTTTAACAACCTTGGTCAGATCTTTTCTGCGCTCTTCCGTGAGCTCCGGTATCTGCAAGCGAATCACGTTCGACTGTGTAGAGGGGTTGAGCCCTAAATCGGACTTTAGTATGGCTTTCTCAATTGTTGGTACCACAGATTTATCCCATGGCTGTATAACAATCAACCTTGCCTCCGGCACCGATATACTGGCCAATTGTCCCAGAGGGGTAGGAGTTCCGTAATAATCAACCCGGATACCGTCTACCAGTTTGGCGCTGGCTCGCCCTGTCCGGACTCCCGCAAGGTCCCTCTCCAGCGCTTCGATGGCCTTAACCATCTTGCCTTCAGTAGAACTAAGGACATCATCTATCATTGATACCTCCCTGATGTGCTATCCCTTCTCACACTTAAGAACACCTTCTTTTTCCGGAGTGGGCAGAGCTCGACACGAGTTTTCAGCATACTAGGGGTTTGTGCGTTCTGTGACTAATTTAGAACTAAAGTGCCGATATCCTTTCCCGCAATCGCCTTCTCAATGCTTCCGGGCTCCTGTAAATTAAAGACCAGTACCGGGAGATGGTTATCCATACACAGGGTCAAAGCAGTCGAATCCATCACTTCCAGTCTCTTGTTGATAGCATCAATGTAGCTGAGGCGATCGAACCTTATCGCGTCTTTGTTTGTCAGGGGGTCTGAATCATACACCCCGTCAACGTTGTTCTTACCCATCAACAGAATTTCGGCACCTATATCCACTGCCCTCAGCGCCGCCGCTGTATCAGTTGTCATGTAGGGATTTCCAGTTCCAGCGGCAAATATTACGACCCTTCGCTTTTCCAGATGGCGGATGGCCCGTCGCCGGATATAGGGTTCAGCAATCGATTGCATGGGAATCGCGGTGAGAGTTCTTGTGGTGAGGTTTTGTTTTTCGAGCGCGTCCTGTAGAGCAAGTGCGTTTATTACGGTGGCCAGCATTCCCGCGTAATCAGCGGTTGACCTATCCATTCCTCCCGCTTCAGCCCTGCTACCCCTCCAGATGTTACCGCCACCTACCACAATGGCAACTTGTACTCCAATACCCACAACCCGGTTTATCTGCTGGGAGATACCTTTCAGAACATCGGTGGCAATGCCGTATTCTCCATCACCCATCAAAGCCTCTCCGCTAATCTTAAGCAGAACACGCTCATATCTGGGTCGATCCATTCCTAGGCACCTATTTCAAAACGGCAGAATCTGGTAACACCGATGTTCTCGCCAACCCGGGAAACAACCTCGACGATGGTATCCTGTACGGTTTTACCGGGGTCTTTTATAAATGGCTGGCTCAGGAGGCATACTTCCTCTGCGGACTCATCGCCTGTACTCTCCTCTGCGGAAATATACTTTGGATCGGTGGCCGCAACCTGCATCGCTATGTCGTGCGCCAGATTCTGGAAATCAGGCGTACGAGCTACAAAGTCGCTTTCACAGTTTACCTCAACCAGAGCGCCAATACGGCCGCCGGCATGGATATAGGCCTCCACCAGACCGTTTCCCAGCGAGCGGCCACTCTTCTTCCTGGCTACCTCGAAACCTCTTTTCTTAAGCGCACTGACCGCACTGTTAAAATCGCCATCGGCTTCAGAGAGGGCCTTTTTACAATCCATCAATCCGGCCCCTGTTTTATCCCTTAGCTCCTTGATTTTGTCTACCGTGACCTCCATAATGCCCCTTTCTCAATAATCCGAATTCTCTTCCTCGGGGGGTGGTATGAAATCTCCCTCCTCGGGAATCATATCCTCCACATTGATTTCTTCATCCGCCTCTCCGGCTTCCTCCGCTGAAACCATATCTTCCACAGGCTGAAGACCGGCTTTGCCCTCAATCACGGCATCTGCTATTACGCTGCTTATCAGCCTGATAGATTTGATCGCATCGTCATTGGCAGGAATTGGGTAATCAACTTCACCCGGGTCACAATCCGTATCCACCATTGCCACCAGCGTAACACCCAGCTGTTTGGCCTCAGCAACCGCGATTCTTTCCTTTATCATATCTACTACGAACAGCGCTGACGGTATCTTTGTCATTTCCTTCACACCGCCGAACAGCTGGTTCAATTTGACCATTTCCTTCTCAAGTTTTAACGCCTCTTTCTTGGGTAAACTCTCAAACTCTCCCCTCGCCTTGCTATCCTCCAGACGGACGAGATAGTCTATACGTGACTGGATAGTCGTGAAATTGGTCAACATGCCACCGAGCCAGCGCCTGTTGATGTAATAAGCGCCGCATCTTCTCGCCTCTTCCTCGATGACCTCCTGTGCCTGCTTCTTCGTCCCGACAAATACTATATCACCGCCGTCGGCAATTAATTCCCTCACGAAGCTTCGTACCTGCTTGATTCTCTCCAGTGACTGTTGAAGATCTATGATATGGATTCCATTGCGCTGCGTGAACACGAAACGCTTCATTCTAGGGTTCCAGCGCTTTTTCTGGTGCCCGAAATGCACTCCTGCCTCGAGCAACAGCTTGATTGTAACCGGCTCTGAACGGGGTATATCCATTTTTTCCTGATCGTTTACTTGTGTTACTTCCACCATTACTGACCCAACTTTCCGTGAAATTACTTTGCTAGTTTATCACAAGTGGCATGTAAAATACAACACGAAATGAGACTCATGAAGCATTGGCGGTATTGATCTTCTTAATATGAACCTTGACATCAGGTATCACAATCATTCAACGAACAGGCGACACTCGGGAAGATAAGCGTTTCGGTAACGCCATATTCTGGTCGGTCGGTACCTGATCAAATTTTCTGGTGAAAACGGAAAAAGGCCGCAGATACAGTTTCACCTGCGGGCTTTTTTATTTGGAAAATTTCTCTTCTCTGTCACTATTGTATTGTCTCGTAAATAACCAGACTTTCGCTGATATTAATTCAGGCAAATGCTGGAGCCTTATCCCCACCACCCACCCATCGCTGACCACTCCGGTAACGCACTCGCAACTGCGAGTGCGTTACCGGAGTGGTCAGCTTTTTATGTGAAGCAATGCGGTGAAAAGAGCGTTGCGGAACAATTGTATAGAACCGTTGGGGACAGCACACTAGTTTGAATATTTTCTGGTATATGAGCCTTTTTCGAGTAATTTGGCAAGCGGCCCTTATCATTGATCACTTCTCTCTGACAATCACGCGATCCTCCTCGGGAATAGGGGGCGGGACCGGTTCGGAAACGATTTTCTTTACTGCTCCGAATTTGGGCGGACAGGCTTCATAGCAGGTATTACATTTAATGCATTTATCCTGGTCAATGACATGAATTTGTTTCTTCGCACCCTCAATTGCCCCCACGGGACACTTACGAAGGCAAATCATACAGGCCTGACACTTCTCCGGATCTATATAATAGGAAACCACCTCATTGAACAGCTTATCTATCTCGTCCTGAGTGAAAAGGCTCTCATGTTCGGCTTCACTTTCCAGATGTGATTGGAGTTTCTCTCTTTCCGTTATCTTGATATAGGGAATAAGCTTGCTCACCGTGTCCAGTTTGGAGTGCAATTCGTCTCCGGAAATCTCGTCGCCAGTGCCCAGAGGGCCCAGTTCCTTTACTCTGGAAACAAACCGGTCAACGACTTCGGCAAACACCATGCCTTCTCCGGAGGACATGAACTGGATATCCAGCCGGTCCGGATTGAGCCCGATATGCTCCATGATCCGTTTACACAGGAGCACCATATTGAGCGCATGGTAGTTACCGTGGGTAATATAGTTACATTCACCCAGATGGCAACCGCCAATGAATACACCGTCCACCCCGTTCTGGAAAGCCCGGAACACGAAAGCCGGATCGACCCTCCCGGAACACATAACCCGAATCATTCTTATTTCTGTTGTATACTGCAGCCTGGACACGCCAGCCAAATCGGCAGCGCCATACGCTCACCATTGGCATACGAAGCCCAGGATTCTCGGTTGGAAGTCAAATCCTGCACTCATTATGATATCCTTTCTCGTTTGGTTCTACTTGCTCCGCAAGCCTTCAGCCCACGCTGTCCCCCTCACTCTAACTCTCTCGCCTGAGGGGCGAGAGAACCCAATCCCAATCCCTTGAGGGAGAGGCCAAGTTAGGGTGAAAGGCCAGCGTTACATATTACTTACTCCTGCCATCAAACCGCTTCCGCAAGCGCCGGAACCAATGCGTCTATTTGACTGATGATCTCCTCGTCGGTGAAATGTTTCAATTGTATCGCGCCTGTGGGACACTTGGAGTTGCACAGGCCGTCCCCTTTGCAGAGAACAGGATTGACCATGGCCTTCTTACCCTGTTTGGTATCCTGAAACTCTATGGCCCCATAGATGCACACCGCGATGCATTCCCCGCATCCTATGCATTTGCCCTCATCCACCTCGCATACGGAGCCGGAAGCCAGGACAGTATCATGTGAGAGCAGTGTGATGACCCGCCCCGCCGCCCCATACGCCTGGCTGATCGATTCCGGGATGTACTTGGGATAGTGGGCGGTGCCACAGAGATATACGCCATCGGTGGCAAATTCGACCGGCCTTAATTTGACATGGGCTTCCTTGAAGAAACCATCCGGGCTCAAGCCGAGCGTAAACTGTTGCGTCAATTCCTTGTTTCCTTCCGGCGGGATCGCCGCCGCCGCCAGCATAAGGATATCGGCATCGATGGCCATTTTCTGGCCCAACACATAATCCGGCAGGGTGACGCGCAACACCGGCCGTCCTTCTTCCACGGCCGGTTCCACCTCGGGTTTTTCGTCCGGTTCGTAGCGTATGAACCGCACATCCCGACTGGCCGCTTCCCGGTAGTGGTTTTCGAGGTAGCCATAGGTTCTCATATCCCGGTAGAGGATATAAACATCTATCTTCGGGTTGACTTCTTTGAGCTTCAGGGCATTCTTAATGGACTCGCCGCAGCATACCCGGCTGCAGTAGTTCCGGTCTTCATTACGGCACCCCACGCATTGAATCATCACCACACTCTTGGCGTTGTTTACCCTTTCGTCACCCCTGATGATGGCCTCATCCAGCTCCAGGTGGGTCATGACCCTTTCATCTTCTCCATAAAGGTATTCGGTCGGTTGATAGACATCAACCCCGGTGGCGATGACGGTTGCCCCATGTGTTATCTGAGTCACTCCCCGTTCCGATTTCACCGTTGTCTGGAAATTGCCGATGTAGCCGGTGGCCTCGTTAATGGTGGCATCATGGTACACATGTACAAGCGGATTCCGATAGACCTTCTGTATCAAGTCTTTCAGATATGCCTGCACATCCAATCCGTCCAGGGTATGATGAATTCTTCGGGCCAATCCACCCAGGTCTTTTTCCTTTTCCACCAGGTGAACCTCATGTCCCTGTTCCGCTATGGAGAGCGCACAGACCATACCGGCAATACCGCCGCCGATCACCAGGGCTCTGTTATCCACCGGCAGATCGATTTGCCTTAAGGGCTCGAGCAGGCGGGCGCGTGCTACCGAAGACCGGGTTAAATCCATAGCCTTTCGTGTGGCCTCTTCATGTTCTTTGGCGTGGACCCAGGAGCAGTGTTCTCTAATGTTTGCCATTTCGGAATAGTATGGATTCAGCCCCCCTTCCCGGACCGTATCCCAGAACAGCGGTTCGAGGGTTCGGGGGGAACAGGCAGCGATAACAACGCGATTCAGCCCTTTTTCCTTTATCATGTCGGTTATTTCCTGGGCGGAATTGGTAGCACACGAAAACAGTTGTTCCTGTGCATGGACGACATTGGGCAAAGTCAGGGCATATTCAACCGTGGCTGGTACATCGACCACTCTGCCGATATTGGCCCCGCAGTGGCAAACAAAGACACCTATTTTCGGTTCCTCACCGGTGACATCTCTTTCCGGCGGATACACCCTTTCCGTGGTCAGTTTGCCTCTCCGGTAATCAAGGAGCGTGCCGCATTGCGAGCCTGCGCCACTGGCCGAGAAAACCGACTCGGGGATATCGACCGGACCCTGGAAGGCTCCACTTATGAAGATCCCCGGACGTGAGGTCTCCATAGGATTTGTGGGATTGGTTTTGCAGAATCCGTGCGAGTTAAGCTCAACCCCGAACTTGCCGGCCAAATCCTCGAATTCATTCGGAGGGTTCAACCCGACGGATAACACAACCATATCGAATTCTTCCTCTTTTACCCCCTCGTCGAAAGTAGAGTATCGTATGGTTACATTCTTGCTTTCCGGTATTTCTCTCCCGATCGATACGTAGCTTCGGATGAACCGGACATTGGAAAGGTTCGATGCTCTTTCGTAGTACCGCTCGAAGTCTTTCCCATAGGCACGAATATCGTTATGGAATATGGTACACTCGGCATCGGCGTAGTGGTCCTTGGTCAGAATGACCTGCTTCTGCGTATAAGTGCAGCAAACCCCGGAACAATAGCTGTTTCCGCCCTCGATAACCTGCCGGGAACCGACGCACTGGATCCAGGCGATTTTGTGGGGATGTTTCTGGTCGGATGCCCGCAGTATTTCACCTTCATATGGACCGGTGGCGCATAGCAGTCGTTCGTAGTCCATGCTGGTAACAACGTTCTCAAACCTGCCGTAGCCGTAGTCTTCCCGGAGTAATCTGGGATCGAACGGCTCCATCCCCGGCGCCAAAAGTATGGCCCCTACTTCCATTTCCATTTTCTCCGGCATCTGAGAGAAATCAATGGCGCCATTTTTACACACTGCCTTGCAGATGCCGCATTTTTCTTCCTTGAGATAAAGACAGCTTTCATCAATATAGGCCACCAGGGGAACTGCCTGAGAGTAATAGATATGGACGGCCTTATTATTGGATATTTCCTGGTTGAATGGATCGGGATACTTGACCGGGCAATACTCCACGCAGGTCGTACACCCGGTACATTTGTCCTCGATGATATACCGGGGCTTCTTGGTGAGAGATACTTTGAAAGCCCCCGCCTCCCCTTCGACCCTGTCGATTTCCGTATAAGTCAGGACCTCTATGTTCGTCTGCCGGTCGACCTCGACCAGTTTGGGTGAGAGTATTCACATAGAGCAGTCATTGGTGGGAAACGTCTTATCAAGCTGGGCCATATGGCCGCCGATGGCGGGCGATTTCTCCACCAGGTAGACCTTGAAGCCGGCAGTCGCCAGATCGAGAGAGGCTTGAATGCCGCTGATTCCGCCACCCACGATCATCACGTCACCGAACTTGTTACCTGACATCGTCTTGAGAAACTGTTCGAGTTGTTCCTGTTCCATTTTCTCTATTCCTCTTAAGTTTGATGTGCCCATCATGGCCGCACTATCGGCCGAGCCGCTCCGGGTGGGCATAGGCCGTCAGGCGGTTGCCGCGCGCATAGCCAACCAGGCCAATACCCATCTCACGGGCCAGCGAAACCGCGCGTCCGGTCGGCGATGTCAGGGAGGCAATGATCGGCACCTGTATCCGGGACGCCTTGAGCAGCATCTCGGAGGAAACGCGTCCGGTGCACAGGAGCAGTTTGTCCCTGGTCTCCAACCCCTTTATGAGACATTCGCCCAGAATCTTGTCCAGAGTGTTGTGCCGTCCGATATCCTCAGTGATCACCAGCAGGTTCCGGGTATCGGCCAGGGCCGAAGTGTGAATGCCACCGCTGATCCGGTACAGGTCCATTTGTTCCTGAAACTGCTTCATCAAAGACAGCACTTGTTCGGGGGAGATAACGACATCGGACTCAACCTTTTCTCCTTCAGCTTTGAAAGCGACACCCCCCGCACAGCCGGAAGTCAGCGTGCGGACTCGGGGCAATTCAACCTCGGGGTTGCTCAGCCTTACATCCACCTCCGATTCATCTTCACATACATCTATACTGGTCACATCATCGATCCCGGAGATGATACCTTCCCCGTAAAGATATCCGATGACCAGATAGTTCAGATCGCTTGGCGTACACAGGAGGTTGACAAATGCCTGTCGGTTGACAACAATCGAAATCCTCTTCTCCACAGGCACATGCGTCGAGGTACTCACCCATCCTTTGTCCGAAAAGCGCTCACAAGTTGTTTTCTCCGCGAGATCTTCCATATCCGATGTATCAACGCTTACCTTGCTGTTTCGCCTTCTCTATTCGCAACATGAATCCCGGATAATCTCGGTGATGTCCATAATCTGAAGGGCTTCGCTATCCTCCATGGTTAACCGGCTGTCTTCGAAATTGGTGATGCAATAGGGACAGCAAGTGGCCAGAACTTCGGCTCCGGCTTCAACAACCTGTTGAAGTCTCAAGTCGGAAAATCTCTCTTCCTTTGGCGTATCCATCCATATTCTGCCACCACCACCGCCGCAGCAGAGACTGTCCTTATACGAATCGGCCATCTCTACCAGTTCCAAGCCGGGGACACGCCGCAGAACCTCCCTGGGCTCTTCAAAAATGCCATTATGCCGGCCCAGGTAGCAGGGATCATGGTATGTCACTTTCTTCGGGTATTCGTTTTTGAGAGTAATCCGTCCTTCGTTGATGAGCTGCAGCAGGAACTGGGAGATATGTATGACCTCGAAGTTCACATTGAATTCAGGATACTCGTTTTTAAAGGTATGATAGCAATGCGGCGAGGAAACCAGGATCTTGTGCACCCCGTTTTCCACAAAGGTTTTGATGTTTTCCTTGACCAGCCGTTTGAAAACCTGCTCATCGCCCGTTTTGCGGATACTTTCCCCACAGCAATTCTCCTCGGTGCCCAGTATCCCGAAATCCACTCCGGCCTCATTCAGTATTTGCACAGTGGCAGCGGCCACTTTTTTCATCCTTGCGTCATAGCTGAGGTAGCAGCCGGGGAAATAGAGCAGGTCCGTCTCCTCGTCAAATGTTTTGACGGAAAGATCCCTGGCCCAGTCTGCTCGTTTGCCCCGCTCTTCACCCAACGGGTTGCCGGCACCGGCCAGGCTTGCGCTTACGCTGCGCAGCGGCCGTGCGGTGGTATGAAAAACCCCGTATTGTGTGGCGATTCGGCGTAATGCGACCCCGGATTCTATCTGTTTGACATCCCTGGGACATCGCTGCGGGCATTTTCCGCAGGTGGTACAGCGCCATATTTCCTCACCCTCGATCTCGGTCAGCCCAAAGGTCGCTTCCCGGACCAGCTTGCGCATACTGAAAGCCCTCACCTTGTTCCAGGGACACACCGTATCGCATAGGCCGCATTGATAGCAGAATTTGAATGCGTCGCCGCCGGCCTCTTTTATGGCATCAATTGCTTCATCGAAGGGGGCTACAATCTCCATAGTTCAATCCTATTCCTTGGCCTCGACGTATTCGCCCTTCTTGGCCATGGCCAGTCGGGCCAGGGTATCGGTGACTTTCTGCAATCCGTGCTTATTTGCCAGCGCTTCCAGCCCTACCTCAATATCGTTTATTGTTTCTTCCTCTTCCTCCTCCTCTTCCCACTCCTCATAAGTAAGGGCATCGGTTATGCACCACTGCACACACAAGGGCTCTTCCAGCGGCGGCTCATCCTCGCACATGTCACATTTCAGTGGCAACCCGGAATCGGGGTCATGAAAAAGCTCCCTGGAGGGACACGCCGCTCTGCAGAAAGCGCACTCGTCGTATTCCTTCCCGTCTATGACATACATGTCTCTGCCCGCACATTCGGCATCGGTAAACGGACCGGCCAGTACCGGGATATACAGATTGCGGCGTACATCAAAAAGCACCCGAATATGCGACTTTTCCGGATTCATGCTGCTATACTTTGGTTCGGCATGAAAGGCTGAGCAGGCCATCTCGCATGCCCGGCAACCATTGCACAGGTCGGCATCGATCTTGATTCTCTTTACTTTTTTCATGATTAGAATCCCTACTCGTTCTGAGCTTCCGCTTCTCCTGAATCGATTGGAAACCCTCTTTGTTCCAGGTCTTCGGCGACATAATCCAGACCCAGTTCATGCAAATACGCTTTGGTGGGAATCCCCAGATTATTCCATCCCTTGAATTTATAGTAACTATCCAGGAGCTTGGATTCATAATCGGGGAACCGCTTCTTCCAGTGATCCTCCGGCGGACGTTCGTCCTCCTTCTTCATACCTCTTCTGATATTGATGGCCCGTATCAGGTTTCGGTTTCTGGCAGCCAGTTGCCACAGGCTGTCTTCGTCGAAATCGATACCGGTTGCTGCCGAGATCACCTGTGGGTAGTTATGAATATGATAGGGAGGCTTACACATGAACGATGACGCCCCGGCGCAGACTCCGGTGGCATCATCGATGTAATGCATCGCCTCCTGCCAGTCAACGAGTTCGTTCAGCAAGTCAGGGTCGGGATAAAACGGGGCTTTGTTATCACCATCCCCCCACTCCAGAATGAATTTCTTGAACTTCTCCTCTTTGCCTTTCGGAACATGTATCCAGTCCTTTACGAATTCCTTTCTATCTTCCGGTTCGAGCGGCATCTGAGGGATCTGTCCTTCGATCTGGGTGATGGTAAGCTTCTCGCCGGTGGAATACAGCAGGTAATAGATGGGATTCAAGGTGCCCAGCTTGATAAACATCTGCTCGTTTTTCTTGATGGTATTATGATCGTAGGCCTCCGCTCCCTTGCCGATGCGGCGGGCCGCCCAGTAGACGCCGTCGGCGAGTATGTCGCCGATGCCTTCCCGCCGGACGATTTTATCCATCAAATAGAAGTGCCGCTCGGCGTTGTCAGTCGGGAAATCCGGCATGTCCTCGTCGGTTAGAATACCGTCTTCGTAGAGCTCAACGGCGAACGCCATCACCTGCGGCGCGGTGTATCCGTCAACCCCGTGCTCCTGCCCGATCCCGATCATCTTGAAGCCGAAATCCAGGTCCGCATAAGCGGCCATGGGATAGGTGAGTTTCGAGTAGCACTTCATCGGATATCGGCCCAGTGTGGGGTGTTTGATGATGCCCCCGCACTTGGTCGGACAGTTATAGCAACTGATGTGCCGCTCTTTCACTTCTTCCTGATCCGCTTCCCACTTCGCGGCGAATTCGTCGGTCCAGGCGCCTTTTCTCCGCTCGCGGGCATTTCCCCAGGCAAAATTATTGATATGGAACCCATCATCAGTGTGTGAGAGCGCCTGAGGCCCGAGCGTAGATATCATGGCATCAAACCCTGGAAGCGGATTGGCCAGTCGGTGCTTCATCGTCTGCAATATCTCGGTGCAAAGCTGAAAACACTCAGCTGGCCGGGCGACATTAACGTCCCTGGTTCCACGAATGGCTACAGCCTTTACTCTTTTGTCTCCCATAATGGCGCCCACACCGAGTCGGCTGCAACTGGACTTTTCGATCTCGATGGAGGCAAAATAGACCCGGTTTTCGCCTCCCAGGCCGATCGTGGCCACCTGAGCTTTCGGCTCGTTCAACTCCTGTTTGATCAGCTCGGCCGTCTCGTAGGTGCCTTTCCCCTGGAGATGGCTGGCATCCCGCAGTTCCACCTTGCCATTGTTTACCCACAAATAAACCCAGTCAGGGGACTTGCCACGAAAAATTATTTTATCGTAACCGGCATGTTTGAGTTCCGGCGCAAAGAATCCGCCCGCCATTGAAAACGCCATCAGATTTGTCTGAGGCGAAATGGTGGACACAATGGTGCGATTCGCAGCGGGCGCAGGGGTGCCGACCAGAAGACCGGCGCTGAATATCAGCAAATTATCGGGAGAAAAGGGTTCAACTTCAGGGGGGACCCTGTCCCATAATATCTTGGCGTTCGTACCCAGACCGCCAAGATAGAGCTCGGTGTCTTTTGGATCCGTTGTGACCTTCTCGATGTTCCCTCGAGATAGATCGATTTCCAGATTAATCCCTTGCTCTGCGTACCGCACTTTTAACCCCCATAGATACTTATTGGTGCAATATCGAAAGAATGTCGTCGATATGACCAGTAGTATCATTAAGAACTTTTTCGCCGAACGTAATCAGGATAGCATGAATGCGATTGAACGTCAATAGATTTCATTTACTTGAAACTTATTGCACTATTCTCGAAAATGAGTTAGAATGATTTACCGAAACAACAGATCTCGCAACAAACTCGAAATACGCTGAGAAACCGCGATTATTTATGAGAATTCCGGTTATCACCACGGCTCGGCGAGAGAGGCTTCGGTAGGCATGCCGAGAAAACCAGGACCTGCAACCGATCAATTAGATATGTGGCGATGTGTCTGGGAAAAGTATTCCAGCCCGGGTACCACCCAGAAAGAAATTGCCTCTGCGCTAGGTATGTCTGAAGCAAAAGTTTCTCGCCTGCTGGAACGGGCGGTACGAGAAGGGATGATGAAGATATCGGTGGAGGTTACACCGCCGCGGTATCCGCAACTTGAAGCCGCGCTGCGTGATAGATTCGAACTTTTCGATGCCGTCGTGATCCCCACAGTCGGCAATAACGGTCGGAGTGTCAGAAGAAGCGTCGGCATCACCGCCGCCAGATATTTCGAATGGCTGGTGAGGGACGGTTCAAAAGTGGCGGTCGCCTCTGGTACCACGCTAACTCACATGGTTGAGAACCTCACCCCGCGAAAACTCCGTGATCTTAAGCTATATCCTATGTCAGTAATAGAACTGGGATTAAAGGCCAACGCGGCTCAGGTAGTGGAGTTCTTCCCCAACGCACTGGTTGCTGCCATGAGAGCAAAATACGGCGGCGATGTTCATGCCTTTAACTTTCAGATATCCCCTGTAGGCAGCAATGAACTTACCGAAGAACAAAAGCTGACCATTTTGGCCCAGAACGGCATCCTGGACCTGTTCGAGCAGGCCATGGACGCGGATACCTTTCTGGTGGAAATCGGGACCTTCAAGTATATCGATAAACGGGCGGAGGCCATCCTTCGCTACTACAACACCGACCCTCAGAAACTGAAGGACCTATCCCGCGGCCAGATCAACTTCCAGGCATTCGACAACGATCGGGTGTTGAGACAGGAATTCAGGGGATTAAACGATATCATCACCGTCCCGCTGGAGCACCTCCGGCAGATGTCCAGGACCCCGGGTAAACACGTGATCGCGGTTTCCGCAGGGAAGGATAACATAGAAGCCACCACGGCTTCCCTCGCCCCCGATATTTGCTGTTATGATATCCTGATAACAGATAGTTCCGTAGCCGAGGCAATTCTGAATTCAGGATGAAACGTTCCATCTCAGATTGGAGCTCAACGATTAACCCCCACCCATGACCCCTGTGGCGACGCGGAAATCAGTCCCTCAACCGCAGGGTGAACATTTGTCAAACGCTGTTTAACTTCATAAGCTTGTTGATTTATAATCCAATTAATATTATTATAATAAAGTATAGTTGCGTAGTGATGGCCGTGTGAAGCAGCGTCTAATTAGCGCCTGAGTCAGGTGGAGCAAAGGAGCGGTACCGCCGACGCCATCCCTGATCGTAGGCTAAAGCGTGAATTCGATCATCTGAAGTAACATATTATACAGAAAGGAGTTTTGTTTATGTACCGTTTGTGCTTGATATCAGCACTCTTTATTGTATCTGTACTCATGATATCGTTAGCCGCGTGTTTTGATTCTGATAACGATACAGGTAATGGTGAAGTAGAGAGAGTCATATCCCTGGCACCAAGTAACACCGAGATATTGTTCGCGCTGGGTCTCGAAGACAGGGTTGTGGGTGTCACTGAATACTGTAACTTCCCGCCGGAAGCCGAGGAAAAAGCGAAGGTGGGTGGCTTCTCAGAAGTAGACATGGAAAAAGTCATCTCTCTTTCACCAGACCTGATTGTAGCTGCTGACCTGCACAAGGATTCAGTTGTGCCGGAACTGGAAAGACGCGGGATGGAAGTACTCACCCTGGCGCCGAAAACACTTGAGGAAGTGCTCGATGGAATAAAACTGCTGGGCCAGCGCACGGGAAAAGGGAAAGAGGCGAATGAACTGGTATATGATATGGAGATGAGAATAGATACGGTGAAAGAGAAGGTGAGCTCTTTAACGGAAGAGGAGAAGCCTCGATTTGTTACCCTGGTCTGGCATGACCCGATATATGCCTCCGGTCCGCAAACACTGCAAGGACAATTACTGGAGATAGCGGGCGGCATAAATATCGGGTACGGACTGGAGCATGGGCCAATGGGACTGGAGACATTGATCGAAAGAGATCCGGAGGTAATAATAGCCAACACCGGGCACGGAGATTCGCGTGATTCAATCATAAATTGGGTCAAAAGCGAACCAAGACTCAGGGAGACGCAGGCTCTCAAGAATGACCGCGTATATCAAATTGATACCGATGTCTTCGGTCGCGCCGGACCAAGAATAGTCGATGCCCTTGAATTAATCGCCCGGTTTCTACATCCGGAGATATTCGGGCAACCTGCAGGGGAGGATAGCAAGTGAACGCTGAAAGGATCGTCTCTTTAGCGCCTTCAAATACGGAAATTCTCTTCGCTCTCGGACTTGAGGATAGAATCGCGGGTGTTACGGAATTTTGTAACTATCCCCCGGGAGCGCGTCTGAAAGACAAAGTCGGCGGCTTCTCAACAGTTGATATCGCCAAGGTGGTCAGCCTGCGGCCCGACCTGGTTCTGGCTACGGACTTCCACCTTGAAAGCACTGTTCACGATTTACGGAGCAATGGATTGAACGTGGTTGTCATTAAAGCAAAAACGCTGCTGGACGCGCCTGATTGTATATCTCAAATAGGCAAGATCACGGGTCAGGAGCGTAAGGCATCCGAACTGGCCAATGATATAGAGTCCCGAATTGCCGAGATATCGGAGAGGACCAGGCATCTTAGTGAAACAGAAATGCCGAGAGTTTGTTATATCTGTGGGAATGATCCGCCGCGAATTGCACGGGGCACATGTCCGCCAAACAAACTAATCAGCATCGCGGGTGGTGCCAACATAGGCCAATACCTTTCAGCAAAAGACCTGATTGACATTGATATCATCGCCGATAGAGATCCCGAAGTATTCATCACATCATACAATCATGGGGAGACGGCAGACCTTTTTCTCTACGTTAAGAATGAACCCAATCTCAAGAATACGTCCGCTTGCCGGAATAACAGGGTCCATCGGATTAGCGCGGATCTGGTGTGCCGCCCAGGTCCCCGGGCAATAATCGGCCTGGCTGGAATCGCCAGTTTCATTCACCCGGATGTATTCGACGCGGTCGATGTGAACCGTCAATGAGAATTTGTTGACGTACAGGAGAGGAATTTTAAGAACAGTGGCTCACGATTCGCCGGGTAGAATTACAAAGGACGACGGCCCTCATCGGCCAGTCGTACGCTGGAATTCTCGTCTATACTCGATCGGGGGGTTAACGGTATTACTGCTCCTGGTCGTCGTGTTCGCCGCGTCGGTGGGCAGCGCAGAGATTCCCTTCGCTACCGTCTGGCAAATTCTACTATCCAAACTTTCCTTTTTAAACGTCACTGAAACATGGACGCGTAATGATGAAATCATCATACTTGATACAAGGCTGCCGAGAATCGTCCTGGCGGGACTGGTTGGCGCTTCTCTGGCAGTGGCAGGGGCGACATATCAGGGCCTCTTTCGCAACCCACTGGCAGATCCCTATCTCATCGGCGTTTCCCAGGGGGCACTACTCGGAGCGGCTATAGGCATGCTGCTGCCGCTGGGATGGCAAGGAATCGCGGGCTTTGAGACGGTTCCGTTTATGGCATTCGCGGGCGCTTTGACTACCGTGACGATCGTATACGCCATAGCCCGAACCGGTAAAAGCCTGCCGGTTACCACTCTCATTCTTGCCGGGGTGGCAATAGGAGCGTTCATGTCCTCGATTACCTCCTACCTGATGATCACCAGTGATGACAAACTGCACGGGATTATCTCGTGGATGCTCGGAAGATTCTCCCTCAGCAACTGGGAACAGGTACTGAGTGTCCTGCCTTTTATGTTCATAGGCACCTTGATAATATGGGTTCATTCCCGGCCATTAAATGTTATGCAACTGGACGAAGACCAGGCGGAGCATCTGGGAATAAAGGTCGAACAGGTCAAGATAATCCTGCTGGTGTGCGCCACACTCATAACGGCCGCAGCAGTGAGTTTTTGCGGTACCATCGGCTTTGTGGGCATTATCACTCCACATGCCGTCCGACTCATCTGGGGGCCGGACTACCGGTTTCTGCTGCCTCTCTCATTACTCACAGGCGGAATATTTCTGATACTGGCGGATACCCTGGCAAGAACCATAGTGCAACCATCCGAATTGCCGGTAGGTGTAATCACCGCTTTCGTAGGCGCCCCATTCTTTCTCTATCTACTGAAGATGAGGAAAAGAGGAACCTTCTTCTAAATTATGTTTGAGGATAATCCAATGTTAAAACTGGAAGAAGTCAGCCTCGGCTACGGGAAGGTGTTAGTCCTGAGCAATATCAATATATCGGTAAACAGCGGGGAAATGGTTGGAATCATTGGCCCCAATGGTTCCGGGAAGTCCACCATGCTCAAGGGAATCAGTCGAACCCTCAAAACCAAAGGCGGACGAATCCTGATCAACGGCGAAGACATCTCTCGCTGCACCAGGGGTAACCTGGCCAGGATTATAGCCGTCGTCCCGCAGAGCCCGAATTTACCTGATACATTTACCGGGTTTGAGATAGTGCTTATGGGCCGCACACCGTATCTGGGCCGTTTCCGGTTTGAGGGGATGAAAGACTTCGACATCGCCTGGCGAGCAATGGCAATTACCAACACCCAGCCAATAGCCGAAAGGAAAATGAACGAGATATCCGGTGGTCAGAAACAATTGCTTACGATCGCACGTGCCCTCGCCCAGGAGCCCGAGCTCATTCTGCTCGATGAACCGACTGCGCATCTTGATATCAACTATCAGGTTGAAATTCTGGATTTCGTCAAAACATTATGTAAACAAGAGGGTATCGCGGCCGTTGCCGTACTACATGATCTTAATTTAGCGGCCCAGTACTGTGACAGACTGGTACTGCTGGATGGTGGCGGGATTCATGCTAAGGGCAAACCGGAAGAGGTAATTACCGAAGAGACGATTAAAGAGGTTTATGGTGCCCGGGTTTGTGTCTATCCCCATCCGGTAAACGGTCTTCCAACTGTTGTTATACTCCCCGACGTGGCGGGAACCACGAAGTAATGCGTGCGCACCTTAAAAAATGAATAGCGGTCCCCCCAACAAATACAGAATTTTTAAGTCCGGAGACCTCCCGCATTCACCCGTTAATCAGGGGTTCCTAAAATAAGCTGACTGGAGTAGTCAGCGTCGTGTGGTGGGGATAAGGTTGGGTACCTGAATACAATCAGTACAGGGAAGTCCGGTTGTTTACGGGAAGTTAAACTAGCTACTGGATCCGCTTCTTTGCCATCGAAATGAGATCAGGATCATCGGATGTCTCAATCACCTTTCGAAAGTCATTGAGAGCCTCCGCCGCTCTTTCCTGCAGTTCATAGAGGGAACCGCGATAGTAATAGGCAAGGGCGTAACGCGGGTCAGCCTCGATCGCTTCCGTATATGCGGAAATTGCCTGGTCATCCTGTCCTCTGGACTCATAATCGGATGCTCGATTGAAGTGGTCCTTCGCCATACCGGCATCAACTACAGGTCGCTCTGGCTGACTCTTGTCTTCAGGCGGACGTTCCAGCATCTCCCTTCTCATGCTGCGTACGGACGACGTGCTTTTACCAGTATTCTCAGAAGCGATGGATCTATGTGATTCGGTGATAACAGATGCGTGCCTTGTAACGCCGGCACCGATTCCAAATAAAGCGAACGGAAGCGCTACCCACGGAGCGACACCTATCCAATCCATGGGCAGCAGCCCTCCACAACCTGATGATCTGGCATCAACCATAAAGAAAAACACTCCAAATACCACAAAGAGAGGAGCCGCTCTAGCTGCTTTCACCAGTAAATCAACAACCTCGCTGTATTCGGTTGACATCCGTGGCAAAGTGAACGCCGTCAACGCAAACAGAACCATAAGAATGCCGCCTGTCAGGGTAAAAACCGGTCCAACAGGCCCGATAAAAGGCAGCTCTCCCCCGATTACATCCCACCCGTTTGCGTTATATGTAACTGTCATCCCGTATCCCGAAATAAGCGTGGCACTGAACCACGACAGGAACAATGATACGACTACAACTATCCCGCATACCAATGAGATTGTGGATTGCAATTCAGCCATAATCACTCTCATGCCAAACCCCTGTGGTTTAATGCTGGCTATGGTTTGTCAGACTAAGAATAAATATTAGCCAACATTGGTTATTTTTATAGAAAGAATAACGTCAAAGTTGATGAGTGTCAAGTCATGAGAGCGTCCTCGGGAACGATTGAGGGGCGAGGTAACCCAACATATAGTTTCGAAAATAGTCATTGACACTGCGGTTGAGTATGTTTCCGGTAAATATTATGTTAAGCTTTTTCCGCGGCAGCCTCACTCCGTAAGAAGAACCGCCATCCTCGGGAGAGGGTGACGTCGAATAGCATTGAATTATACAAATAGGCGACAGGGTGGTATTTTAAAGGATGACAACAGGCGTTATGATAGGCAGCTTTCTGTATAATGTATACCGTAACATACCCCCTATCGCTAATTTACGGTTAACCGGGTCAACATTCCTGGAAAAAGGCAACCAGTATGGAGATATTATTTATATTGACGCTCGCGTTATTCCTTGATCTGTTACCGGGGGACCCTCCAACCGCTGTTCACCCAGTCGGATGGATGGGCAAAATAATCGCCTTTTTAGAGCGATTCAACCCTGAAAGAAGCAAAACAGCATCGCTAATCTATGGAACAGTAATCGTAATATTTGTTGTGGCATTGTTTGTAACGCCGGTTTATTTTCTTCTTGGATACCTTGAGGAAACAAACCAAATCATTTATATCATTGTCGGGGCCCTGCTTCTCAAGTTGACCATATCGCTGAAAGGACTGGGCCATTCCGCGCAAAACATACGCCACAGGCTGGAGAAGGACGACCTCGCGGGCGCCAGATCATATATTCCCGCCCTGGTAAGCAGAAATCCGGATGACCTTGACCAACATCAGACTGTCGCGGCAACCGTCGAGTCAGTAGCCGAGAACACCTCCGACAGCTTTGTGGCCCCGCTTTTCTGGTTCCTGGTTCTGGGCATACCGGGAGCGGTGGGATACCGCGTCGTCAGCACTTTCGATTCGATGATCGGGTACAGAGGCGGATATGAATATATCGGGAAATTCGCCGCCAGGCTGGATGACGTACTAAACCTGATCCCGGCTCGGCTTACGGCGGTAATGATTGTAGCCGCTTCTTTTCCCGCACAAAAAAAGGTCCGTTCCGCATGGCGTACTATGATGAAAGAACACAGCAAAACCCAGAGCCCCAATGCCGGCTGGCCCATGGCGGCAGCAGCCGGAGCGCTTGAAGTGCAACTTGAGAAGCCCGGTCACTACAAACTGGGTAAGCCTGTCAAGCGCCTGACAATCCGAACCATTAATCAAATGGTAATCATTATGTATCTTGTGGCAGCAATCTGGATTCTGGTATGCTTTGCTACCGAGGGGGTCAAAATTGCCTTTACGCCCTAGACCGGAGATAGAGAAACTTGATATTTGTCCTCATGGAGGACCTGACTACGCCGAGCTTTCCCGGTTTGGATACAAACCAGATGAGGTCATCGATTTCAGCGTCAGCGCCAACCCTTACGGACCGCCACCGGATGTGCAGGCCGCTCTCGGGTCATCCGTAATAGATCGGTACCCGGATTCCGCCTGTAATGAACTGAGAAACGCTATCGCCGACAGCCTGGCCGTTGATCCCGGCGAAATCATTATCGGCAATGGTTCTACCGAGCTTATCCGGCTCATCGGAATGGCTTATCTTGGCAAAGGTGACCTGGCTCTGATCAGTGAACCGACATTCGGAGAGTATGAAATCGCCTGTCAACTATCAGGAGCAGGAATCGCCAGATATCGCGTTGATGAAACAAGTGATTTCAGAATCAGCAAAGATCATCTCATTGATTTGATCCAGAATAAGCGGCCGAAAGCGGTATTTATATGCAATCCAAACAATCCAACCGGAGGCTATCTCACCAGAGAGGAAATCCAGGCCATATTATCAGTTTGCGAGGATTCGCTGCTGGTCCTTGATGAAGCGTATATAAACTTCGTCGATTCGCCATGGAATTCCCTCGGCTTTATCGATACCGGGAACATCGTAATTCTTCGTTCCATGACCAAGGATTACGCGCTGGCCGGACTCCGCCTGGGATACGCGGTCACATCAAGTGATATCGTCGATACATTGAAAAAGGCGTGTCCGCCGTGGAATGTCAATGCCGTGGCCCAACAGGCGGGGATCAGAGCCATAGGCGACAAAGAGTATCAAGCCCAATGCACGGAACTCATCCGTAATTCGAAACGGTACCTGAATGATGAATTGACAGGTCTTGGTATGAGTCCGGTCCCGTCCAGGACGCATTTCTTTCTGGTCAGGGTGGGAGATGCGACCTTTTTCAGGAGGGAATTGCTCAAACGTGGTATCGTAGTTCGTGACTGCACATCTTTCGGGTTGCCTCAATACATCAGAATAGCCACACGTACACAACCGGAATGTGAGAGGCTGATCAACGAGATCAGGGGTATTGTTGAGGAGAATGAATTCACCATTTCCATGTGAATTTCACGCTGTAGAATAAACATACACCGGGAGAAAACCGTTTGGATAACAACACTGCACAAACAGGCCTCGTTCATATCTACACGGGTGATGGTAAAGGAAAGACAACCGCCGCCATCGGCTTAGCCCTTCGCGCTGCCGGACAGGGCTTGAACACTGTAATAATACAGTTTCTCAAGGGCGATTCCGAATGTGGCGAACACGTTTTCGCTTCCAGGTTCCGGCCGTTTGAAATCGTTCAGTTTACCAAAGGTAATTGTTTTAACCTTCCGGATGAACAATTATTGGAAGATGTTAATGAAGCCATTGGTTACGCTCGGGAGGTTACTCGTAGCGGGGAATACCAGATCGTCGTGCTCGATGAGATCTTTGTAGCTATTGACAGGGGGCTTCTGAATACATCGGCGGTGGTAGATTTGATAAGGGGGAAACACGAACACACTGAACTGGTACTTACCGGACGCGACGCCCCGCCGGAAATAATCGATCATGCCGATTACCTCACCGAGATGAAATTGCATAAGCACCCGTTCCTTAAAGGTGTTACCGCCCGAAAGGGAATAGAGTATTAACTTTACCCGGAAACGATCAATCATGAGCTATCCTGTTGATATACGCGATTATCCTATCTTCGAAAAGGGCGTCTTCAAAACGCACCCGGAACTTTTCGAACCTTATTTCAGGAATACCCCGGATCACGTAAAGAAAAAATATGACAGGGCTCGCAAGTCCCTCCCGAAATACGAAGGCACTTTTACCTGGCAGACCATATCCGGCCCCGGCTTCCGCGGGGCTGTCCACCCGGGAGCGGGAAAGATATTCAACGAGGTTATGACAGGATCGAGCCATCCTGTATATGCCAGCGACTGTATTTATGTCAATCTTTGTCAGCAGGTATTTGCCATCTCGGACCCTCCGGGCGCTACCAGTCTCTCACGAAGCTTACTTACTCAACTGGATAGGTATTTAACAGAGAGACCGGCTTTATCTCTGGAAGAAGCCGTCAACAATGTCAATAAGGAGGCGGGCACGGGGTTGAAAGAGAGGGCAACCCTCTCCCTGGTTCATATTCCGCCGGTAGCATCGGGAACCGGTTTGACGAAATCAGTTGTAATGCTGGCAGGCGATTCGCATCTCCTCCACGGCAACCGGATAACCGGTTCGATTAAAAGGATAGAGGCATACTCCAGCCGGTGGGGAACGCCCAATGTCGACTTCCAGACGCGCTCTATTGAACTTGACGAGGGTGATTTCTTCATCATGACCAGCGACGGTATAAGCTCAATCAGGGCCAGTCAAACGGATATGAACATCGAGGAACTTCTGGTTCATTCAATTATAAATAACTGGGATGGATTTGCATTTGACGTCATTCAACGATGTAATTCACTGATTGAGGAAAGGAATTCGAACCAGGTAAAAATCCGATTCAACGGCAGTGATGATATATCTATCCTTGCGGTTATACCATCCAGTCTTAATACTAACGTCGGTCCAGAAAAACACATTCTCGGCGGATACGTAGTTTGAACAAGAGCGGAAATGCCCCCGAGAACCTCCCACGGCTGATAATCGCCGGTACGCAGAGCGGCGTGGGCAAGACGGCCATATCCTCCGGAATTATGGCCGCTCTCAAGCGACGGGGTCTTAAGATACAGCCCTTTAAGGTAGGCCCCGATTACATCGATCCCACCTATCACATGCTGGCTGCAGGACGCCCTTCTCGAAACCTTGATAGCTGGATTCTGCCTCACGGGGCGGTAATAGAGCTTTTCGAGCGCTCTGCGAAGCAGGTCGATATTTCAGTGATAGAGGGAGTTATGGGGCTCTTCGATGGACACAGCGGAATCGACGATTCCGGCAGCACAGCGGAAATGGCGAAATTACTGAACGCGCCAACTGTACTCGTGATTGATGCCGGCCGAATGGCTCGCAGCGCCGCGGCGGTTGCCTCAGGATATGAAAAATACGATCAGGACATCGACCTGAGAGGATGTATCATAAATAATGTCGGCAGCGAACGTCATTACCAGTGGGTCAGGGAAGCCATCGAACAGGCAACGGGACTGGCAGTACTGGGGTACCTTCCTGGAAGCGCATCTCTTCAAATGCCGGAACGCCACCTGGGATTGATCCCTGCTGTTGAAAACGCGGGGGAACGGTTCATCGAACCATTACGCCGGCAGATCGAAGAGACTCTTGATGTGAATCTCCTGCTTTCCATTGCCCGAACGGCGCAGCCTGTAGAGACGCGGGGTGCCGAGCCCCTGCTATTCCCGAGCGAACCTGTTCCATCTACCGTTAACATCGCATATGCCTGGGACGAAGCCTTCAATTTCTACTATCAGGATAATCTCGATCTACTGGAGGCTTACGGTGCCCGATTAATGCCCTTCAGTCCGCTCAACGATGATGAGTTGCCGCCGGATACCGAGGGAATCTATATCGGTGGAGGTTTTCCCGAGATTCACGCCAGCCTTATAAGTCAAAATCAGCCAATGATGGAATCTATCCTCGAAGCAGCGGGCCGACAAATCCCCATTTTCGGTGAGTGCGGCGGGCTGATGTATCTCTCAGAAGGGATAACTGACTTTGAGGGCAACCGATACAATATGATGGGACTGGTTCCCGGTTGGTCAGTCATGAAGAATCAGCTCGCACGGATGGGATATGTGGAAATTGAGTTTGACCGTGACACGATTCTCGGTCCTCAGGGAATGAGGCTCCGCGGCCATGAGTTCCACTGGTCGGAGACGAAAGACATGCTGAATCCATGGGCATTCCGGATTGTCCATCCGGTGGAACGAAGGGAGGGGTATTCAAACGGTAATATCATGGCATCGTACGTTCATTTGCATTTCGGTACCGATCCTGATCTCGCGCGCAATTTCATCAAGTCATGCCGTGACTGGTCAGATGAGATCAAACGGGCTTAATTCCGATCAAATATACATTCATGTCAATTATAAACCGGTCGCAGTTCGCTATCACCCTCCCCGATTAAACGATTTCTTCAGGTACGAAATCATGCTTGCTGTTGGGATGATAGTCAGCTTTTGACAACACTCGAACATCAGGGTATACTGACTACGTTATAAAACTGAAATGCGATTCTGTCGGCGCTTATAACAAGCTGCCAAAGGGAAGTCCGGTGAAAAACCGGCGCGGTCCCGCCGCTGTGACCGGGTACGAAATCTGCAAGCACAGCCACTGTTCGGTTCTAATCGAGCGGGAAGGTATCAGAGAGTAGATTGATCCGGAAGCCAGAAGACCTGCCGGCAGATAGATGAAAGCCTTCGAGGCAAAGGAAGTAAGGGGAGATGGTAAATCCCCAGGCCAATTAACTTGGTTTGGGGATTTTTTATTTGGAGGGAAAATGACGGATAAGCTCCAGCGAGTTATAGAATCGATTAGACCTCTCGATGAAGAGGCGATGGCAACAGCGCGAGAGCGCCAGGATCAGTTAACCAAACCACGGGGATCCCTTGGTAAAATGGAGGAACTATCCATTCGGATTGCCGGCATGACCGGAAATCCGAGGCCGAAGCTTAAAAAGAAGGCGATGGTGGTTATGGCCGCGGACCACGGCGTCGCGGGAGAGGGCATCAGCCTTTATCCACAGGAGGTCACCAGGCAGATGGTTCACAGCTTTCTGGCGGGAACCGCCGCTATAAACGTTCTTTCGAAGCATATCGGTGCGCGCGTGACCATTGTTGATATGGGTGTAACAGGCGGATTCGAGCCTCATCCCGGTCTCATATGCAAGATGATCGATTTTGGCACACGCGATATGACCCGAGGCGCAGCCATGTCACGCCAGCAGGCGATAACCTCTATTGAGTCAGGCATTGAGGTTATCGAGGATGAAATAGGCAATGGACTGGATATTGTCGGGAGTGGGGATATGGGTATCGGCAATACCACCGCCTCGTCTGCCATCTCCGCTGCCATAACCGGAATTCCGGTGGTTGAGGTCACCGGCAGAGGGACAGGACTCGGCGATGATCAACTGGCCGGCAAAGTGAATATCGTTGAAACAGCAATCGAAATCAATACCCCGAATCCGGCAGATCCGGTCGACGTCCTGGCCAAGGTCGGCGGATTCGAAATCGGCGGACTTGCGGGCGTGATGCTTGGCGCGGCTGCCCATCGCGTTCCTATAGTCATCGATGGATTCATATCAGGGGCTGCATCCCTGATCGCGTATGAGCTCTGCCCTGTCTCAAAAGATTACTTCATAGCCGGACACAGGTCCGTGGAGAAAGGTCACAGCGCGATACTGAAACATATGGGGCTGGAACCGCTTATTGATCTGAATATGCGGCTGGGGGAGGGGACCGGCGCGGCGCTGGCGATGAGCATAATCGAAGCCTCCTGCAAAATACTGGATGAGATGGCCACATTCGAGGAGGCTGACGTATCCGGTTCTGATAAAGAGTCTGTTTGAGGAACCCTGTATGCTGGATTGGATACAGAAGCAAGTGGGGGGGGGCTGGATCGCCTTACAATTCCTTACCATACTCCCCGCACCGGCCAGGCTTTATGGGAATACAGGACTCGGTTCTTCCCTCTGGTATTTCCCACTGGTCGGAATCTTGCTGGGCGGCATATTGTTAGGACTGGACCAGCTTTTTCAGCTTTTCCTCCCGGATATACTCATTGGCGCGCTTCTGTTAGTCACCATGGTGGTACTCACCGGAGCGTTGCATCTCGACGGTCTGATGGATACCTGCGACGGGTTCGCCGTCAGAAGGTCCTCAGCTGAGCGACTAAAAGTGATGGCCGACAGTCATGTCGGCGGATTCGGAGTAGCCGGGGCTTTTTGCCTTCTTCTGGTGAAATTCGCTGCTCTTGTCTCGCTTCCCGGTGAACTGAGAGCGGTCGGACTCCTGCTCATGCCTGTGATTGCCAGGTGGGCCGTTACATATCCGATCCTGTTCTTCCCATCCGCTCGAAAAGGAGGCCTGGGCGACCTCTTTAAAAGGGAAACCGGCCAGGGTATGATTTACGTGACGGCTTTTTTCACCCTCGCCTTTACATCTATATTCCTGTTCTGGATAGGGCCAGTACTTATAGCCGGCGTCTGGCTCATATCATTTATTCTTGCCAAAATGCTGAGCAGGCGTCTTGGAGGACTTACCGGTGATACCTACGGTGCCATCATTGAGGTCTCAGAGGCGTGTATTCTGATCGGCATCATTATAATTTGGGAAGCAGGAGGGACGAGTTGGCTAGGCTCATACTTGTGAGACACGGGCACACGGACTGGAACCAGCAAATGCGGTATCAGGGCCAGACAGATATAGCATTGAATGAAAAGGGTATTGAGCAATCCCGCAGGGCGGCCAGGCGTTTGGCGGCCGAAAAGATCGATACCATATATTCAAGTGATCTGAAGCGGGCCCTTCATACAGCCAGAATTATTGCCGCCGAACACGGCATGCAAGAAGCCGTTCATGAAACGCCAGTGCTTCGAGAGATGAACTTCGGCGAATTAGAAGGACTTCGGTTTGATGAAATTGATGAGAAGTACCGGCTCATATTCAGCGCAGACGCCTCGTGGCGCAACGCCGGACCGAATATCAGGGTCCCGGGTGGCGAAAGCATTTCGGATATGAGTTCGCGGATCGAACGTTTTATCAGCGAGCTTTCCCGACACCGTCAGAACGAGACCGTTCTTGTAGTCTCACACGGAGGCCCACTCCAGGTACTTACCTGTTTGTTGCTGGAGGTAGGGATCGAACACTGGTGGCAGCTACGCTTCAGCGCCGCTTCAATATCCGTGATTGAAAACCATCCCTCGGGCGCTTCGTTAACATTTTTGAACAGTACCAGTCATCTGGATGGCTGATCTCAAACCAACCACAGTAACCAGGGAATATCATCAGGTTTTTGATGATATTCCCTGAGGCAAGACCGGTCTGCGTAAAGGAACACACTCGGCGCATACCTTTACGCAGACCGTTGCGCTTGCCCGGAACAAAGGGTGTCACCCCAAAGCTCATCGAAGGGCTGGTGCCCTGCAAGACGGGATTTTCCTGTTTTATTGTCTTTCTACTGGATTAACCGGTGGCTGCGCCCACTTCCTGGCTCTGAGATTCCTCCAGACGGCCCAACTTCTGCAGTCTCGCCGTTATGGCGGCGGACGTTCGCGAGTGAATTCTAGCCAGGTCCTCAACTGTCATACCCGAATCGAACGCGTTAATCAAACGTTCCTCTTCCTCATTCGTCCATGGATTGCCGGCGTTGCTCCGGCCCGAATTCTGCTTTTTCGACCGCCTTTGCCGGTCCAAAGCCTCCACCGCTACAAATAGAGACCGTATCACCTGGGGTTTCTGATAGGGACTTTCCATAGGAAACGTCTCACCCGTCTCCGGATCGGTACCGTCGGCCAGGTACCTGAGTATTCGTCTGGCTTCGCCTGTGTCCATTTCTCTCCTTTCAATTATTTAAACTTTCGCGGCCGGGCAAGTAAAAAGTCCCGCCACTAAATTAAAGTATGCCAAATATAAAACCATTTTCCATGGGCCCTAGGGCCTAAATTTTTTCGCAACATGATATTTAAGAATGATAGCAACGCAATAGAAATAAGTCTGGCGCAAACCGTCAACATATCAATTCATTTACTGATGTTGTTTGATTTTAAAAGAGACCTGTTTCATTTTTACCCAACTTCTACAGTTTTTCCAAAAATCGAAGCTAATTTTGGGGGTTTTGAAATCTTTGGCACCACAAATGCCCCTGTTTAACACTGTCCCAGGATAACTTCTGCTAGGCTACCTGCCGTACCGATGGCGGGATGGCCACGCCGACAGCCTGGAGCACCTTGCCGGCCACAAAAAAAAAGAACGACTGCACGACTGCATGAAAGAACGATGGAGCTAAAGAGCGATGAGACGAGGGGGCGAGCGAGTAGTGATGAGTGGTGTGAGCGAAA
>JAWOBX010000064.1:0-8842 GCA_046484125.1 Dehalococcoidia bacterium | reverse complement strand
ATACTGTAGGCAGTTGTTTTGAATCGTGAAACCATCTGCGTTTTTGTTTCAAAATATTCATTGAACACTCTGAGGAATGCGTCAAAATGATATTCAACAGCAATATCAATATCAGTGAGATTTTCAATACCGAGGATTCTGTCCCTGACGTTTCTATACAAGTGTTCCGCAACGCTCTTTTCACCGCATTGCTTCACTAAAAAAGCTGGCCCACCGGTAACGCACTCGCAACCGCGAGTGCGTTACCGGTGGGCCAGCGTCGGGCGGTTTGCTATGCTAGGTAAGAGGTTGGGGGTTGAAAAGATAGGGGTAAGGAGGCTACCTTCTTGAGAGGAGAAATCTTAGAGAAGGAGGAAGCCTGAAGGATGAGCAAGAAAAAGGGACACGTGATAAAAGGGGGGAAGGTGTTTGTGGGGCTGGAGGATTCAAAGAGGACGTGGAAGGTATGTGTGAGGAGTGGAGGAGTGATCGTTCATGAAGCAAGCATGCCAGCCAGTTACGAAAACCTGAGGAGCTATTTTGAAAAGAACTTCCCTGATTGCGAGATCAAAGTGATATATGAGGCTGGCTTCAGGGGCTTTGAGCTGAATGATCGATTGACAGGGGATGGATGGGAGTGCGTGGTAACGCCGCCACACATGGTAACGGAGGAGAAGTGTCAGCGGAATAAGAACGACACGACGGATTGTCGAAGGCTGGCTAAGAATCTGGAGGCAGGAGATTATCGAGAGTGCTTCGTACCGGACAAGGGCTTACGTGAGGACCGTCAGATATCGAGGACGTACAGTCAGGTGCAATCGGATATAGTTCGGATGAGCAACCGGATAAGGAGGATGCTGGAGTTTCACGGACTTGATAAGGGTTTGCCCGCTGGTCGCTGGAGTGGCTCGGGATACGCGCGTCTAAGGCAGCGACTGGGGGAGATGGAGTTAAGCCGATCGCTGAAGTTCTCTCTTGATTTAATGTTTCGGGAACTGGACTCGCTTCGAGAGTTCAAAAAGGAGCTTCTGCAGGAGATGAGGAGCCTGGCTAAGAGCGAGCGATACAAGGAGAGCGTGGAACTGCTGACGAGTGCTCCCGGTATCGGGACTATCACGGCGATCAGGCTGGTTCTGGAGTGGGGAGACGTCAGTCGTTTTACCAGGAAGGAGGAATTTGCCAGCTTCCTGGGATTGACTCCCAGCGAGTATTCCAGCGGGGAGCAGGAACATAAGGGACATATCACCAGGCAGGGTAACAGGCATGTCAGGTCGTGGCTGGTGGAGTGTTCCTGGATGGCAATAAGGCATGATCCGGTACTGCTTGAGAAATATCACAGGGTGATGAGTCGTTGCGGTAGCAAGAAGAAAGCCATTATAGCAGTAGCACGTAAGCTTGCGTTGCGTCTGCGAGCGATACTGATAAGCCGGAGACCTTACGCCGTTGGAGTGCTGGAATAGCTGGTACCAGTGAGTCAGCGGAAATCGGACGCTCAAAGTACACCTCTAAAATATTGAAAACAGGGCGCATGACGTCCGTCACCCTATACACTGAGTATGACGGTGTGGTTGGTCAGCGCCCTATCGACGACGAAAAGGCAAACAGTGACAAGATCACGAATAGCGGGTTGATGGTTACTTTGAGTAAGCCGGTACGCTAAACCTATAGTCAGGAAGGTAGCAACTCAAAGATATTGACAAACTACATAGCGGGTGGTGGGGATAAGGCTCCAGTATTCGCGTACAATTACTATCAGCGAAAGTCTGGTTATAAAAGTTTTCGAGGATACCCCGCAGCGTGCTGCGGGGATGAATCGACTCCGGACTGGGGTTTTCAAAGGGGATTCGTTCCCCTTTGGCCAAAGGCGGGGTTTGATGCCCCGCCTGCTGAGTCGGGCCCCTCAAAATCCATCGATTTTGAGGGGTTCACTTAAGGGACGTTACACCTGGTAACAACACAGGGTGGTGGGGAGGGAAATGTAGTAAGTAATATAAATGATATTATCAGAGATTCAGTTGTTTACGGGAAGTTAAACTAGCGGATCGGCCGGCTGGAGATTATCCCATTATTCTCAAGTTCGCGGATATGCTCTCCGGAAAATCCCAGCAGGTCGCTGAGCACATAACTGTTGTGCTGGGCGAAACACGGGGCGGATATGCGTGATTTGAATTCAAAACGGCTTGATTTCCACGGCAGACCGGGATGGTTAAAGGTGCCGGCTTCAGGGTGTGTCAACGGGTGGAAAAAGCCTCTCGATATTAGATGAGGATCGCTGCAAAGTTCACCGGCGTCCATCACTGATCCGGCGCGGATCCCGGCTTCCTGAAGAATACGCATGGCATGGCCGGGTTCATGGGTCACAGTCCATTTCTCGATACGTCGATCAAGTTCACCCCTGTTTCGGTTTAGATTAAGCATGTTTATAGATTCCTCCCTGTCGGCGAGATCCCGTTCTTCCAGGAATCTCAGGAGTCTCTCCAGTTCCCGCTCGGAACAGATGGCCAGAGCGACCCATTTGTCCCTGCCCTTGCACCGATAGCATCCCTGAAACAATGCTGAATCATCCTGGTTCCCCATGGCTCGAGGCCCTCTCTTATTCATGGAGAGGCCGACTATGTTTTCGCCGAGAAGGGCAACAAGACTCTCTCTCAAGGAGAGATCGATATGCTGGCCCTTACCGGTTTGCCGCCGATGACGTAGTGCCATGAGCGCGGCAAACGCGGCGTGCAGTCCACCAGTGGCATCAGCATAAGCGGTGCCGGGGCCCAGTGGCGGGCCATCAGGGTAGCCGGTGATGTGTGAGAGTCCGGCCATGGCCTCGATTCCCCGTCCGAAGCTGATGTAATTACGGTAGGGACCTGTCTGGCCATAGGCTGAGATAGAGACCATGATGATTGAAGGGTTTGCTTCCCTTAGCGATTCGTAGTCCAGTCCAAAATTAACCATCACCCTGGGAGTAAAATTTTCCAAAACTATATCGCTGATATGCACAAGTTGTTTGAAGACCTCCTTCCCCTGCTCCCGGGAAAGGTCAAGGCTTATAGCCAGTTTATTGCGGTGAAGTTCATTGTAATAGGCGGAGCGGTTGTAAGGCCTTTCACCGGGGTCGCCGTCAGGATAAACGGCGCCAGGTTGGGCTGAGGCCCCCCCTCTGGTAGAGCGGATGGCGGATTCAATTCGAATGATCTCAGCCCCCATATCGGCAAGCACACGGCTTGCCAGCGGCCCGGCGTAAACCTGGCTCAGATCAAGAATTCTGATATCTTCCAGTGGCAGGTCAGGCATATTACCGCCTAAATTATACCCATTCCCCTCAGGCGAACCAGATCTTCTACGGTGTATCCCAGGAGGTCGCAATATATTTCCCTGTTATGCTCCCCTAACAGTGGTGCTCTCGCCGTTTGCGGCTGATATTCGCTCATTCGAAACGGAGCTCCAGGGCAGGCAAACACTCCCGCCTCGGGGTGAAGATTATCCACAAAGAATTCTCTGGAGGTCATCTGCCGGTCATCCGGCAGTTCGTCTAATCGCATCACCTCGGCGAATGGCAACCGCCATTCCTGAGCGAGGTGGAATATCTCTTCCCTCGTATAGCCGGAAAGCCAGTCAGTCAGCAAGCGGTCGATTTCGTCCGCGTGTTCGCGGAGCTGGTCGGGCTCAAGTTTCCCGAACTCGGGAATGCCGGTGAAGCGGGTAAAAGTATCCCAGTCCCCGCTGGAATCAACATGAACATATCCTTCTTTACAGGGAAGTATGGTTGAAGGGTATATCGTGGGGTGCCGTCCGCCATCACGCACTGTCAATGTGGAGTCATATTCATAGCTGAGCAGGGCTCCCTCCAGTATTGAGGCCAGGCATTCCAGGACGGAGATCTCTATCAAGTCTCCTCTGCCGGTCTCATCCCGGTAAAGCAGGGCGCCCATTATACTTATAGCGGAGTTGATTCCGGCCTGGTATTCGGCCTGCGGGCCGGCGATTTTTAGTGGTGCGCTTTCAGGCAAACCGGTGAGGCGCATTATACCACCGATTGCCTGGGCCACGATACCGCATCCTTTGTATTCGCGGTATGGCCCTGTATGGCCGAAATAGCTAATGGAGCATATGATGAGCTCGGGATTGAGTTCCAGCAAAAACTGATGGTGCGGGACGCCGGGAGACCGGTTTGCCACAACGATATCCGCTCTCGCCGCCAATTGATTCAGTATATCGTTGCCCGCCTTTGTTTGCCGGTTAATGGTTATGCTTTTTTTATTGGTATTGAGGTATAAAAACAGGCCGCTTTTCTCGCGGTCCGGTAGGTCATTGGGGTAAGGTCCGAATCGACGAGAGACGTCGCCGCCTGCGATTTCCTCGGTCTTGATAACCTCGGCTCCAAAGGAGGCCAGTAATTTAGTGCAGTAGGGTCCTGAGACGAATTCGCTTAGATCGAGGACCCTGAGTCCGGAGAGAGGTTTGTTCTCCATAAAGATCAGGTGTTAAGCTTTTTAAGGAACCTCTGATTGCGATATAAATTCACAATATGGATGGTTACGTCAGTTGATGAGTCTGCTTTATTCTCTGCAGTAGCTTATCTATAGAGGGTCCGCTGCCACCATACCGGGGTCCACCCATCGGGTCGTCGATTTCGGTTTCTCCCAGTAGCACCTCAAAGGTCGCCCTGACTCCATGGGCAATTGCCTCGAGATTGTATCCGCCTTCCAGTGTGATTAGTGTCCTCCCCTCGCAATGAGCATCAGCGAGGTCTTTAATGGTTTTAATGATTTGCGCGAAACCGGTGATGCTCAATTGCATCATAGCGAGCTGATCGCTCCAGTGCGGGTCGTAACCGGCGGATACCATTATCATCTCCGGCTGAAAGCGATCGGCTACAGGAGCCAGTACCTCCTGATATACCTGCCGATACTGTTCGTCGCCACATCCCCCTGGCAATGGTACGTTCACGGTTGCGCCCTCTCCATTGCTGATACCGATCTCATCCACGTCTCCGGTTCCGGGATAAAACGGATACAGGTGAGTCGAGAAATACAGAACATCAGGGTCGTCGTAGAAAGCTTCCTGCGTGCCGTTGCCGTGATGAACGTCAAAGTCGACGATCATTATTCGTCTGATTCCGTGCTCCCGCTGGGCATACCTGGCTGCGATGGCGATATTATTAAACAGGCAGAAACCCATAGCGCGTGCGCGTGTGGCATGATGCCCCGGTGGCCTGACCAGTCCGAAAGTGGAATTAAGGTCTACGTTCATGATAGCGTCAACTCCCCTGAGGAGTCCGCCCGCGGCATAAAGCGCTGCTTTATATGAGGCCTTTGAGCAGAATGTGTCCCCGTCGAGCCATGCCCCGCCCCTCTCCGAACACGCCTGCACGTTGACGATGTGTTCCTGGGTGTGGATCGCCATCAATTCGTTTTCGGTGGCCATTCTTGGCGGCAGCGATACCAGCCGATCTATCAATCCAGAGCTCTCCAGAAGGTTCATGGCTGAAATCAGCCGATTGCTGTTCTCCGGATGAGAGCCGGTATCATGTTCCAGATAGATAGGGTCATAAACGATTCCTGTGCCCATTTTTACCCCCTGATGCGAGCAATTAAGATGATAACAGAGCGGGGGGATTGAGGCAATCAAAATGTTATCCATGAAAACAGCGATTCAAATACAAAGGCTTTCATCCTCCCGGTTACTACCCACTGCGTTGTTTCTAACGCTTCTATAAAAATGTTCCGCAACGCTCTTTTCACCGCATTGCTTCACTTAAAAAGCTGGCCCACCGGTAACGCACTCGCAGCCGCGAGTGCGTTACCGGTGGGCCAGCGTCGGGCGGGTGGTGGGGATAAGGCTCCGGTATTTGCATACAATTACTATCAGCGAAAGTCCGGTTATTTGCCGGACGTTACACCAGTGTACTTCCCCTAACGCCTGTGTACAAGTGTTCCGCAATGTTCTTTTAACTAATTGATTCCCTAAATAAAGCTGACCACTCTGGTAACGCACTCGCGGCCGCGAGTGCGTTACCAGAGTGGTCAGCGTCGGGGGGTGGTGGGGATGGGGCGGAGCATTGCATACAGTTAATATCAACGTAAGTCCGGTTATTTACGGGACTTTACACAATGCTCTCGGGAAGGCTATCAACTCGCCCATGACAGCCGGGAACAGCCTCTGGTTCCCCCGGTCAGGGGAATGATTTATGCTCGAAATGCCGTTTACCGGCTGTCCGGGAGTTTAGACAGCTCATAAAATAATTGCTATAATAACGCTAAAATTAAATGTCTATCAAACCGATGGATTTCCTGACATCATATTTGGAGAGGTGCTGATTTGGAGTATTTTCTCAATGAACAGCAGAAGATGGTAGCGGAGATAGCCCGTGGGATAACCGAGGAGCGGATCAAGCCGGCAAGGGCGGAACTTGACGAGAAAGAGGAGTTCCCCTGGGAAATCGTAAAAGAGATCGCGGCAGCTGATCTCTTTCGCGTTTTCATCCCCGAAGAATATGAGGGGCTTGGTGGTGGATGCCTGGATCTGTGCGTGGCAATCGAGGAGCTCAGCCGTGGATGCTGTGGTGTTTCGATATGCTATGCAGCGGTGGCCCTCGGCACGATACCTTTCTTAAGGTTCGGCAGCGATGAGCAGAAGGCGAAATACCTCCCTCAGATAGCGGGCGGGCAGAGGCTGGCCGCCTTCGGGCTGACTGAGGCTTCAGCGGGCAGTGATGCCGGGGCGATGAAATCGCGAGCGGACCTGGATGGGGACGGCTACATACTCAATGGCACCAAGCAGTTTATAAGTAATGGTGGTGAGGCGGAGATATATTCGATCATCGCCCTTACAAATCCGGACAAGGGCTCGCGGGGAGCGAGTGCCTTTATAGTTGAGAAGGATACACCCGGCTTCAGCTTTGGTAAAAAAGAGAGGAAAATGGGCATACGATGCTCTACCACTTGCGAGCTCGTCTTTCATAACTGCCGGGTTCCCGGGGAGAACCTCGTGGGCAAGGAGGGGGCCGGATTCATTATCACTCTCAAGACGCTGGATGAATCACGCCCGGGGGTCGCTTCGCAGGGAGTGGGGCTGGGGCAGGGGGCGCTGGAGGAGGCGGTGGCCTACGCCAGGCAGCGGGTACAGTTCGGGCAGACTATTTCCTCTTTTCAGGCGATTCAGCACATGATAGCGGATATGGCAATCCAGGTTGAGGCTGCCAGAGCTCTGGTATATGCCACCGCCAGAATGGTCGACAGTGGTGCCAGCAGTTTCACGGAGGAAGGGGCCATGGCTAAACTATTCGCCAGCGATATGGCGATGAAGGTAACCACCGACGCGGTACAGGTGCTGGGAGGCGTGGGATATACCCGCGAGTATCCGGTGGAGAAGATGATGCGCGATGCCAAGATACTGCAGATTTATGAAGGAACAAATCAGATTCTGCGTAATGATATCATATCCCGTGTCTACAAGCGAAAAGGTATGACGGCATGAATATCGTAGTTTGTATCAAACAGGTTCCCGGAACTACGGAAGTGCGTATAAATGATGAGAACAACACACTGGTAAGGGAGGGTGTGGAGGGTATTATAAATCCATTCGATACATATGCCGTCGAAGAAGGGGTTCGCCTGAAGGAAAGGTTCGGCGGCAAGGTAACTGTATTGACGATGGGTCCTCCCCAGGCTGAGGCCGCGCTCAGGGAGACCATCGAGGTTGGTGCCGACGAAGGAGTGCTCGTCAGCGATCGTGCCTTCGCGGGATCCGATACACTGGCCACATCATATATTTTAAGCAAAGCGATAGAGAAGATAAGAGAGTATGATC
This sequence comes from Dehalococcoidia bacterium, assembly GCA_046484125.1. Taxonomy (GTDB): domain Bacteria; phylum Chloroflexota; class Dehalococcoidia; order SZUA-161; family SpSt-899; genus JBGLNL01. The sequence continues at coordinate 1,060 of JAWOBX010000064.1, read as the reverse complement.
TTGTCATCACCGGCAAGCAGACGATGGATGGCGATACCGGCCAGGTTGGCCCGGGCGTGTCGCAACGTCTCGGCATCCCCTTCGTGGCTTACGCAAGCTCGATCGAAGACATAAACGGAACGGCTATACGAGTGAAACGAATGACCGACGAGGGCCATGAGATAGTTGAAACCAATATGCCCTGTGTTATGAGTGTTTCAAAGGAGATAAACGTGCCGAGATTGCCCTCACTTCGTGGAAAGATGAAGGCCAAATCGGCGCAGTTGACGATCTGGTCGGCTCACGATCTGGGAGTGGAAGATGATAAGATCGGAATTGCCGGTTCGCCTACCTGGGTGATGCATATTTTTTCACCTCAAAGGGAAAGGGAAAGCGAGATTTTAGAAGGCGATTCAAAGGATAAGGTCGATAAGTTGTTACAGAAGTTGAGCGAAATGAAGTTTGTTTAGGGGGATTGGGAGGATATGTCGATCTGGATTGATGCTGACAAATGTACCGGTTGTGGCTCATGTGAGAGTGTTTGTCCCTATGGCGCGATAGAGATCGTAGACAATATAGCGCAGGTAAACGAGAGCTGCAATCTCTGTGGTGCGTGTCAGGACTCATGCGATTTTGAAGCCATAGTGATTGACCTGCCGGTTGAGGAACTGCATGGTGAAGATAACAGTTCGGGGGTATGGGTCTTCGCCGAGCAGTATAAAGGCGAGATAAAGGATGTGGCTTATGAGCTCATAAGCAAGGGTCGTGAGCTGGCTGATGCGCTTGATACCGAATTATGCGCGGTTTGTATTGGATATAATGTCAACAATGTCGCACAGCTGGGGGAATATGGTGCTGATAAAGTCTATTCATTCAACGACCCGTTGCTCGCGACGTTCCAGGATGATATCTATACCCGGTGTCTGGTCGATTTGATAAGAGAGTACAGGCCGCGGATTATTCTGGCGGGCGCGACTGCACAGGGAAGGGCGTTTATTCCCAGGGTAGCCTCAATTATCGAGACGGGACTGACGGCTGACTGTACCGGCCTGGATATCGATGAGGAAACGGGACTCCTTTT
>JAWOBX010000137.1:0-4126 GCA_046484125.1 Dehalococcoidia bacterium | reverse complement strand
TCATACTTCGGATGGACCCTCTTGTCGAGCCCCCCGCCCGCCCCCCGCTCACCGATGAGTCTATAGCTCGAGGAATCGATGCCATAATCGCCTTCCTCCGGGGCGGCACTGTGGAGATGATGATCCCCGGAGCGATTCCCATCCCCTTCGTCTCCACCACCCCGAACGAGCTGCCGGAGCCCATGGTCTTCCAGATGGCCGGCCAGGATGCGTGGGGGGCGGTTGACATCGCCTACTCTATGGGTCCGTTCAGGATACAGCCGGACGAGGCACTGGTTATGGAGGGGGTGCTGCCCGATTGTGCTTTCGCCAACGTAGTCCTGTGGAACAAGCACATGCAGTCATTCGAGTTTCGCGACCGCCGGGTCTCCCTGAACAGAAAGCAGATCGTCCTCGAACCCGATGGCTCCTACAGGATCGTTGTCGCCCATAGAGATCCGGGAGTTCCGAACTGGCTGGATACCGAGGGGCATACGGAAGGGACGGTATTCTGGCGCTTCCTGCTCCCGGCGGAGCAGCCCGCCAGACCGGAGTGCCGGCTGGTGAAACTTTCGGAGATTGAAGGCTGAAACTGTAAGCCTGTATTTTTTAAAAAGCGTAGTATTTTGTAAACTCTCATCTAAGGCATTGTCATTGTTGATGGAATACTATCAGGACGACTGAAGAATCTACCCGATGAAGTAGGAGATTCTTCAACTTGCTCCATCTGGCATTAATCCGGCATTAATGGGCTGCTCGGAAACTTACGACATCAAATTTGCTGACATAGCGACAGCTATTTAAGGTTCTCATCTGAACTTGCCGAACAAGTTGTTCCTCCGTGGGCGCGCTCATGTTAGTGAGCGCGCCCACGGAGGAACTATGTCGGGTGGGTGGCGGGAGAATGAGATAAACCGGAAGTTTCCGCCATAATGCATACCGCCAACGGCGGTATCTGGTTTTTAAAAGTCAAATTATGGATGTGAAATGACAGCATTACCTGTAACACAATTCGGATACGCGGGGAAAATCCTGCGGGTAAACCTCTCCACAGGCCAGACATCAGAGATGCCGACCTCCGATTACTCGGACCGGTTCCTTGGCGGCAGGGGAATCGCCGCCAAGGTCTACTGGGATGAAGTCCCTCCTGAAGCCGACGCGTTCGACCCGGAGAACCGTCTGATATTCGCTACCGGTCCAATGTGTGGAGTTCCGGTGATCGCCGGATCAAGGTGGACGGTTTGCGCGAAATCGCCGGAGCCAGTACCCCAGTCCTTCTCATACGGAAATCTCGGCGGCAGATTCGGTGCCCAGCTCAAGTTCGCCGGATATGACGCCGTGGTTGTACACGGGAAATCGGAGAAGCCCGTCTATCTGTTCCTGAATGATGGAAGAGCCGAGCTGCGGGATGCCTCGCATCTGTGGGGAAAGGGCGCCATCCGGACCAGAGAGAACCTGAAACACGAACTTGGTGATTCGGTCAGGGTGGTGGCCATTGGTCCTGCGGGGGAAAACCTCTGTACAATGGCCGTACTGACTGCCGATAACGACGCGGTGTGTACCGGGGGGGTGGGCGCGGTTATGGGGTCCAAAGGACTCAAGGCCATAGCTGTCTCCGGCGGGAAGAGGAAGGTAAACATAGCTCACCCGGAAAGGCTGAAGGAATTAACTTCATATTACCGTGATGTGGCCCAGGGTTTTACAGAATTCCTGGCTCGCTGGTCGAGGGATATCATCGCCGATTTCAGGCTGGTTCCCAACCAGGAGATGAAGAAGGAGCCGTGCTACGGTTGCCTGGGGCGCTGCCCCCGAAAGGTCTACCGGGCAGCGGATGGTAGAAAGGGCAAATTCATGTGCCACTCGGCGTTCTTCTACCAGCCTCACACTGACGAGTACTATGGTGAGTGGAACGACGTCCCCTTCCATGCCTGTAAGCTGTGTGATGATTACGGACTGGACGCGGTGGCGGTTGATTTGATGATCAACTGGCTGGAGCGGTGCTACAGGGCCGGTATTGTCACCGAACAGGAAACGGGCCTTCCCATATCCAGACTGGGCAGCATGGAATTCATCGACGAACTGGTAAGGAAGGTATCGTTAAAGGAAGATTTCGGGGAAGTGCTTGCCAGAGGGGTTGAAAAGGCCGCGGAGGAACTGGGTCCGCGGGCCCTGGAAGAGCTGAAAATGGCCGGCTACCTGGATGAGCCGGGGAACGATATCTACGGGCCGAGGCTTTACATAACCAACGCGATACCTTACGCCATGGAACCGCGGGTGCCGATTCAGCAAGTTCATGAGATCGGACTGTTGATCCCGATGTGGGTCGTTGCCGAGACTATAGGTTTCGGGCACGTGACCACCGATGTGCTCCGGGGGATTGCCCGGAAGTTCTGGGGTGGGGAGCTTGCCATGGACTTCTCCACTTACGATGGGAAAGCGCTGGCCAGCAAGCTGATTCAGGACAGGCAGTATGCCAAGGAATGTCTCATACTCTGTGACTATATATGGCCGCTTCTCGACTTTGCCGCTACCGAAGATCATGTGGGGGATCCGACGCTGGAGAGCAGGTTGCTTTCCGTGGTTACCGGCATGGATGTGGATGAGCCGGGACTCAGGAGAATAGGCGAGAGGGTTTACAATTTGCAGAGGGCGATTCTGGTGAGAGAGGGGCGCGGGGGGAGGGATTTCGACGAGCTGACCGAACTCAGTTATGACGTGCCGCTCAACTATGATATCTCCAATCCGCAGTGCCTGGTGCCGGGCAGGGGCGGGGAGGTGGTTTCCCGCAGGGGCGAGGTGATCGACCGGCAGAGATTTGAGAGAATGAAGGATGAATATTACCGGCTCAGGGGCTGGGATGTGGCTACGGGTCTGCAAACCAGGGGGCAGCTTCAGGGGCTGGGGCTGGGGGAGGTGGCCGATGGACTTGAGAGTATGGGGCTCCTTGGGTGAAGGGGTGTGGGGCAAGTCACTTTTGTCTCCGCCAATGGGGCAATTTACCGAAGCGGGGACAATCCCGGGGAAATACGCGCCCCTGTAGTCGGATTGATTGCCTTGCTGGGGCTCTTCTCAGGTTCAGGACACATCCTTCAAACGACCACTGACAAACTTGTGTAACACGCTGGAAATTAGCGTTTGATATGGAATGCCTTCCTCGACGGCTCGTTTTTGGATATTGATGAGGTCTTTTTCCGAAATGCGAATATTTACACGCCTGTCTTTACGAAATGTAGCTCGGGCGTACTCCCGATATCGTTTTTTCTCTTTTTCGATATCAGCAACAGTCTTCCATTCGCCTTTTTCAACTGACTGCAGTATATCCTTTTCTTCGCCGTTAGTTTTCATTGGTCTTACCTCCCAGATATATCCTGGTCATTTTCCTACTGGGAATTATTGTTTTCAAGAAAATCATATTTTCCGATTCTATGAACGGCACCAAATAAACATAGCTGTCTATATTTACTACAAATATTCGCTGATTTGAGTACTTTTCTTGATTCGGATGTTCGACTATATCAAGCAATCCCTCGGCCATAATATGAAATACGACCTCTTCAAACGAAATATCTCGACTGGACTTGAGTTCATCGTTCTTTTCAATACTCCAGTCAAAGTATTTCACAGTCCAATTGTAGTACTAGGTGTGCTCATTGTCAACAAGAATCCGGGAGTAAATTCTCGGAGGGCCAACTTTAGCGCCTACAGCCTCTCCTGGCCGGCCAAGAGAGGCTGATGTCTAACATAAAGACCAACTTGTAAACAATTTTTGCCAAACATGTGTTGAAACCGGTGTAAAATTATGCTAACCTCTACCATTAATACCTTTAAATCTACTTAGAATGGTTCGACGAAGCGTTAATAATACAGGCAGGACAGGAGGAATGAATAATGAAGACACTCACAAACTGTATCAAACCGGGAAGAGTATTTCTACTGCTTTCGATGCTGGCGCTGAGGATCTCTCCGAGTGTATTCAATTCAGGTTGCGCTGGGGAAGAAGTAAACGGGCCCAGACCACGGCCCAGAGGTAGGGTGGGCTCGGCCCACCGCTTCATGTTTAATAGTCAGGCAAAAAGGGGAGGAAAAGCATGATCTCAAGGAATACAGACCTGTTCGATATGCAGTCCAGGCTCCTTGACTGGCTGCG
>JAWOBX010000083.1:0-29242 GCA_046484125.1 Dehalococcoidia bacterium | reverse complement strand
CTCAGCCAGCGCTCGAACAAGTTCAGTTTTCCCGACCCCCGTAGGTCCCAGGAAGGTGAAGACCCCGATCGGCCTCCTGGGGTCTTTCAAGCCGGCTCTTGCCCGGCGGACCGCCTTGGAAACCAGTTCAATAGCTTCATCCTGCCCTATAATGCGTTTATGAAGAGCATCTTCCATCTGAAGCAGCCGTTCTGTTTCGTCACTAGCCAGGCGGGTTACCGGGATGCCTGTCCACATACTCACGACTTCAGCGATATCCTGTTCTCCAACCTCAATATCCGCGCTGGATTGCTCCTCTTTCCATTCCTGCTGGGATTTGCTTATTCTCTCTTCGAGTTTGAGTTCACGGTCGCGCACTTCCGCCGCGTACTCGTATTGCTGACCTGCGATCGCCTGCTCCTTCTCTCTGCGAACCGATTCCAGGGCTTTCTGTAACTCGGCAATGGGAAGCGGAGGGGTCAGGTTCTCAATGCGCACACGAGACGAGGCCTCATCAATGAGGTCGATAGCCTTATCCGGCAAATAGCGGTCAGGTATGTATCGCGCCGCCAGCGAGGCAGCAGCTTTGATTGCCGCCTCCGATATCTTAAGACGGTGATGTTCCTCGTATCTGGACTTTATTCCCTTAAGTATCTCTACGGTTTCTTCAATAGTTGGCTCTTCCACCAGAATCGACCCGAACCGTCGCTCAAGCGCAGCGTCCTTTTCCACATATTTGCGATATTCGCTGGCCGTTGTCGCGCCTATACACTGCAATTCTCCACGGGCCAGAGCCGGTTTAAGAAGGCTGGAGGCGTCAACTGCCCCTTCGGCAGCGCCCGCCCCAACCAGAGTATGTATCTCGTCAATGAAAAGCATGACGTTACCAGCCGATTTTATCTCGGCAATAACCTTTTTCAGCCGTTCCTCGAATTCACCGCGATATTTTGTGCCGGCCACGAGAGCGCCAATATCCAGCGTAACCAGCCTCTTGCCGCGAAGGGTTTCGGGAATATCTCCGCTGGCTACCCGATGTGCGATAGCCTCGGCTATGGCGGTCTTACCGACACCAGCTTCACCAATCAATACCGGATTGTTCTTCCTGCGCCTGCTGAGTATCTGGATCACCCTTTGCTGCTCCTTGGCTCTGCCGACAACCGGATCCAGCTTGCCCGCCGCGGCGGCCGCAGTAAGATCGATCCCCAGTTGATCCAGAGTTGGTGTCTTGGTATTGGCCGCAGCCCTTGCTCCAGAACCAGTACCCATTCCCGCGCTCGATTTGCTCTGAGGCAGGCTTTCATTGAGAAAACGCAGCACCTCAGCTCGCGTCTTTTCAAGGCTCACTCCCAGACTTTCCAGGACGCCTGAAGCTACCCCTTCCCCTTCACGAAGCAGACCGAGTAGAAGATGCTCGGTGCCGATGTAGTTGTGATTCAAATGCCTTGCCTCATCAACCGCAAGCTCTATTACTTTTTTGGCTCGCGGAGTTAACCCTACTTCTCCCTGGCTCTTGGTCTCGCCACGACCGATTACGAACTCTACAGCAGTTCGAACCTTTTCCAGTTCGACACCCAGGTTTATCAGCACTTTTGTAGCTACACCGGTACCCTCACTGGTGATTCCCAGAAGTATGTGCTCGGTACTTATATAACTATGGTTAAAACGCTGCGCCTCTTCCTGGGCCAGCGCCAGTACTTTGCGGGCTCTTTCTGTGAATTTATCAAAGCGACTTGCCATAATCTCACCCCTATGATTGCCCTCACTTATAATTATACGCTTACCCCGGTGAAAGGTCAAAGTTGCGAAGCTTTGCCGAGCTTTCTTTAATGAAGCATGAAATAAGGTAGACCTGATTCTATCATATAAATAAGTAGAATACCAGTACCACACCAAAAAAGCGAAAATAGCAAACCACATTTACTTTTCACCCGGGAGCGAACCATTTGTATTTGAAGCGCTGTTGCGGGGGAGTTATTTGTTTTATCGAAGCGGTTAAAATTTGCTATAATCTTGCGGGAACAGTTTTCAAGAATCAATAGAGTTCCGGAATTAAGGGAGGTTAAAACATATGGATTTCCAGTTGTCAGAGGACCTGCAGATGCTGCGACAGTGGGTACGGGAGTTCGCCGACGAGAAAATCGCTCCATACGCCGATGAGTGGGACGAAAAACACTATCTTCCGTATGAAGAAGCAATTAAGCCAATGGCCGAGCTGGGCTGGTTTGGCACAGTCATACCAGAGGAGTATGGCGGCACCAGTATGGATCAGGGATGGATGGCTGCGACCATAATCACTGAGGAGATCGCCAGGGCCTCGAGTTCGCTGAGAGTGCAGGTCAACATGGAGACCCTGGGATGCGCCTACACCATATATAGGTATGGTTCGGATGAGCTTAAACAAAAAGGCTACATACAGAAGCTGGTTAGCGCTGACTATCTCGGGGGCTTCGGGATAACGGAACCAGAGGCGGGCTCCGATGTCATGGCTATGAAGTCCACCGCTGTAGACAAAGGTGACCACTGGCTGCTGAACGGTTCCAAGACCTGGATTTCCAACGCCAACGTAGCCGATGTGCTTATTTGCTATGCGTATACCGATAGGGAGGCAAGGGGCAAGGGCCTTTCTGCGTTCATTGTCGAGCCGAAGAATTTCCCTGGTATCAGTACCAGCGATCTGGATAAGATGGGAACCCGGTCAACTCCAACGGGCGAGGTATTCCTTGAGGATGCGCAAATCCCGAAGGAAAACATACTGGGCAAGCCTGGTGACGGCGCCAAGATCGTGTTCAGTTCACTTAACCAGACCCGCTTATCGGCCGCCGCCGGCGGCATCGGTCTCGCTCAGGCGGCCCTTGAATCGACCGTCGCCTACTGTAAGGAGAGGAAACAATTCGGTGAACACATTGGTAACTTCCAGATGAATCAGGACCTTATAGCACAGGTTGCCTGTGAACTTGAAGCTGCCCGCTACATGGTATACAAAGCGGCCTGGGAGAAAGACCAGGGAAATCTTGGCAATACGTATGAGGTCGCGCTGGCCAAGTATCTCTCCGGAGAGATTGCCATGAAGGCTGCCAGGATGGCTATGAGAACCCTTGGCGCTTACGGCTATTCGACCGAGTACCCGGTGGCACGGTACTACCGGGATGCGCCATTGTACGAGATAGTAGAGGGATCATCGAACACTTGCAAGCGGATAGTGGCGATGGACCTGCTCGATATCCGGAAGGCGAACCGGTAAGTTCACGAATTATAAGCAGGGGCGCAAGTCTATTGTGCCCCTACTTATTTATTTTTTTCGCCTCTTCCCACAGTTTATCCAGCTCTTCAATAGAGAGGGTATTGAGGGATATACCCCTTTGTTCCCCGAGCTCCTCCATGCAGGCAAAACGTCTCCGAAAACGGGAATTAGCCTGGCGCAGCGAACTTTCCAGATCTATATCCATCCACCGGGCGGCATTACAAAGGGCCAGTAGCAGGTCACCGAATTCATGCACCTTCTCCTGATGGCTCTGAGCCTCTTTCAACTCCCCCAATTCCTCGCCGACTTTTTCCAGAACACCGTCGATTTCGTTCCAGTCGAACCCGACCCGTGCTGCGCGCTGTTGAATTATCTGGCTGTAAGCGAGAGCCGGAATGGTCTCAGGGACACCCTCGAGAAGCGATTTGCCGCTCTTACCTTCCGCTCTCTTGATCTCCTCCCAGTTGGCCATTACCTCACTCTCCCCGGTGACTTCAGTATCCCCGAACACATGCGGGTGCCGGCGGATCAGCTTCTCGTTGATACGCCGAAGTATATCTGCCATCTGGAACTCACCTGATTCCTCGGCGATTACGGCGTGCAAACCGATTTGCAAAAGCAGGTCTCCCAGCTCTTCGCAGAGCCGGTCACTATCTTCATCATCGAGGGCCTGAACGGTTTCATAGGCTTCCTCAATCAGATAAGGCTTGAGCGACTGGTGAGTTTGCTTACGATCCCAGGGACACCCATCGGGAGCACGCAGTGCGGCGATGATATGGCGGAAAGCTTCAAAAGTGCTGAGGTCATCCATGATGTCAAACCGATTCAGCCCAGCTCCTCGAATTGCCTTAAGAGTCTCTCCAGCTTACCTCTGGCCTCAGCCAGGCTGGTGCGCTCCCTTTCGACAACCTCGGCAGGGGCTTTGGAGATGAATTGCTCATTTTGCAGCTTGGCCTCTGTGCTTGCTATCCGGTTTCGGGCCGACTCGATTTCCTTTTCAATTCGCTTCCGCTCCTCCTCCAGATCGACCATCCCGGCCAGCGGCAGGATTACCTTAACGTCACGGAGCACCAGGACCTTGGCTTGCTCGTCCCCTGCGCTCCTCTCATCCTCGATTACGGTTAGTGGCCTGACCCTGGCCAGAGCACTGATGGCATCCCTATGGTTTCCCGCAGGGAACCGGGAATCCTCGACTGAAATCAGCGCGTCTATGAATTTTGACGGCTCGACCGCTGATTCAGCACGCGCGTTTCGGATGGAACGGACAATTTCGATAAGTGACTCGATTTCCCTTTCCGCTACGGTATCAATTGCCGCCTCATCCGGGACCGGATATTCCGCGATCATGATCGATTCCGGTCGCATTTCCTCCGGCAGATGGACGGCGAGCCTCTGCCATATTTCCTCCGTGATAAACGGCATAAAGGGATGCAAAAGGCGCAGTGTCGTCTCCAGGGTTTCCGCGAGGGTGGGGAGAGGGGAGGGCTCTTCCTGATTGCGTATACGAATCTTGGCCAGCTCGATATACCAGTCACAAAACTCTCCCCAGACGAAATCGTGAATCTTACTGAGCGCCTCGCCGAGCATGAATCCTTCCATCAGTTGGGTTGTCTCGGTGATGAGCCTGTTCAAGCGGCTCTTAATCCATCGATCCTCAATATGGTCCGGGGAAGAGCGGGCTGTTGTTTCCTCCTCAAGATTGCTTAAGATAAAACGGCTGGTATTCCAGAGTTTATTGGCGAAGTTGCGCGCACCCTCCAGTTTATTCGGACTCAAACGCATATCATTACCCGGTGTGTTGCCAACCGTCAGGGCCATACGAAGGGCGTCAGTCCCGTACTGATCCATCATAGACAGGGGATCCATAACATTCCCCTTGGATTTGCTCATCTTTTCACCGTTCTCGTCACGGATTAGACCGTGCAGATAAACCTTTTCAAAAGGAATCTCTCCCGTATTCTCGAGGCCCATCATAATCATCCGGGCTACCCAGAAAAAGAGGATATCGTAGCCCGTCTCCATCACTGTAGTCGGGTAGAAATATTTGAAATCCCCGGTTTCATCCGGCCAGCCCAGGGTGGAGTGAGGCCACAACCCGGAACTGAACCATGTATCCAGCACATCAGGATCCTGCTCGATACTGGTTGACCGGCAGTTGGGACAGGTAACCGGATCAGTTACAGTTACAATTATTTTCCCACAATCAAGGCAATACCAGACGGGAATCCGGTGCCCCCACCAGAGCTGGCGGCTGATGCACCAGTCTCTGATATTCTCCATCCAGTTGAGGTATGTCCTGGTGAAATGCTCGGGGATAATCTGGATTCTTCGATCCTTCACAGCGTCGATGGCCGGCTTTGCCAGGGGCCCGATTTCCACGAACCATTGCATGGTAACGATTGGCTCGACCATCGTACCGCAGCGATAGCAATGCCCTACTGAATGTGAATATGGTTCTATTTTCACCAGCAGGCCCTCGTTTTCCAGGTCAGAAACCAGGGATTTACGGCACTCGAAGCGATCCTGGCCGCAATATGGCCCGGCGTTTTCATTGAGCGTGGCATCCAGATTGAAAACATTTATGAACTGAAGCTCGTGCGCCTGCCCGATTTCAAAGTCCACCGGGTCGTGTGCCGGCGTTACTTTGAGCGCACCGGTACCGAATGAGGTGTCCACTGCCTCGTCGGCGATGACCGGGATTTCCCTGTGTACCGCAGGTACGACAACGTTTTTGCCCACCACGTCCTTGTATCTGGGGTCCTCCGGGTTGACCGCGATTCCAGTGTCTCCAAGCAGTGTCTCCGGACGGGTTGTCGCCACTGTCAGGAACCCGTTTTCGTCTTCCGACATGCGGTATTTTATATGATACAGGTTGCCCTGGATTTCTTTATGGTCTACCTCCAGATCGGACAGCACGGTTCCGCACACCGGACACCAGTTGGTAAGCCGCTCACCTCGATAAATAAGTCCCTTATTGTATAGATTTACGAACGTAGTGCGAACTGCCCGAGCCGGACCTTCATCCATAGTGAAGGTCTCTCTGCTCCAATCGCAGGATACACCAAGAGCCTTGTGTTGTTCCGTGATCCGCTGGCGCGATCTCTGCACCCATTGCCAGACGCGTTCCAGGAACTTCTCCCTTCCCAGACTCCGGCGGGTCAATCCCTCGGCCGCGAGATTCTGCTGTACCACATATTCGGTGGCTATGCTGGCGTGATCGACGCCGGGAAGCCAGAGTGTGGGTTCGCCTTTCATACGATGCCATCTTGTGAGGATATCCTCCATCGTGGCAGTGAGCGCATGGCCAACATGAAGCTCACCGGTGACGTTGGGAGGGGGCATTATGATCACGAAAGGCTTTCTGGACGGGTCTATAGAGGGGGTGAAGTACCCTCTCTCCATCCAGAACCGGTACCACTTCCCCTCGACTTTTCCGGGTTCATAGGCCTTGGGGATTTGACTGAGTTTTTCGGATTTCATGAGCACATTTTCGGTGTTAGAAACCGGATTAATCCCGGCTGTCTCTCTGCCCCTACTGATTCTACACTTGCTAAATTATTGCGTCAATTGATATCCTACATCCACAATATTGATGAAATTACGAACCCGTGCTGCCGGTGAAGAATCACCGGAAGTCTCCGGGAATTGATCTGGGAAGGCATCCCTCCAATTTTAGAGAGATCTGGCGCTGATGGGGGACTGCTCAGAACTCCCCGAATGAGGAGGTACATATGGCCGGTAACCTGAGTGACTATAGCGGGGAATTCGATCCTGACATCAGGCTGGATGATTTCGACAAAGAGGCGTTGCTCAGGCTTTACAAAGCTGCCTCAAGGTGCTATATCACTATCGACGGTATCTGGATGTCGCTGGTAAGGGAGAAATTCGGTGATGAGGTGGCTCGTGAACTCGAATTGAAGGTGTGGAACTGGAGAGCACTGCCGATGGAGGCGCGGAGAATATGCCGGGCGCTGAATATTGAAGGCAGCGACGTGGCTACACTCTTTAAGTTTTTTCAGACTCAGCCCGGTTTTGCCGGACTGGACTTCGATATTACCTATGAGCTCAAGGATCGTAACCACGGGATATGCACGGTTAAGCGCTGTTTATCGCTTGAATACTTCGAGAGACACGATGATATGGATACAGCGAAGTACGTATGCGAGGTTATAGACGCCACCGGATTCCAGGATGCCGCTCATTATTTTAATCCGGATATGACGGCGAAGCCTTTGAAGTTACCGCCGCGCCGCGGCGAGGACGATATCGCCTGCCAGTGGGAGTACCGGGTTAGATAAGAAATCCCGGTGAAAGCGGAGAGCAGTGGGAAAGGGTAATTTGAAAGAAATGCTCAGCCAGAGCCGGCAACTGGCTCAACAAAGAAGATGGGATGAAGCCATAAGCGTCCTGGAAGAGGTTATATCCCTGGATGATGAATGTATGGACGCCTGGCTGGAGAAGGGGAAGCTGCTTAATCGTCTGGGCAGGATTGAGGAAGCGCTCGAGGTCTTTGATACCATGATAGGATTTGCGCCACAAGAAGCCGATTGGTGGTATCAAAGGGGATTGTGCTTGACCAGGCTTGGCCGGAATGAGGAAGCGCTCCAGGCTTTTCGGGAAGCCAGCCGGTTGAATCCGGAGGATGGCCAGGAAGATGAAAAAGTGGCGGCGGGTTTGTTCGGTATACCGGGGCCCCGGAAGACGGCGTCAGATGATCTCAAAGTCGTCGCCGAATTTCAGAACGGCACACTCTATACCAGTCAGGAATTCGAGTACATCATTAATCTGGAATTCACGTGGAACGATGGGCGCACTGAGACGCTGGAGACAAGGTCGGAATCTGCGCGCGGTATAGCGGTAGCATCCGTTCTGCATCCGCATTGCGTTTTGTACATTGATGTCAAAGAACGCGTTCAATGTAACTATCCTACCAGGGACCTGGTATGCGACCTGGCTGTGGAGCTCGTAACCACTGAAGGAAAGAGCTGGTTCTACGTTTTTCCTCATGGACAGGTTCCCGCGTGTTCAATTCGAAATCCACAGCAGGATGGTAACGAAGTGTGGTATGAAATAATCGCCACGGACAGGTTCGTTTATCAGTTGAAGAGGATAGTAATGCCGGGCGATGAGTTAACAGGCGGATTCGCCACGCAAGTGACTGGTAATTTCGAATTGATCTCAAATTAAGGGAAGTCGTACCAACCGGTGGCGCCGCCATCTTTAGAAAACACGAACCACTTGAAGGTTCTTTAAAGCAACGCCTCAAGCCTCCGGGCCAGCCTTTTGGCCAGTACGACAATCGTCAGGGTTGGTGGCTGGCCCGGCGCACTCGGCATAACGCTGGCATCGCAGCAGTAAAGGTTTCTAATCGACGTCTGAAGGTTGGTGTCCAGCAACTCTCCCACTCTTACTGTACCGCTGGGATGGCCGAGTACGAAGCCGGAATGATGAATATCACTCGGATCACACCCCGCCCTGATCAATATCCGGGTGTTGATATCCCGGCTGTAGGCAAAGCGATCCAGGTCTCCCTGCGTGAAGGTCTTACTCAGCTTCCCATTCGGGTATACCCGGCCCACCCCTTCATCGGATACCTTGGAAAACACGCCCATTGCCCGCCTGCGGCGGAAGATGCTGGCCAAAGCGCGAAAGCGTTCATCCTGCAATAGCTGCAGTTCCCATGCGGGGAAAGGAGAGAGCATACTGCAGAAGACCACCCCGTTTTCCTCGTCATGCCATCCTACCGACATCACATGTTCAAAACCATTACTGATGCGATCTTTGGTGAAACCGAAGGTAAAGAAGGTCGGGTCGCCGGCTAACCAGCTTCCGGCATCTCGAATGCCGATCCCCTGAAGTATTCGAGCCGTTTGAGTACCGCCCGCCGCACATATCACTGCATTGGCATTCACCTCGATCTTTCTACCAAACCGGTCAGAAGCCCTTACCCCCACCGCCACACCATTCTCTATCAGGATATCCGTAACCATCGTCCGAGTCAGCAGAGTGGTCCCGTGTTTCACCGCCTGATATGCCAGTTCGCCGGCATTCCATTTAACGTTCTGCGGGCACCCGTTGATGCATCGTTCGCATCCGACCATACATCGATCGAAATTGATATGCCTTAGAAGACGTTCAAACGGTATACCGGCATCATTGGCCGCATCCCGAATCCGCGCCGTACCCGGCCCAATAAATTCCTCCGGGACCAAATCGACCCAGCTCTCTTTAGCTGCCTCATCGATCAATTCCGGGGCCAGTTCGATGCCATGCTGCTGCCAGAAGCCGATATCGGGATAGAAGGCCGCTGCCGCATAGAGAAGGGTGCCACCGCCCAAACACTTAGCCAGGATAACGTTGTCTCCTTCATGTGTCCGCCGAACCGGCAGGGGGAAATGTAATCCCTTTTCCAGCCGGAGCAGGCAGCCCAGCCCAAGGCGATTCCGCAGCAGCCAATCGTCACCACGTCCCTTCTCGATCAGGACAACACTTTTACCCTTTCGAGAAAGTTCATTAGCTACGGTGCAGCCCCCCGGCCCACCGCCTATGACAACCACGTCGGCGTCGATCTTTCCGTTTCGCTTAGCCATGGTACCACTCCCGTTTCCTTCACATACTCTCCAGAACTATCTCCGAGATGTCCTTGACCTGCATCTGCTCATCGAGCCCCTCTCCCTTAAGGGCGTCTTCCAGCATCAGCAGACACACCGGGCAGGCAGCGGCCAGCACGCGCGTGCCGGTCATGTAAGCCTCACGAATCCGGGCATGGCTGGCCTGATCCATCCCTTTGGCCGAAATGCCGGTATAGAAATTTCCGCTGCCGCCGCCACAACAGAAGGCATTCTGGCGGTTGCGTTCCATCTCCACCAGTTGGAGGCCTGGAATCGCGTTCAGTATCTCTCGTGGCGCATCGTATTCCCCATTGTGCCGGCCCAGAAAACAGGGATCGTGATAGGCAACAGCAGCATCGCACCAGCCGGAAATAGAGAGCGCCCCGGAGCCAATCAGGTCCCTCAGCAATTGCGTATAGTGAAATACCTCAAAGTCACCGTCGTAGTAATTCTTCATCGCATTATAGGAATGAGGGGAGAGGGTGACGATCTTCTGCACACCCCTCTCTTTGAACGTCGCCGAGTTCTTTTCCCGCTGGTATTCGAACAGTCCAATCTCGCCCAGCAGTCGCACCTCGTTTCCCTCGCATTCCTCGGCTTCCCCCAGTATCCCGAACGAGACCCCGGCTTTTTGCATTACCGCACCCAGCGCTTTGGCAGCACGCTGACTGCATGTATCATAGGAGCCGACACATCCCACATAATACAGGTATTCGTCGCCGCGTTCGAATAGTTTAATCCCCAACCCCTGTGCCCAGTCGGCCCTCGTTTCTCTTGCTTCCCGGTAGGCATTGCCGTAAAGATATACATTCTCCAGGAATTTTCTGACCGTTTTAGGAACCGGCTGCCGGATTTCCAGTATCTGCTCGCGCACGGCGATGAAGTAATCCACCAGATGCTCGCCGAAATCGAACCGGCAGGCCTCGTTACAGTTGCCGCAGGTCGAACATGAATACAATATCTCGGAAAGGTGCTCGCTCCATTTGATAGTGTCCGTAACCAGTGCCGCCCGGATCAGCCAGTTCAGTCCACCGGGCGAATACGTTTCCAGCCGGAAGCGGTGATACATCGGGCAGTTAAAGCCGATGTCGTTGTAATCGTAAGTCAACTTGCAGAAACCGCATCGGAAGCAGCGGTGAATGTTTTCTTTGTAATCCACTTCGGCCATCATTTGCTCCAGTTCCCCGGATTCATAATTCCGTTCGGATCGAGCGTCGCTTTGATCTTTTGAATCAGGTTATAAGAATTGGGGTCCATCTTTTCGGATATCAGCCTCTGGGCTTCGACCTCCGCCTTCCAAGGGATGCCATCCATAGCCAGCACCGCCTCGTTGGTATCGCGCATAGCCCGGCGCACGCGCTCCACGCTTTCATCATCGGCTCGATTAAAGGGATAGACGAAGCAGAAATTAACGCTGTGGCAATAGCCCATCACCTGGGTGCCGGTGAGGAAATTCGTCCCGTGCTTGCGGGCCAGTTCGATCCCGGTCCGCCAGGCCTGCGGCATTTTTTCGACGGTGAGGATGGCCCCGCAATACCGATAGCCGCCGCCCCGTTCAAAATCGGCGGCCAGCGCCGGGCTGATATAGGGCGGTTTTTCGATGAACCGGCTGATGAGCATTTCGGTGACCGGATACATGAACTCCACCGTTCCCGGAGCGGCCCGTTCGAATTCCTCGGCGATATTTCTGAAGACCGCCTTCTTATGTTCCAATTCTTCATCGATATCGCCGGTGTAACAAACGGTGACATATTGAGGTGACTCATTACCTCCAAAGACGAACCCGACCACAAAGAGGTTGTCTACCATATCCGTCTGGGTGATCCGCCAGAGCAGATCGGGCACCTGTTCAAGATTGTGCACCGTGTATCCGATGATATCCATTTTCTGCCGCTTGGGGAAAAGTTTAAGCGCGAGCCTGGTAATCACCCCGGTGGTACCGTTCCAGCCGCAGAAGAGGGCCGATAGGTCGGGAAGCGGACCCTTGCAGAAAGGAGATTCGGTGACTGAAAAGGAGCCGGTTCTGCAAATCTCGCCGGTGGGCAGCACCACCTCCATTCCGTTGATCTGGCTGGAATTATTACCGTACTTGACTGCCAGGTATCCGTGGCCGCGAATGACAATATTGCCCACTACCGTAGCCATCGGCGGTGCTTCGGGGCGCGAATGCTCCAATTCAGGACAGTGCTTCTCGATATAAGTACCCAGCCGACCCTGGGTGACCCCGGGTTCCACCACTACGTAGCGGCACAGTTTATTCAGCTCGATGATCCTGTCCATCCGCTTCATATCGAGTACAATCCCGCCATCTACCGGCAGTCCAAGCCCGTTTAGCGTAAGATTGGCGCCCATCGGGGTCACCGGAACACGATGTTCATTGGCCAGCAGTAGGATATCGCGGACCTGCTCCGTGGTTTTGGGCATGGCTACATAGTCGACTTTTACCGGCCCTCCGGTTCCCGAATCGATGGAATAGATATACAGTTCCTCCGGTTGATTGGAGGCATAATCCTCCCCCACGATTTCGGCCAGCGATCGTAAGACGGTGTCGTTTCCCATTGTTTCCTTTTCTGGTCACAGTTTGTCCCGGCAACGCATCACGCATATCGTGCCATGATATCGACGGCAAAGGCACGGGCTTCATCGAGGCTTTTCGCGTCCGGCTGGCCTTTCCCCTCCTCTCCCGCTCCGGCCAGTTTCTGCATCAAAGGGTCATCACTCTCCCTGGCTGCATCGAGCAGGAATTCGGCCACCTCTCCCTGGCAATCGAACATACCGACCACTTCCGCGCCATCGGCAGCCTGACGGCAGTTCTCAAGCCATCGAGGAAGTTCTTCAAAATCCTCGGTCACGCCGTGAGTCAGGAATAGAGCGATCTCCTTCCCCTGGCAGAAATTGGCCAGGAACTCCTTCGCCTGCTGTGCCGGGCCGAACGCCTGCATGGGGAACCCGACGAATGTCAGACCATAATCATCCAGGCTATCGACATTCGAGAATTCTCGAATGTCTTTCTCCCCTTCGATCGTTTCAAAGATCGCTTCAGCGACCTTTCTGGTGTTTCCCGTCTGTGAGAAGTATGTAACCAGAACATTCATGTCAACGCTTCCTCCTGTTCAGGTATTATCTGTTAATCTTCGCTATGCTCCGCGGGTATCTGGTCCTCAAAATAGTTCAGGTCGAAGTAGTCACGCCATGAAACTATCCTGCCACCGATTAGTTCGAAGACACCTGTCACCGGATGTTCGATCCACTTATTATCTATCAGATACCTATCGGTACGTTCAGTGAAAACGACCCCTTCCGGAGATTCCGCTATATTATGCAGTACCCAGTCGACTTTGCCGGCCGGCTCGAGAACTATCCGGATCATCCGGCGTATTGCGTCGATTCCTCTGGCCGGCGCAAGAGGCATACAATGAAAAACACAGTCGGTATGGAGAAAATCGAGGATGTTCTCGGCGTCTCCCGAGTTCCATGCTTCGATGAAATTTAAGACTGTCTGTTTGTTCTCACTCATGATGTTCTCTCACTGGAATTGGCGAAATCCGGTGTACTATATGTCATTGCCTGCCGGCCTTCTTTTAAAGTGAATGGATTCGGTAGGGCAGGTGGGGAAACAGACCCCGCAGCCGATGCACTTTTCGAGATTGATGGAAGCGATTTCGTTAACGGTGACAGCCTCCATCGGGCAGCGATCGGCGCAGGTTTCGCAGCCGGAACAGCTATCCTCATCCACCACGGGGATAAACTCAGAGGGCTGGAGGATCTGTGAACCGGTGCGGTACTGCCCCATGAGCATAACGCAACAATCATTGCAGCAGTTGCAGAGGAACTCATTGGGATCATGGGTATGAACCAGACCCAACTCGTTGCACCGGCGAATGATCTCCGCGCACTCTTCGAAGGTGATCTCCCGGCACATATTGTATTCCAGTCCCCACTTAGTCATCTCCCCGGTGAAGAGGCAGGTTTCGAGCGGGAAATTACAGTGGTCCCCCGGAGTGGCCAGCCAGTGCGGCAGGCGGCAGGAGCATGTGGATACGCCCCACGGCCCGGCTTTCTTCATCAATTCGTGTACGTTCTCTTCAGTTTTGGCATCATCAGGAAGCGCCGTCGGAGTCAGCCATACCCGGGTCACCGGGGCACCGACCGCGGGGAGCCATTTGGTGGCGAAATCCACTTCGAACCGGTGGAGGGCCTGCATCAGCTTTACTGAATTCGGGAACTTGATATTCCCCCACCCCCCCGTCTCCACCAGTCCCGGTCCGGCCAGTCCGATGGTTTTATAGGTGGGGTCATCCACCCCCGGGTCGACCCACATGGTACCCCTGGCGGCCATGGCCTCCAGTTTGTTCTTCAGTTTGTCTTTTTCGATACCTGTCATATTGGCCAGTTCATCCAGTTTGCCCCCACCGAATCCGACCTTGACCGCCAGGTCCGCCTCTTCCGGGGTAAACTGCTCCCGAAGCAGGTCTTTGAAGGTATCCGCCACCAGGTGCACATTGAAGATGGCATACATCTCATACAGGTCCTCATAGGTATCTCTGGTTACCATAATTCTCCTCCAGAAAATATACTTTACAGCAGCCGTTTAATTGAGCGCAGTACTACTTCGGAAACGCTTCCATAGCCCAAGTTCCTTGAGCGAATTACGAAGCGCAAAGAATACGGCAATCCCACCACCAAACAATACAATCAATCCACTAACTAAAAGCCCCAGCCCGACTTCAAACAGCCAGGAGACTTTAGCACGAACCACTATGCTGAGATCTGTGTTTGGCTCCTCCGTATTACTGAACAGGGCAAGCATTCCTAGAAGACTGCCATCACTGCCGCTGTTGACCGGTTCTACCCGAAAGCTCACAATGTCGCCACCCTGTAACGTCCCCGCTGGTCCCACCCCAATATCGTCCGGTTCGGCCAGTATGGTAGATGATTCGGCATCGTACTTGACTGTTTTCGTAGTCAGATAACCTTCCTCATCGGTAATGGCACTGTTCACCCAGATCATCGTCCCACCCGCTACTGTGAGCCCGATGGCAATTGATATGACGATGGCCCCAACAACAAATAGAATGATATTCCCTGTGCCCATGTTTATCCTCTATCCTGTTTCATCCAATACAAATTCCCATTGACAGGCAATATCATCCGAGCTTTGTCGCGGCGGCAATTTGGTCGCCCGGCATCGCATCTGAGGATTGATATGTTCCGCCGTCAACCGCATGCCCGGCACGCAGATATCCTCGCAGGCATGTTTCTGGCGGACAGTATCTCCCGTAGCTTCAAAAATCTCCAGAGCCGGACACCTGGTCGCCGTGAGTACTCCATGATTTGGATCTTTCAGTTCGCATTCTATATCGATCCAGCCCGCCTCGCCCGGCGCAAACTGAAATGCTTTGAGCAGGGTGGCCACATCGTTTCCGTGAATATTGAGCGCGTCCATTGATACGCGGATGTCGTTTTCACATCCGCCGCGCTTAAGCCACACCTCTTTCTCCCACTCAAGCGCTTTTTCGATCCCGGCTTTATCCTTGACCACATCGAACCACAAACCGCCGAGTGACATATAAATCAGGCTGCCGGTTCGCCACAGGTTCAGAATCGTATCCCTGGAAAAATCCTGTAGCCTGGCATCCGGTCTGAACGGTCCGCTGTAATCGGATAGCTCGGTCATTTCGCCCTCCCTCAAGCCCCTCCCCCATCAAGGGAGGGAAGATAATGATGCTGTCATCTTTCCCATCGCCTCACTAATTGCCTGCACGCCGGGTGAATTCTCAGGTAAGTCAATGATTGGCTTGCCAAGTGAGTCGAATTCCGCCAGATCTTCATCATTTGGAACCGTTCCCACGATCTCTAATCCAGCCTTTTCCGCTATCTCTCCGATCGTTTGATCCATACCTGTAGATTTGTTGATGATCAGTCCGGTCCTGGTGGAATCCATTCCCCTCCGCACCACTTTATCAATCGCGATAGCAGCGTACATCCCCCGCTGGGACGTATCCGTGACGATTATCAGAAAATCCACCCCGTTGACCACGCGCCGGTTCACCTGTTCCGGCCCGGCTTCGCAATCGATTAAAGTAATGTCATATTGCCTTGAGAGGCTGTCGATGCCGTACCGGAGGAGTTCGTTGGTGGCGCAGAAGCAACCCGGCCCCTCCGGCCGGCCCATGGTGAGCATGTCAAATCCCTTTCCCGCCTCAACGATATCCGCCATCGCATCGCGAATATGCCTGCTTTCGATCTCCTGCCTTATATGCGGATCTTCGATGAGGTCGCGGCGAATCTCTGAGACGGTTTTCTTTACCGCTATTCCCAGCGCGTAGGAAAGGCTCACCGAAGAATCGGCGTCGATTGCCAGTATCTTCCGTTTCCCTTCCTTTGCCAGCAATCCGGTTAGAATGGCGGTGATAGCCGTTTTACCGCTCCCGCCTTTTCCAGTGATAGCGATCTTTTGTGATTTCACAATTGCTCTTCCTCAATCCCCGGTTCGGGTCTTCTTGTTCTCCATCACGGTATTCATGAAATTATCCAGGATGCCCATAATAGTCTCTGTCGAGGTTATTCTGGGGTCGAACAGATCCAGTTGGAGATTCAGGACCGGCACCCCGGCTTCATCCTGAATCCGGTCCTTGACCATCTTGGCGATGGCCCAGTTGGATTTGCAGGCGATATGCCCGGCGAAAATCGCCCCATCCGCTTTGTAGTTTCGGCACAGGTCCATTGCCGCGTTCAGGTAATTCTCCCAGGGGCCACCGCATTCCCTGGTCATGGGCAGTAATTCGATCTTTCGAGCCCATCCCTCCAGAATACCGTCCAAAGTCGTAATGTCTTTTACCGGGTCCATCGTCCAGTTGTTGTTCATGTGACTGACGGATACAGCGCCATACTCCCTCTCCAGCCAGTTGAAAATACCCATATCGAAGGTAACGGCGCCGTAAATCCAGACCAGTCGGTATTTCTCCTCCTCAAGGTGCCCCTCCCCCTTATCAACCTTGGCTTTGGCCCATTCATATTTGCGCTTAAGGTAGTCCACTAGTTCCGGAGTCCCGGCCAGATTCATCAGGAGGCCGTATTCGGTAATCATGTCCAGACTGGGATAAGGGGATGGGACCTGCTGTCGAAGATGGTTCAGTTTCAGAACATATTCCTGAGCCTGATTTGAAAGCTTCATCACTTCCTGCAGCTTGTCAAAATCCAGCTTGCGCCCGGTCAAATTTTCCAGCACCGGTATCAGATTGCCCAGTTCACGGGCTGTATATTTGGCGCTCCGTTCGTTTCGAAAATACGGCATATCGATCAGGTAGTAGGGAAATCCGAAATACTCGGCGATATGCGGGTAGGTCGCAATGTTTGAATCACACGGATGCGACGGGTGAACCATAATACAAGGCAGGTCGATATCCCCCGCCAGAGCGGCGCCCAGCAGGATCTTGTTGTTGGCGCATAAATAATCCGGGATTTGTTCTTCGGCTATGTCGATGTATTTCATGGCCTCACCCAGGCCTGAAATGGCCCCCGTCAGGGAATCGACTACGATCGGAGTGATATCCATCGCCCAGAAAAGCTCGGGCATGACACCGAAGTTGATCCAGGCAAGCTTTTCCCCGCTTGCTGTAGTTTCGTTAACCTTATCGAAGTAGGGGCCAAGATAATCGAATACGCTTACCTCTGCGGACTCCCCTGCCAGCAGTTGCCTGATAACGCCGAAATTGTCCGATAGTTTTTGAAGTATGTCATTTTGCCCTGCCATCCTATACCTCCAGTTGCTCCAGAAATGCCTGCACTCTGGTTTTCAATTGCCCGGTGGCACTCAGTCGATATTCTCTTTCCAGTGTTAGCAAGGGAATACCGGCCTGGCGCATTTTCTTCCGGATATCAAGTTGGTCACCGCCCCAGAGGTCGCAGTATCGGATTCTCTGAAACACGACCCCATCCGCCCCGGACTGCTCCACCAGGTCTTTTATCTCCCGGCTTCTTTCCGCCAGTTTCAGGGCCATCCTGGGACAGGATGGGCGGTTCAGGTAGGCCCGCGCCAGGTTTCGAATCGGATCGCCTTCAGTTGAAACTGGTTCCATGAACGTCCGGCGGCCGAAACAGATATTGTCGCTCACAATCAAGCCTCCGAGGTCCTCCATGATCTGGAAATACTCCGGATCATCACATCCGCCGCCGCCGGCGATGACCAGCCGGGCCCGGTAGCCGGTAATCCCTGCCCGGTCCTGAAGTTCGGTCAATAGCTTTTTCAGTAGTTCATTGTACTCGGGCTTGGGGATGACCGTTCCCGCCAGAACCACCTTCAGGGATTCAGCCCCAGTAATTGGCGGATTCTCCACCTTTCTGAGATCATAGAATTGTTTCAGTAAACGCCGCGTCTCATTATATACGTTGATAGCTACTCTCAATTTCTCGCCGGTTATCTTCACCTCGAATGTCCGCTCAAGCTCCTCTTTGAAAGCGGTCAACTCGCCGGCAAAGCTTTCAATGGCCTCTTCCGTATCTTTATGGGGAATATCGATGAAATGAAGAAGATTGAATTGTTCAGGCCGGGTCTCCCTCAGAATATCGTAGACCCGTCGCAGATTATCACAGTTCCAGACAAAGACCAGGCCATCCAGAAAGCTGTACCGGCCGTCAAAGGCGAATTCGAGGCAGGCCCTTGAAAAGCTGCAATTGACCTGGCTCATATAGACATCCGCCATCGTGGTACTCTCGCAACCAACTGCACGGACCCGGTAAGGCAGCATATCGGCCGCGCATACGATCTCCTCCGGCACATATGAGCAAAAGAAGCCGACCACCTTCTTTCCGTCCGCCTTCCAGTCCTGTAACGCCCGGTTTGACAATTCGTCTGCCAGTTCCGCCATCTCCTGTAACGCGCTCATTATCGTTCCAGCTCCTTTCGCGGATAGGTCATTTGGCTATGGCTGTTTTACAACAGGAAGCCATCCTGGATCCGCTCTGTAGAGATCTTTCTCCTCCGCTTTTAACTCAAAAATGGCCAGAGCATCATTATCCACCCTTTTGGTCTCGGTGTAGCTGTGGGGACATCCGTCCACCTCGATGGAAAACGACTGGAGTGTCTCAAAAAGCTCTTCCGATGAGAAGTTTTCAGCACCCACTCTCTCCACGGTTGCTTTAACGGCCTCCAGCATTACGTATACCGGCTGGGTGGTTATGTATCCCACCCCCGATTGCCTGATCTCATCCGCTTTATCAGGATGCTTTTCATAGAGCAATCGCCTGGTCAGGTCCATTATCTTCCCCTCCTCGTTCCACCACCTGAAGGACCTTATGAATAACATTCCATCAATTTCGTCCCAGAGGCCTGCCCGTTCTATCATCCCCAGGAAGGCTGCGTGCGGGTCGCTACCGATGAATTTAGCGTGGGGATGGCCTGCTTTCCGGTATTGCTCAACGAACTGATGCATAGGCACCGGCGGCAGCACGTAGTCACAATCCTTGAGAGCCTCAACTTCAGTGGACCAGTTGAATCCGAATCCGGTCAGAAATCCTCCCTCCCATTCGTATTGTTCCGGATGGGCTTTGGCATATTCCTCCGCCCCTTTCAGGAGAGCAGTGCCCTCAGCTTCGTTCCAGAACGCCCCACCGATTTTTGCCGGTCTGTTCCGGGGAAAATCAGGATCATTTTCCGCTATCCATTTCAGAAGCGTATAGCTCAAGTGTTCGGCAAGAGCGTTGCCCAGGGAAAACACGTATCCGGGCGGATCGAACGCTTCCTCGGCCGCAGCCGGGGTGAAGAGCACCATCTTATCATTCTCAAGACGCGGTTTGAGGGTTACCGCCGTTGACGCGACCGGCGTGAAAATCAGGTCCGCTCCCCTCTCCTTCAGCCACTGGTAGCCCGGGATATCGTTGGATGGATCGTACTGCCCGTCGTAGTCGACCACCTTCAGATTCACTCCGGGTATGATGTTTTCCTCGTTGTAGTATCCGCACATATCTTTTAGTGCCATGGTCAGTATGCTCATGGCGTTTGAGGCGACACCCGTGAGGTCGGTGTGATTGCCTATCGTGATGTTCACCGTTTCCGGGGAGGCTTCGGGTGTTGGCTCCGGTGTCTTTGGCGTTAGTGGGATGGTTTCATCGGTTTCGCCATTGCCGTTACCGCAGCCGTACAGAACTGGGAATACGAGCAATATTATCAGGAAAATGAGAGAGACCTTCTTAACCGATGTATTAACCATTTTACCTCCTCCTATAGAGTTGCTTCCGTAAAACGCTTCCTTAAGCGGAAATGGAATCAACCTCTATTACCCGTCTTCAACCCCGTGTGACTGATAATCATTAATATGCGTACAGCCGTTGCCCGAAACCCTTCCCACGAATTTTCGCTATACTTGTCGAAAGTCACTTCTGATTATGGGGCGGTTATGAAAAATCCCCGTTTTTAATTAGGCCACTAATAATTAGTATACTAATAATTTTTGTGTTATAATATCACTGAAATCCTCCCATGTCAAGGGAGCAAGCTCGGGTTTAAAAAAGCTGGAATACGGAGGGTAAGTTGGTCGAGCAAATCGATACTAATGAGGAATTCAATTTTAAAAAGTATGTGCCTTTCATGGGTCGTGACTACAATATATTCATGCTGGCGGGACTTACGCTCACCTCCATATTTGAGGCCAGGCACAGTCAGGTCAAGCACCTTGGCCTGACACCGACGGAATTTCATCTGTTGATGCTGGTATCGGAGCTCGGTGGCACGGCCACTCCCGGTGAGATAGCCCAGTGGATGATGCGGAAACCGCCGACGGTATCGGGGCTGCTTAACCGGATGGAAAGAAACGGTCTCATAAAAAGAACAGGGGTCAAAAATAACAGGAAGCTCAAAAAGGTGGCGCTAACCAGCAAGGGTCAGCAGTGCCTTGACAGCCTCGCTGATGAACAGGATATATTAAACACTATTATAAGCTCTCTAACACAAGAGGAATATCAACAACTCTGGTCGCTTCTCGAGAAATTGAGGGAAAGCGCGCTTTCCCTTGCCGGACGGGAGAAAGTCGCCGAAGAGGATTAGGCCGCCATCAGGCAACGGAGGTTCCCGATCAGAGACGGGAACGAGAAGCCCATGTCACTTAATTGTTGCTCAGGCATGGATTGGGCCGAGACGATGATTTTCTGCGGTGACAGGGTACTATTCTCCCCTTCTATCAACGACCGGTTTAAAGGCTCGAGATATCTCCTGGGTGTCTGTACCCTCCAGGATTTCCTCTCTTGTAACCCCGCCACGATCCCTCATGATGAGTACCGGTTTATATTCGTGAGATGTCCCCCGCTGTCAAAAACCACCATCTTTGACCCACCCGGGTGACTGGATCGTCAAAGACGCCCAACCATTCCTCCACCGCCCAATTGCTGGTTATGGCGAATCTGGACTTACGATGCCTGGCGATGATCAGCTCATAGAGATCGGTTGACTGCTGAGTGGTGAGCCTCTGCAGGCCAAAGTAAAGTGAGAGGCTGGGGCCGGGTGTGGTTGGCAAACTCCCAGCAAACTCCAGTTGCTTGACATGCCGAAAAGCGGTAGTGTAGATTATTACTCGGTAAAAGAGAGCCGGTTTATATACAGGAAAAGGAGTGTTAAAAATGGCATACGAGGATATTCAATACGAGAAGAAGGAAAATGTAGCCAGGATAACCATCAACAAACCGGAAAAACGTAACGCCTTTAGCGCGCGTACGTTGTATGAGCTGGTTGAGGCCGTTGAGGATGCCGGGTTTGATTCCACTATTGGGGTAGTGGTTTTGACCGGGGCCGGTGAGAAGGCATTCTGCAGTGGCGGGGACGTCGAGTGGGAGGCGGGTGGAGTCAAGGGCGGCTGGAACCCGAGAATGGATGTATACGCCGCTCTCGGTATGTGTCCCAAGCCGACCATTGCCAGGGTTAACGGTGTCGCGGTAGCCGGCGGGAATATCCTGCAGGCATGCTGCGACCTTGCCATAGCCGCTGACACCGCCAGACTTGGTCAGGCGGGGCCAAGGGTTGGCAGCTTCAATGGCGGATGGGGTACCTCCTATCTGGCCCGGCTTGTGGGATACCGGAAAGCAAGGGAGCTGTGGTTCCTCTGCAGGCTGTATTCGGCACAGGAAGCGCTTGATATGGGCCTGGTGAACGCTGTTGTGCCGGCGGCCCAGCTTGATGAGGAAGTGGACAAGTGGTGCGGCGAGATCCTCTCCTTGAGTCCTGAAGCACTGTCAGCCGTAAAACTGAGCATGATGGAAGAAGACGCCCAGTATATCGGCAGGGGCTTGTTCTCCGCGCAGTTGACCGGGTACATGCAGCAGGGGGAACAGGCAAGAGAAGGGCAGCAATCATTCATGGAGAAGAGGAAGCCGGATTTCCGCAAGTTCCTCAAGTAACAACGGGCACGGATATTTTTGAGATTGACCGTAAGATCGATCGTAACCGGATATCGGGTGGGGACAGTCAGGTGGCTCCCGTAATTGTCGTTCGCAATCGCAGGCGGGGCTGGCTGGGTATCCCCACCCTGTTTTGTAGAAACTGACAGGAAGGGATCATGGTACCGATTCTCGATGATTTGAAGGAGATGTGGAATTCTTTACCATCATGGTTCAGGATGATGGCTGTTGTCGCTGCCGCGGTGGGAATGATGATGATCGCTGGAAGTCACAGAGGGAACGCCGTCACTGCCATTACGTGGATACTGGCTTTCCTTGTGCTGTTTCTGCTGCCGGGGGAACGCGCCGAAAAAGACGAGAGGTAAGAATGGATTTCAGCTTTACACCGGAACAGGAAGCACTCAGGCAGGAGTTCGAGGAATTTTTCAGGGAGCAGGAAAAACAGGCCCCTGAGGGATATACGGCAAAGATAGATTATTGCTATGAGCATGATAAGATGTGGCAGTTCCACCGGGAAATGGCGGGGAAGCTGGGGGAGAAGGGATGGCTTTCGCTCCCGTGGCCGGAGAAATACGGCGGAAAGGGCCTCGGGCAGATAGAACAAATGATATTCCAGGAGACACGGGCCTATCACAGGCTCCCCGGGTTTGATCCCGGGCCTGTTGTGGCGGCAGCGGGCGTTCTGGAAAAAGGAACCGAGGAACAGAAGCGTAAATGGCTCCCGCTCATAGGTAGCGGAAGCAGTACGTGGTGCGAAGGATGGAGCGAGCCCAATTCCGGCTCCGATCTCGCCTCGATAACCGCGACTACCGGTTACGAGGATGGCGATGACTGGGTGATCAACGGACAGAAGGTATGGACAACGGGCGCCCACAGATGCAGTCATATGATCCTCCTCGCTCGAACCGATCCCGAGGCCCCCAAACACAGGGCGATAACCTACTTCCTTACCCCCATCGACCGCCCCGGTATCGAAGTGCGTCCCATACTGAGGATGTATAGAGGCCATTCATTCAATGAGGTTTTTTTCGATGACTTCAGGGTCCCCAAAGAGAATATCATCGGCGAGGTGCACGGAGGCTGGTACGTCCTTATGGCCGGAATGGACTTCGAGAGGACTGGGGTGGCCTTCGTGGCGGAGACCAGGAGGGACTTTGACGAGCTGGTTGACCTCATCAAGGAGAATGGTTACGACGGCAGGAGCCCCGCGGAAGAAGCCGTTGTCAGACACAAACTGGCTCAGTGTCAGATAGAACTTGAAACATGGCGCCAGTGGGCATACTGGGTGGCGTGGCTCCAGAGCAAGGGTGCTCACGTTCCCGGAGAATCTTCAGCGGTGAAGCGGTTCGGGTCTGAGTTGATGGTGAAGGTATCCCAGATCGGACTCGAGGTCCTGGGAATGTATGGGCCGCTAAAAGAGGGGTCGAAGCGGGCTCGCCTTTACGGCAGATTCGCCTATGCCAGTGAGCACGACCTTGGTATGACTATAGCCGGAGGCACTACGGAGATACAGAAGAATATCATCGCCTGGATGGAGCTCGGGCTTCCCAGGAAGTAGTTTAAGAGGACGCATTATGAACCTTGATTTCACTGAAGATGAAGAACTCATAAGGAGCATCAGCAGGGATTTTCTGGAAAAGGAATTCCCAAAAGACCTTGTCCGTGAGCTGGAGGATGACCCCGGCGGCTATAGTGAAGGTGTCTGGAACAAGATGGCGGAACTGGGATGGATGGGGCTGTTGATCCCGGAGAAATACGGAGGAATCGAAGGCACATTTATGCAGATGGTTGTGTTGCTGGAGGAATTGGGGCGGGCGTGTATGAGCGGCCCTTTCCTTTCAACAGCGCTTTCCACTATAGCCATCCTGGATGCCGGAAGCGCCGATGTTAAAGAACGCTTTCTCCCCCGGATCGCTGAAGGCAAGCTTATAATCGCAATGGCTTTGACAGAGAGTACCGGCCGGTATGATCCATCCGGGATAAACGTCCAGGCAGTGGCCGATGGCGATGATTATGTCATCAACGGCATAAAGCTTTTTGTTCAGGATGCTCAAGCTGCTGATTACCTTTTATGCGCGGTTCGAACAAATTCATCCGGCGACCCTGAAGATGGAGTGACACTGTTTCTGGTTGATGCAGGCAGTGACGGTATAAGCATGGAAGAGCTGATAACGATGTCATACGATCATCAGAACGAGGTTACCTTCGATAATGTCCGGGTCAACAGGGAAAACATGCTGGGCGAGCTGGATAAAGCGTGGCCTGTTCTGGAAAGGCTTCTCCAGAAAGCGGCGATAGCCAAGTGCGCTGAAATGAATGGGGGGAACGACTGGGTGGTTGCCGAAAGTGTAGCCTATGCCAAAGAGAGAATCCAGTACGGTAAGCCGATTGGAAGCTATCAGGCAATCCAGCACTACCTGGCTGATATGTGGACTGATATGGGGTTGTCGAAACGTGTTACCTACTATGCCGCGTGGAAGATTGACCAGGGGCTACCCTGCGCCATGGAAGCTTCTATTGCCAAGGCATGGGTAAGCGAAGCATACAATCACAGTTCCCGGATGGGAATTCAGATACACGGTGCGCTGGGCACCACGCGGGACCACGATATGGGACTTTACTACCAGCGGGCTCGTCAGGCCTGGCCTCTATTCGGTGACGCCGATTATCATCGCGAGCTGGTTGCTCGCCAGATGGGGATTTGAACTCCCCTATCTGCCGACAATTGCTTTCAGGCCGGCGGACTCACAAATATCCCTGGCTATTTCCAGGTGCGCGTCCTCTATTTTTCGCATATCCTGGAGCGGATATTCCCGCCCCAGCCGTTCATAACTCGGTGTGCCCCACTCGTGATAAGGGAGCAGGGAAATCTGCTCGACTCCTATCTCATATCCGAACTCAGCTAACTGGCGTATGTGTTCTTCGGAATCATTGAATCCTGGTATAAGGGGAATCCTCAACCATGTTCTCACTGTGGAAGCTGATTTACGAGCGTTTTCCAGTATCATGGCGTTATTCTGCCCCGTGCTGACAATGTGTTGGGATGTGTCCATATTTTTTATGTCGAACAGCACTAAATCGGTGAATTCGAGAACACTCTCCATTACATCCCATTTGGCAAAACCGCA
Source organism: Dehalococcoidia bacterium (assembly GCA_046484125.1). Lineage (GTDB taxonomy): Bacteria > Chloroflexota > Dehalococcoidia > SZUA-161 > SpSt-899 > JBGLNL01. The sequence continues at coordinate 3,896 of JAWOBX010000083.1, read as the reverse complement.
TGTGTCGAGAGCGGTATGAATTCCATTCTCCTTTAATGTTCTGAATAACTCACGGGAAAATTTTGGCTGTGCCAGGGGCTCCCCCCCGGAGAGAGTTACTCCACCGCCGGAGTTACGGTAGAATGGTTCGTCGCGTATGACTTCACTGAAAACCTCGTCGACAGTCATATGGGTGCCGGCAATGCTTATAGCGCCGGTCGGGCAAACCTCTGAGCATTTAAGGCAATTGTCACACTTCTCCCTTTCAATTAAGCGTCCCTTTTCAGGATCAAGCGTAATGGCGTTAACAGGGCATACCTCAGCGCATTTCCCACATCCGATGCATTTATGATCATAGGTCATAATTTCAGGGTGAGGTTTCTGTGATTCCGGCGTGCTGCACCACTGACAAGATAAGGGACACCCTTTCAGGAAAACGGTGTCCCTTATTCCAGGCCCGTCATGGACGGTGAACCTCTGGATGCGCAGTACCAGTCCTCTTGTCTCAGAGGCATTTGCGTTATTCAATACCTTACCCCACAAAAGACTGTTCGGTCCGCGCGATTATGTCATCCTGTAGTGAATTCGTCAGGTCCACAAAGTAAGCCGCGTAACCCGAAACCCTGACGATGAGATCCTCATGTTCCTCCGGTTTCTTCTGGGCCTCTTTCAGTTCCTCCGGATTGACTATGTTGAACTGGATGTGGTGGATCATCAGGTCCGACCAGGTTTTAAGATAATCGGCGAATATTTCCCGGTACTCTCCCTTCAGGAATCCCGGCGAGAACCTCTGGTTGAGCAGGTGATTATGGGAGAGGAGCGGATCGATTTTCCCCACGGACCGCAAGACCGCTGTCGGTCCCTTCACGTCACGGCCCTGTGCCGGAGATATGTTCCCGTCAGGTAAGGGCTCTTTGGCGAATCTACCATCGGGAGTTGCCCCGCACCCGGCCCCGGTGAAATATCCCATCGATGCCGAGGTGCCATCCAGATCATATGGCGCGCCATAGTACGAGAGGAATTTCTTCATCTCTCTCGCTATCCCATAGAAAATCTCCTGAGCAAGAGTATCGACGTAATCATCGTCATTGCCAAATTTAGGAGCCGCCATCAGTTGCCGGCGCAGCTCCTCCTTGCCCTCGAAGTTGCTGTCAAGGGCCTCTCTCAATTCGGACAAGGTTATTTTTTTATCGTCGAAAACCAGCTTCTTGACGGCAGCCAGGGAGTCGGCCGCAGTCACCCCGCCAATCGGCAGGATCCAGCTCCTTGGATGGTACTGCCATTTACGGCAATCGAGAGCTATCTCGACAGCGTCATCCAGTACAGCGGTGGTAAAGGGCCTGGGCAGGTATTCATCATAGAGCAGGTCGCCGGCATTACCCAGTTTGGTCTGCTTTTCGGCGAAGAAGCGAAACTGAACGAAAAAGGCATCGAGTACATCATCGATCGATTTGAAGGTGGAAGGATCGGGCGTTCGCACACCCAGTTGCTGCCCGGACATATTATCTACCCCCTGATTAAGGGCAAAATCCAGGCACTTGGGAAGCGAGAAATGCCCCATCGATTGCCTGTTTACAATATTCTTGCCCGGTATTTGCCAGGACATGCAGTTGTTTATGGCATAGCTCCGGGCGTCCTCGATCGAGAACCCTCTTTCAAGGAAGTAGGGAATCATAACCTTATCGTTGAAGAAGGCCGGCTGCGCCACGCCCGTGGACTGGCAATCTATCGCCTTGAGTACCAGGTCCCTGGGAGTTTTTTGGCTGTAGCGGAAGCACAGTGGAGGCTGGACGGACTGGAGCTCCATTGTGGCTTCGAGTATCAGATGGGAGAGATCGTTGCTGGCATCGTTACCCCATTGGTCGACTCCCGCCAGGGTTACGTTCTGCCATGCGAGTCCGCCACCACCGGCGCTCATCATCACCGGAGGGTGAACATAACCCATTTCCTCCATTTTTATCCACAGGAATTCCAGAAGATGCAGAGCGTCTTCCCTGGTAATTCGCCCTTCCTCGATATCCCTGGCATACCAGGGATGACATACATAGTCCAGCCTGAAGCCGGAGCCAACAGCGGGCATCTCGATGAAATCGACGATAATGTGTATCAGGAAGAAGCATTGCAGGCATTCATGGAAAGTACGGGCCGGATTTTCCGGCACCCACTCGCATATGTCGGCTACCTGCTCCAGGGCCTGTTTCTTCTCCGGATCGGTCTCAGACGACGCCTTCTCACGAGCGAGGGCCGCATATCTGTGGGCAAAGTTGATGGTTGCCTCGAGGGTTATAATGGCCGCTTCCAGAAATCTCTTCTTTTCAGTGTATTCTCGGGTGCTTATCCTGGTATCCTGATCCAGCTCCTCCATCCGAACTCTGGCGTCATTAATTATCGCTCGCAGTCCGGTCCTGAATATTCTCTCATAGGCGGGAAGGGTTGAATCCCATTGATAAGACCAGAAGAAAACGCCGTTGTATTTTGAGTAGGCCTTCACGCTTTCAGGGACGATTTCCCGTTCCTTACCATGGACGGACTTCCCCTCCCAGTATTTGTGAATCTGGAAGAGTTCATCCCTGCCCTCGTCATCCAGCATGTGCTTATATTCATCTTGAATGGCTTTGTTGAGCCACTTGTAGAACATCTCCGGATATGTGGGGACGGAGGAAGGATCGCTGGCGATATTACCCACAATTCGCTCATGATCCTGGATGAATATGGTCATGTTCTCCAGGATATTCTCAAGGGCCTTCGCCCGCCTTATGACCATGGGCTCACCTTCGGTTTGCCTGTAGGACTCGGTTACCAGCCTTGCCCGCTCCAGGCACAGTCTGACATTGGCTCGATAGCCGGCACTGTCATCTATCCTTTCAAAACCTCGATAAAGTCCTTTGATAGCCTTGATTACCTTCTCGTCTTTGCGTTGCTTAATCGCCGTATTCATGACCGGGCCTCCTGGAAAGTGATCTGTTGGTACAACTAATTTTATCATATGCGCAATCGAGTTTCACGTTTATGAAATCTTACGTGTCAATATGGTGTGGTTGTGGTTTATTTAATTAAGCCAATTCTAACGTTACCCGGCCTTGCGGTATGTGATTTATGTCACATTGAAAGCTTCTGCCAGATTTTGATGTGCCTTGATATTTGCCGGCCCGGTAACAGCTATCGGAGTGGTCGGATTGATTTTGACCTTGACTGTATGGAAAGGCTGGGGTAATCTACAGAAACGGTGAAAGGTAACGATTATATCCTTCTGAGCTTCTTTAATACGAAATTATGAAGAGGCACGGGTTATTTATCAGTGGCAAATCTAAACCCTATGTGGTAGCACATCGCGGCAACAGCGTTGTATGTCCTGAGAATACCATCGCGGCGTTTAAAAGAGCGTTTGATGATGGCGCTGACATCCTGGAGACCGATCTCCAGGTCACGGCTGACGGGGTTTTCGTGTGCATACATGATGAGGAGGTTGACCGTACCACCAACGGGAGTGGGTCGGTATCTCTAATGGATCTCGCTGAGATAAAAACTCTCAGCGCGTCATGCGGCTTCGCTGGTTTTGAGGAGGAAAGAATACCGACTTTAGCGGAACTAGCCTCAATACTACCTCGTGGTTCGATAGTGGCACTTGAACTTAAGAGCGCCAGATTCCTGGAAGAGGCGGTCTGCCGTCGATTGATATATGAACTGGATGAGCTTGCCATCAGGGAAAAAGTCGTGGTTCTATCCTTTTCAAGTTCTCAGTTATCGAAGGTGCGCGAAATCGCTCCCGATACGCCCATTGGTCTGATAACTACCGCTGGATTGTGCCCGCCGGATGACACGGACTTACTGGGACCGGTATGGTCTCTAATTATACGCAACCCTTTCTATGTATTAACGGCCCATCGGCGTGGGCAGGCCGTCTGTCCGCTGGATCC
>JAWOBX010000040.1:0-8313 GCA_046484125.1 Dehalococcoidia bacterium | reverse complement strand
GATGGCGAGGCAAAAATCGCTCTTCCTGTATTGACATGCCTGGCTGAGATACCAGGTTTAAAAATCCATGTTTTATCAAAACACTCCAGGGTATTGACCCGCTTTTCCCGCTACCGTGATTCCTTCAGGTCCGAAAATGGCGGCCTTGATGAACTGGCTAGAATAGATGTGATCAGAAAACTGGTTGAAACCGCGGCCGTGGATGTCATTCTTCCGGTAAGCGAATCGGGAATCAGATTCGCTGCCACTTATCGAGATTCGCTGACCCGGTTCGCCTCTCTATCTCCGATACCGGATAAACCAGTGATTGATATGGTAAATAATAAATGGTCACTGGCTGAGTATCTGGCCGACCATGATCTTGAGCATCCACCTGCCATCCTCTACACAGGCGATAATGCATTCTGGCAAAGACTGAAAGAGGTATCCTTTCCTGTATTGCTCAAGCCGACAGCGGGCAGCAGCGGTCACAACATACACTTTTTCGATGACTGCAACTCTCTTTCTACGTTTCTCAGCCAGAAAGAGGATTACACGAATAACTTCATAGTTCAGAGTTACGTTTACGGCCACGACATCGACTGCAGTATTCTATGTCGTGATGGAGACATTCTCGCCTATACGACCCAGAAAGGGGTGATCGCGAACCCTAGGAGATTTGGCCCTCCATGGACCATAGACATGATCGATGACGACGAAACACTGCAACTGGTGAGAAGGCTGGTACAAGCGCTCAACTTCAGTGGAATAGCTCACATCGATCTCAGATTTGATGAGCGTGAAAAGCGCGTGAAGTTAATTGAAATCAATACCCGCTTCTGGACTTCCCTGTTCGGATCCCTCGCCGCCGGTGTCAACTTTCCATACCTGGCCTGTCTCGCGGGGATGTCGATTGACTTTCCCGCGCCTTCCTGTAACAAAATGCGATTTGTCGTTTACCGACCGCCACTTGAACAGGTGATGACGATTCTTCGACACAACAGGTCCCGGCATTCGTTACCAGTGTTCAAACAGACCGGCTGGGAATATATATTTAGGGATCCCCTTCCCTTTGCCATGGAAGCGATTGGAAGGCGGTTCAGGGGAGTCTCAGACGTCTAGTGTAACGTCCCTTAAATAACCAGACTTTCGCTGATAGTAAATGTATGCAAATACTGGAGCCTCATCCCCACCACTCGCCCGAAGCTGGCCCACCGGTAACGCACTCGCGGTTGCGAGTGCGTTACCGGTGGGCCAGCTTTTTTAGTGAAGCAATGCGGTGAAAAAGCCCGTTGCGGAACATTTGTATAGAAGCGTTAGGGACAGTACACTAGCGGATAAGCCATGCAATTACCTGTAACGCGCTTTACAGTTCCACCGCGGCATCCTGCTACAACCTCACACTGATTCGACTTCACGATGGTAACATCCTTGACCGATCCTTTTACCTCATATTCACCATTTACGTTGCCTACTGTGAAGACGATTCCCCGACCCTGCTTACCCGTCAGGCGTGTCCCCCGGTTTCTCAGGGGCCGAGCGTTCTATATCCGGTTGAAAACCGGGCGGAACCCTTTCGGGTAACCTCCCACTTCTCAGCATAAAAATATTAAACGCTACGATGCCTGCCACACCGAGTACGGCAGCGGCGGGAAATACAGAGATTATTCCCCTGAAATCCTCTATCAATCCCCCGAATATCGAGCCGGCGACAAGGCCAAGCGACATAGCCATATTTGATATGCCCATTACGGAGCCCATACCCATATCACGGCCCTTCTCAACCGCCATCGCATTGATGGATGGCAGGCCCATGCTTTCGGACGCGCCCATCAACACGAATAGAATCAGTAATGCAGCGAAACTCCCCAGCCATGGAATTGAGAACGTCCCCGCGACTACTATCAGCATCCCTGTGGTAGCGAGTAGCGCCCGATTCATGTGATCGCCGAGCGAACCGAAAGGATAGGCGAGAGTTCCATTCACCAGCACTCGCGCGGCCAGCACGATCCCTACCTGGGCAACAGTGGTGCCTATTTCGGCCGTCATCCAGATTCCGATGAAACTGAGCACGGTACCGAATAGCAGTCCATACGTCATTTGGAAAGTTATGATACCCCGAACCCCGTCATCTCTCAACACCTTTCCGTAAGAACTGACAGGCGCTTTATGTTCTGGCGTACCTGATTGGAAGGCCGTTACGGGAATACCTATTGTTTTTGGCAGAAAAACGAAAACAACGCAAGAGCCCAGCAAGCTCAATATCGCCATACTGCCGAAGGCCGCATCCATGCCAAAGACGTCGTACACAACTCCACCAAGCACAGGACCGATCCCGAAGCCCGCTATAAGGGCCATATTGAAAAGTGCCATATATCTGGCTTCATAGCGAAGAGGCGCCAGTTCACCGACATAAGCAAACGCGGTCGGAATTACCATGGCCGCGCCGACACCGCTCAACATCCTGAACAATACCAATTCGTGGTAGCCGGGGGACCACACGTATCCTATCGCCGCAGCAGTATAGATCACGAGTCCGGACCATAGAAAGAGCTTCTTTCCGAATCTGTCTGAAAGCCTGCCGGCAACCGGCATTAATGGAACCTGTGTGATGGCAAAACCGGAGAATGAGAGTCCAAGCCAGATTCCACTGGCGCCCATATCCTCAGCGAATACAGGCAGGAGGGGACTCACCATGCCGATACCGGCTATACTGACGAACAGCGCCAGCCAGACAACGATAAACGGCCTGTGCCTTGAGAGAAATCCTTCGGGTCTGCTGGTAGAACCAACCGGTTCATTCTTAGTAACAGATTCCGCCATATGTCATGCCAAATGTCTGCCGACTGTATTACCCGACCAGTGCTATTGTAACACCGTTGGAACCCCGGAGCATTATTTAGGCAACAGGCCGGCCATCAGCGGCTCTCTTCTCATAGTTGTTACCGGGAAACAGGGATTGATTCGCACGCGTATTGGCATCCCCTTTTGCCACTGATCCCGCTCTGAAGGAAAAGATGTGTCAATCCGACTTGAACCGACAATCCGATTCCCCACTTCCCTTAGTATTCCTGGTCTGGGCTGGGAATAAGTCCTAGAATTTCTAACGAACAAAAGAACGAATATATAGCACTCTGCCTTCCGAAGGGTACGCCAGAGGGTGTTATTGCACCAGGCGTCCTGAAAATATCCGGACTTTCCATGATAATAATTGTATTCAGGTACTCAACCTTATCCCCACCACCCGCTATGTAGTTTGTCAATGTTTGTAAGTTGCCACCTTCCTGACTACGGGTTTAGGGGTGATCTAAGATACCGTAAGGAACCTCCGAATCAGAGGTGAAAACAGCATTGCGAAATATCTGTATAGAAGCGTCAGGAACAGTACACCAGTGTATCGTCCCATAAACAACCGGACTTTGGATTATATGATTATATCACTTATATGACTTACTAAATTTCCCGCCCCGCCGCCCTGTGTTTGTTACTCGGTGAAGCAATGAGTTAAAAAGAACATTGCGAAACATTTGTACAGAACCGTCAGGAACAGTACACTGGTTTACGTACAAATACGGATTGAAACTCGCAATCACATTATGATACACTCGGACTTAACTCGAGGGAATCCAGTTTTTAACAAAATATGCACTTTAGGAACCTCTGAACAGGTGGTGACTACGGGAGTCCGGGGAATTCAAAAGGGTTGATCAGAGTTACCTTTATTAATTCAAACCAAACGTGGTTATCTCCTGCTGGTTACAAGTTGGTTAACAGGTAAAGGAGGCGGTTGGATTCATGTCAAGAACACACACAGATGTTTTGATTATCGGTGGCGGAATTTCGGGGGCGGCGGCCGCTATTACGGGGAAGTCTTTCTATCTTACCAAACGATTCATGCTCATTCGAAAGGAATCTCAGGTGATCGACCCGTGTAGCATACCATATGTATTTGGTCGTCTCAGTGACACCACTCAAATTCAGGTCCCGGACGATTCGCTCAAAAAGATGGGCGTCGCGATAGAAACCAATGAGGTTGTTTCAATCGATCAAAATAACCACGCGTGCAAAACCGCCGACGGTTCGGAAATCCGTTTCGACAAGCTTATCCTGGCACTCGGCTCAGTCGCGGATGTCCCTCGCTGGCTGGAAGGCAGGCAGATTGAGAATGTGTTCACTATACCCAAGGATAACCAGCATGTTGAAAAGATGGTGGCATCGCTTGAGAGTTGCGGAGAGATAGTCATAATTGGAGGAGGATTCGTCGGTTTCGAGGTTGCCTATGAGCTTGCCGACGCGGGGAAACAGGTTACCATCGTCGAGGCATTGCCTCACTTACTGGGGACCGCCTTTGATGACGAAGCAGGCAGCAAGGCCCGGATCATGCTTGAAAACCGGGGTATTAAAGTTATATGCGGTATTGAGGCCACGGGGATCGTGGGAGATTCGGTAGCTACGGGCGTCCTCTTGAGTAATGGTGAAAGTCTGGAAGCCGACGCCGTCATCCTGGCCACGGGTTACCGGCCACAGACTTCACTGGCGGAGCAATCTGGTATCGCCACTGGTGAAACCGGGGCCATTCCTGTGGATCAATACATGAGAACGAGGAATCCCGATATCCTGGCCGCTGGTGACTGTGCCGAGACTCGATTTTTCCTTACGGGCAGGCCCAATCACATCATGCTGGCTTCAACTGCGTGCGCTGAAGCGAGGATTGCCGCTATTAACCTCTTTCGCCTGTCGGCGGTAATGACATTCGCGGGAACGGTACCCATCTTCTGTACCGCGATTGGGGACACGGCTTTTGGCTCGGCCGGCATCACCGAGAAGGTGGCCAAGCACATGAATTTCAATATCTTTACAGCCACTTATACAGGTGTAGACAAGCATCCCAAAAGCCTCCCCGGTACCCATGAACAAATGGTCAAGCTGATCGTAGCCCGAGATTCCGGGGTAATACTGGGCGGAGAAGTTGTCGGCGGGATAAGCACCGGCGAGCTCACCAATTTAATCGGATTGGCCATTCAGAACCGAATGACGGTAAATTCCATTCTCATCGAGCAGGTGGGCACTCATTCGCTACTCACCGCCGCCCCAAACGCATACCCGCTCCTAAAAGTGGCCGAGATAATCGCTCAGCGGATATGGACAACCGGGCGAGCCAAGGCATAGTAAAGTCTGTGCCATACTTTGTATGGATGACACTCTTTCAGTATTCACTATTCGTTAACGGCAAAGCACGTAACTCGCTGGCGAGTTCATTGAATCTCGGGGCGGACCAACCAATCGATGGAAACGGAATTAAGCCTGGCAACCGTGTGCCGGGTTTAAAAATGTCGACGATGTTCCGGACTGCACGGGATTAATCAGAGCTTTCTCAGGTAACGCATGAACGGTAAGGATTCTTCCCACAATGCCATGGAATGGTACCAGATGGCGGTGGCGGACGCACTCGAGTCTCTGGCCACGAGCCAAGAAGGACTTTCCTCTGATGACGCGCGCTCAAGGCTGTCGAAATACGGCTACAATGAATTGAAATTCAAGAAGAGCAGCGCACTCTTACGGTTTCTGCTGCAATTCAAGAACGCTCTCATTTATGTACTGATAGCTGCCGCCATCGTTACGGCTATTCTGGGACATTTTACCGATACTGTCGTCATCCTGATCGTCGTATTCGCCAACGCCATCATTGGATTCATTCAGGAGGGCAAGGCGGAAGCTTCGATGCAGGCTCTGACCGAAATGATGGTGCCGGAATGCACCGTCCTCAGAGATGGTATACGGAAAGAAATCCCGGCCCGGGAACTGGTCCCGGGCGACATCGTCCTCCTTGAAGAAGGTGACCTTATCCCCGCCGACCTCCGCCTGTTCTACGCGCGAAATTTGAAGGCGGAAGAGGCCGCCCTAACTGGCGAGTCGGTGCCTGTGGAGAAGGGAACGGATGCGATATCCAGAACAGGACTGACTCCGGCGGACCAGAACTGCATGGCCTTTAGCGGGACTTTCATCGCCAGCGGATCTGGGCGAGGTGTGGTGGTGGCCACAGGCGAGAGAACCGAGATTGGACGCATAGCCGCGCTGATGGAGGAAACATCCTTGGCCAGAAATGCTCCATTGGTCCGGAAGATGGCGCAATTCACCCGCCTCCTGATCATCGGCATCCTGATCCTGGCTGCTATCAACATGATTATTAGTGCATTCATAGGCGTTTATGACTTCGTCGATTCCTTCCTCGCCTCGGTGTCACTGGCAGTTGCCGCCATACCGGAGGGTTTGCCAGCCATCCTGACCATCGCCCTGGCTTTTGGGGCCAGGACCATGTCCCGCAGGAACGCACTCATTCGCAAGTTGCCTGCCGTTGAAACCCTTGGCTCCACCACCGTGATCTGTTCCGATAAGACAGGAACCCTTACAAGGTCCGAGATGACCGTGGTGCACATCTACACGGGCGGGAAAGACTATGATGTGACTGGTTCCGGATACGAGCCCAGTGGCCAGTTTTCCACCGAAGGTGACCCAGTGAACCCACAGGAGAAGGAGGATCTCTACCAGACACTCACGGCAGGGCTCAGATGTAATGACGCCCACCTCGACGAGACCGATGGCCAATATGTGGTTCTGGGCGATCCAACCGAAGGAGCTCTGCTGGTTTCGGCTCAAAAAGCAGGCATCACAAACGGCGCGGTCAAGCTCGATGAAATACCGTTTGATTCGGAAGTCAAATACATGGCCACCCTCAATCAGGACTCGAAGGGCACGGTCTTGTATGTGAAGGGTTCTCCCGAAGTAATCATTCGCATGTGCCGGGATGAGACGGTTAACGGGAAAGCCGAATCTATGGAACCCGAAGTCATATCGCAGAAGATCGACGAAATGGCCGGGCAGGCGCTCCGGGTGATCGGCATGGCCTATAAGCACCTCCCCTCGGATAAGACGTCCATTACCCCGGCGGACCTGGAGGGAATGACATTTCTCGGCCTCCAGGGAATGATCGACCCTCCGCGGGAAGAGGCGGTTGAGGCCATCGCCAACTGTAAGCGGGCCGGTATCCGGGTGGTCATGATTACAGGAGATCATGCTTTGACCGCCAGGGCCATAGCCCAGCAGCTCGGGATCGCCGACGAGTCCAGCGTTGTACTGACAGGGGAAGAGCTCTCGAAGATGAAAGATGATGAGCTGTATGACATGGTTGAGACGGTCTCAGTTTACGCCAGAGTGGCACCGGAACATAAGTACCGGATAGCGAAGGAATTACAGCGAAAAGGCCATATAGTGGCCATGACCGGCGACGGGGTGAACGATGCCCCGGCGCTGAAGACAGCCGATCTGGGTATTGCCATGGGAATCAAAGGGACGGACGTCACCAAGGAAGCGGCCGACATGGTCCTTATGGATGACAACTTTGCCAGCATCGTAGCCGCCGTCGAGGAAGGAAGACATGTTTTTGACAATATCCGAAAAGTGATCCTGTACACGCTCCCCACCAACGGCGGGCAAGCCCTGCTGATAATGGGGGCCATAGCCCTCATCCCGTTCTCGGTCCTTTTCGCAAACCGTCTGCCCCTGGAGCCCATACACATATTGTGGATCAACTTATACGACGCTGTCGCGCTGGCGTTGCCGCTCCTCTGGGAACCACGCGAACCCGGTCTTCTTGACCGGCCTCCGCGCGACCCGAAAACACCAATAGCCGACAGGTTGTTTTTTCGTAAAGTCGGCCTCGTCTCACTGGTAATGGCCGGCGCGGCTTTCGCTGTCTTTTACATTTTTGGGTCAGACGCCGTCTCCGGCGCGTCCGTCGATGAGGAACGCTTGACCCAGGCACAGACAGCGGCCTTCATGACCGTGATGATGGTTCATGTCTTTTACCTGCTTACGGCACGATCACTGACTAAATCGGTCTTCAGTATGAACCCCTTCTCCAACCGGTGGATGAACATTGGGATACTGGCCACGATCGGGATACAGATTATCATCGTCTATGCGCTGCCTCAACTGGGCTTCAATCCGCTCAGAACCGAACCGTTCCCGGCCCACTGGTGGATTATGATCGTTCTGCTGGGTCTTCCCGGCCTTTTAATAACCGAACTCGAAGAGTTTATAGTGGAGCGGTGGAGCAAGTTCCGCGGCAATAATGGAAAGGCTCTTGCCACATAACAGCGCGAATTATCCGGACACCGCCCGACAGCCGCCAGTATACGATCACAAGTATATAAGTCACCTCTTCAGTGTGAGGTGGCTTCGGGGGGCTGGGGGTGCCCCCCAGCTTTATAAGTCCCCCCATGATTGGGGGTTCAGGGGTTGATCAGAGTTCACTTGAGGAACCTCTTCAGCAAG
>JAWOBX010000027.1:0-4786 GCA_046484125.1 Dehalococcoidia bacterium | reverse complement strand
ATGTGGAAGATGGCATGGGTGTTATGGAAGTACTCGGGGAGGGTGATCTGCTCGGTGGCGAGCCCTCCTCCGGCCTCGTATCTTTTCTCGAGCAGGAGGACCTTCTGGCCGGCCCTGGCCAGGTAGGCGGCTATCTCCAGGCCGTTCGGTCCGCTGCCGATGATAACTATATCGTACTCATATGTCGCCATATGGGCCTCCTTGAATCGCTTATCTTAGTATTTAGGGTCCCGAGGGAAAGATTCTCTGGCCTTCTGGATTGCCCATCTGGTCCAGTAAACGAGAGAGTCGGGTTCCTCCTTGCCCTGTTCCTCCCATGGCTTGCCAAGTCCCATGTCGTCGGCCATTATCTTGTAGCAATTATAGCTTCCGTCAGCGCTGGCGTTAGAACCCACATGCCAGAAACCTCCAGTGACATAAAAGTTTTCAATGGGGGTTCGATGGTTGGCCAGCTCCGGTGTGGGTCTGTTGGCGCCTCGCTGCGAAACGCTCTGATCGATTCCAGAGAAATTACCGTGAGGCGCCAGATTCTTCATGCGGACGCAATCCCAGGGGCTGTTGGTATCGACACCGATCAGGTTATCCCATGACATGTTCGGCGCGTACTTTTGCCAGACATTAAGCATATCCTCGGCGTATTTCACCTTGAGTTCAAGCCACTCTTTCTCGGGAAGATCGGTGGCGCGAGGTCCCTGCATCTCGTTCTGGGCGACATGTTTGCCTGGCGGCGCAAATGACGGATCCACAAGACTGTGGCAGCCGACTACAGGGCTGAAATCATCGAGTGGCGGCAATTTGCCCTGGTTGGCGTATCGACACTCGTTGGCCATATGCTCCGGACTGGAAGTCGTGGAGAGGCCGAGCCACATGCATTCGTGGATATCGGGATTAAACTCTTCGGCTTTATATTTCGGGGCTGCATTCAGCGCGAAACTGTACCACATGAGGTTGCCAATATTGCTGGTAGAAAGGTTCCTCATACGCCGGGAATGCTCTTTCCCGAATATGTCCTCTCCCACCATGTCAACCAGTTGCCAGGTACTCAATCCTGCGCTCACAACGACTTTTCTGGCGGCAATTTCTGAACCGTCGGCCAGCCGGATGCCGGTGGCTCTGCCGTTCTCTATCAATACCTTCTCAACATCGGCATGGGTGAAGAACTTACATCCTTCCTGAACGAGAATCTGGTGGCATGCATGAGCGAGCTGGTGGGTACCACCTCTTGCAAAGCCGATGGTGGGCAACGTTCCCAGCATGCCCAATACCTCTTGTCCCTGCTGGGTATCCAGCACATTGCGTGCCGCTGAGATAATGAACCTCAGGATGCAATATTGAACTTCCTGGCTCTCGAAGAAGTGTTTTACCGCATCGATCGGTGCTGCCTCAAGAACCTCTGGCTGCGGATCGAAGCCGGCTTCCACTAGCTTGGGATAGAGTGCTACCTGCCTGTCCAGGAACTCGGACCTTGACTGCCATTCATGAGGATGCAGCAATCCGTCGAGCATGACGCGAAGATATTCATCGGTATCTGACATTTCCCAGGCTTTTTGCCATCTCTCCGCGTCTCTCTGGGAGAAACGGGCGATCTCTCTTGCGGTTTTTTCCTGCTTTGGATCGTGCTTGGCGCTGTAAATGGCGAGGCAGGTATTGTTGTTCAGGAACGCGCCTCCATCGCTGACCAAGTACTGATCCCATTGGCCTCCGTAGTCCCAGTATTCAGGAAAATCCCGCCAGATGGGAGCGTAGTACCAGGGAAGAATTATGTTGGCATGCGTGTTACCACGGAAGCCCGGAGCCGACATCTCCTCAGTTGCCAGTCCGCCTCCGATCTCATGCCTTCTCTCAAATATGCCGACGCTCATTCCGGCGTATCTGGTCAGATACATGGCGAGCATCAGCGCTTTATTCCCTCCGCCGCATATGACGGCGTCAAAAGTCAGGTCAGCCATACCTTATTTCTCAGTAGCGAAGGCGTATGCGACTGATGCGCGGATTTTCCGCGCGGGTTTATGCAAGGGTCATTTCCTGGCAGTCTGGATCGATGATCAGCCTGGGTTCGGTCGCTTCCTGCACTTCCTCGATCGTCCATCCGGGAGCGTGTTCTTTCAATACCATTCCCTCTTTGGTGACCTCTATTACGGCTATATCGGTTACCACCAGGTTGACACAGGCGGGCGCGGTCAGCTCATAATCGGCTGTCTTTTTAATGCGGTAGTCACCATCCTTTGTAAAATGGTTCATCACGATGATGACTTTCTTTGCCCCGAAGGCAAGGTCCATGGCACCGCCGATTGTACCGACCTGTCTGGCTGGCACCATGTAGTTGCACAGGTCACCCTTCTCACTGACCTGATAGGCTCCCATTACGGTGATGTCAAGATGGCCGCCTCGTATCATGACAAATGACTCCGCGTTATCGAAAAAGCACATGCCTGGTGCCGGGTGAACCGTTTGTCCACTGGCGTTAACCAGATCTAGGTCCCCCTCGCCCGGCAGAGTTATCTCTCCATAACCGAGTACGCCGTTCTCACTCTGGAAAATTATCTCCCTGCCGGCGGGTACGAAGTTGGAGCAAAGTGTGGGTATTCCCTGCCCCAGGTTGACCATATCCCCGTCCTGGAATTCTTTAGCCACCCTTAGGGCCATCACATGCCGATCCAGTTTCTCTTTATTGATAAGTTCTTCTCTCATCGCTCACCCCTCCTATTTATCGGTAGCCCTCTTCACATCCGACTGGAATTTAGCATAGGATTCCTTTGCCTGGCTGTCGGCGATATCCTCTTCACCGCCATCAGAGGCTTTTGGACGCTGAACTACCCGGTTAACATAAACGCCGGGGGTGATAATGACTTCAGGATCGAGTTCGCCTGCCTCAACTATTTCATCGACTTCGGCTATGGTGATATTGGCTGCGCCGGCCATGACGGGATTGAAAGTCCGCGACGTGCCCCGATAAACCAGGTTGCCAAAACGGTCGGCCTTGTGGGCGTGTATCAGGGCGAAATCAGCATGGATGGGCAATTCCAGTAAATATTCCTTGCCATTGATGGTCTTTTTCTCCTTGCCTTCTTCCACTACTGTGCCTGTTCCAGTGGGCACATAAACGCCGCCGAGTCCCGCTTTAGCGGCCCTTATGCGCTCAGCCAGTGTACCCTGCGGCACCATCTCACGCTCGATTTTGCCCTCCCTCCAGAGGCGCTCAAAGTTGTTGACGTAAAGCGCACTTATAGGGGCTGAAACGATCGCCTTCTTGACCTTCTCGTTTCGGATGAGTATATCCATATCCTCAGGAAATGGTGCGCCCTGCAATTTCCATACGTCAGAACCGAATCCGCTCGCGTTGGAGACCGTGGTCAAATTCTTTACACCCTTTCTATCTATGGCCTCCAGCAGGCAACTCGGTATACTGACTACGGTTCCGAATCCGCCAACCATTATAGTAGCTCCATCGAACACATCGGCCACTGCCTCATCGAAGCTGTTTACGATTTTGTTTATCGGCACAGACATTCACCCCCTTAGTGTAAATTTGAACCGCTCTACCCCGCTTCCGCCGAACTCAGCTTATTTTTTCGATGTTATTATACGCTGTGGCCGAATAGTTGTCTACAACTAAGCGCTCTCGCTGTCGATCCGGTACTTGTGTTGCCTTGCTACTGAAAACCTCCTTTCTTAAAGTGTTGATAATGAGGTATTCTCAAACCTTTATAGTGGCGATTCAAGATACGTGTTGACGTATCTCTCCATGGCATGGGTGGGCTTCCACCATTTGGTGGCCCCCAGGTCCTCCGCTACGCTGTTAGCGCCCAGATAACCCGGGCCGCCCAGGACCGCGCCGCCGGGGTAGTTGGAAGCTCCACAGGTATACAGTCCCTCAATTGGAGTCCGACTACTGGAGCAATCCTGATTTGGCCGGAAGCAACCAAGCTGGATGGGCTTGTAGTCGCCGTGCTTGATTGCTCCCCTGCGCATGTTCGGGAACCGGCGTTCGATGCCCACAGGAGTCTCAAAACCTATCTTGAGAATATTGTCTTTAGTCATGTTAGGAGCCGCTTTCTGCCATTTTTCCAGGATGGCCTCTTGCAGTTCAGGACCCATCTTATCCCATCCGCCTTCGATATCATAGGGGGCATGCATCTGGAAAAACGAGACGTAACCCCCGTAGGGCGAGTGGGCCAGGTGGGGATCCAGCAGGCTTTCGCACGTGGAATGGCCGGCAAAGTTGTTTATGTCGATTTTGCCACCGACTACGTTATCCCAGTGTGCCAGTAACTGATCTACGCCCTCAACCCCTATGAGGTTCATGAAAGCCTCATTGGCCCATGGGTCATCACACTGGTAGCGAGGGGGTTCCTTTGTGGCCACATGAACCGTGTAGTAACTCCATTTGTCATATTGCCATCCCTCGATGGATTCCTTCAGGTCGGTGGGCATGTTTTCAGGGCCGACCAGATCAAGGAAGGTTGTATGTGGATCGAGAGTGGATACCACCGCTTTACTCTTGAGCGTACGGCCCTCGGTAGTCTCGATGCCGGCTACTTTTCCACCTTCCATCATGATCTTGCTGGCCTCACAGGCATCAATTATTATTCCTCCGTTTGAGAGGATTTCCCGTGCCAGCGCGGCGGCGAATTTATGTGACCCGCCCTGGCAATAGCATTTATTCGTCATCCGGTCGCTATACAGTGCGACGAACATGCCGACGCCGGTTTCTTTCGGGTCGAGACCCCATATGCAGCAGTTATATAGAAGCGTAGCGCGTACCCTGTCATTCTCGAACTGACTG
>JAWOBX010000090.1:0-9307 GCA_046484125.1 Dehalococcoidia bacterium | reverse complement strand
TGGCGGAAAAGGGTTACGATCCGACATTCGGCGCGCGACCGTTAAGAAGAACGATTCAAACCATGATCGAAGACCCGCTGGCGGAAAAGATTCTGCATGGTGAGTTCACATCCGGCGACAAAGTGTACATAGCCAAAGAGGACGACGGAATAGTGTTCCAGTCTGCGTCAATGGTAGCGCCAACAGCGTGAACCAAGAATTACATCGCTAAAAAAAGGGAAGCCTCTCGAGAGGCTTCCCTTTTTTCATAATCAGGGTGAGTATAATAAGGCCTTTAGTTGTTTGTCTGTGAAAGGGGGATGAGCAAATGCCGAGAACGAAGAGGGTTTTCACTTGCCAGAATTGCGGGGCGGAGAGTTTGAAATGGATCGGTCGCTGCCCGCAATGTCATGAGTGGAACTGTTACATAGAAAGAGAGGTAACCGCCAATGTGGCAGATTCGCCCTCAGCTACGGCCCAGGAACTCGCCGCGGTGAACCTCGAGGATTCACCAAGGATGGTACTGCCATTGACTGAATTCAACCGCGTACTCGGCGGTGGAATCGTTCCCGGCTCTCTGATCCTCATTGGAGGTGATCCCGGCATCGGAAAATCCACCCTTCTCCTACAGGCGGCGGGATCGATTGCTGAGAAACTCGGAAAAGTTCTTTACGTCTCAGGAGAGGAATCAATCTCTCAGATCAAACTCAGGGCGGACCGCCTTGGCCTGAGCGGCAAAGAGCTTTTCATACTGCCGGAAACCCGCCTGGAGGCTATCCTGGACTATGCCTCGGACATATCCCCCCAGATCATCATAGTTGATTCCATACAGACTGCTCATGTGGAAGAAGCTGGCGCGGCGGGGAGCCTAAGTCAAGTACGAGAATGCACCATGCGCCTCATGCGCTGGGCAAAATCAAGCGGAAGGCCGGCTTTCCTGGTGGGACACGTCACCAAGGAAGGGGCCATCGCCGGACCCCACGTAATGGAACATATGGTTGATGTTGTGCTTTACCTTGAAGGCGAGCGTTATAGCACCAACAGGATTTTACGCAGTGTCAAGAACCGGTTCGGATCGACTAATGAGATCGGTATATTTGAGATGAGAGACCAGGGGCTTTTCGAAGTCAGTGATCCTTCTCAGGCCCTTCTTTCACAGCATAGAGATGGAAGCATAGGCTCTGTAATTGTCCCCATACTCGAGGGCACGCGCCCGTTTCTGGTGGAAATCCAGGCCCTTACCAACCCCACCAGTTTCGGTGTGCCGAGGCGGACGGCTAACGGGATCGATTTTAACCGGCTGGTGCTCATTGCCGCTGTTCTCTCCAGACGTGGCGGTATATCCCTGGCCAATCAGGACATCATAGCCAATGTCGCTGGCGGAATCAGGATAAACGAGCCGGCTGTCGACCTCGCTCTTGCTCTGGCTATAGCTTCCAGCTTCCGCAACGCCAGGGTTGCCCCGGGGCTGGTGGCACTTGGAGAAATCGGTTTGAGCGGTGAACTGAGGGCTGTCTCGCAACTGGATCGCAGACTGGCCGAAGCGGCCAATCTGGGGTTTAAAACCTGTATTTTACCTTCACCCCTGCCCAAAGGGGTTTCGATTCCGGAGTCCCTGCGATTGAAGCCGGTGCAAACTCTGCTGGAGGCGGTTAAATCCACTGTATTCTCCGGGGCCACCGAAGAGTCTTTACAGCCATCCCAGCCGGATTTTCGATGATCATCTGCCCTTGAAGTCGGGCTCCCTCTTCTCGAAAAAGGAATCAACTCCTTCGTGGAAATCCTCGGTCTGCTGCAGGGCGGCCTGTATGAATATCTCGTAATCCATCTGGGCCCTCAGGTCAGTCTCATTCATACCCTGATAGAGCGCCCTCTTTGCCATTCTTACCGCCAGCGCGGGGTTCTTAGCTATGCTGCCCGCCAGTTCCCTCACTCTGGGGAAAAGTTGCTCATCCTGAACGAGTTCGTCAACCATCCCGATTCTGGCTGCCTCTCCGGCATCAATCACATCACCGGTAAATATCATTTTCGCGGCCACACCGGGCCCCACCAGTCGCGGAAGTAAATATGTACTCCCTAAATCAGGAATCAAGCCGCGCTTGACGAAAGCCATGGTGAAACGCGCGTTATGGGCAGCTACCCGTATATCACACGCCAGGGCCACCGAAAGCCCCGCCCCAGCCGCAACACCATGAATGGCAGCAATCACAGGCTTGCCCAGGCCCCTTATTTTTTCCACCGCCGTTAGCAGGCTTGTATCGCCGGCGAGAACAGTCCCGGCGGTCGTCTCCAGAAAAGGGACTTTCCCCTCTATCATCTCTTTTAAACGCCCCACATCGGCACCAGAGGAGAAGGCTTTACCTCCCCCGGTCAGCACCACCACCTTTGCGTCCCTGTTATTTTCTATATCCTCAAGGGCCTCTGCAACCTCCCTGGCCATCGTAGGGTTCCAGGCGTTCATAACGTCGGGGCGATTCAGTGTGATAGTAGCCGCCCCCGCGTCAATTCCAACGATGATGGTTTCATATGCCACCTTATTCCCCCTTACAGTTGCTTTTCCAGTTCCTGTTATCACCGCTTGCCAGCGAAAACAGACTCTGTTGGAATCCTGCTCGCTCTTTTGCAGACTTGTTCCAATCAGTCCACGCTGACTCGGTCACTGCCGGTTAAGACCATACTTGATGTCGTCTGTAAAAACCTCAAATCAATGCCATTGATGTAACCCGATAGTTTCAGGCTTTAAAGACATGGACGCAATAACGAAATCCAGGCTCTGCTCCAGAAACCACCAGGGCAATCATATTCTGGAGTGAAGCGTGGTGTCAAGCGAGCTATTTGAATCATCTTTTTTGATGCTACAGGAGCCTGTTCGTTACCCGGTTAAGTGATTTGGCCCGTAAAAGGTAAACCAGAACAACGACTATTCAAACTCAGAATGTTTACCCTCCGGGTGGTGAGTAAATGTATCGCGGATCTGGCGCCAGCCGCCCGGCCTGAATATACACTCCAAAAGCGATTTACCGCCCCGGCGGGTGCAAATCTTGCCATAAAGCGGGTCATAGGTTACGCTTGGATTGGGTACAAAAAGGAGCTTGAGATAATGACAACTATCAACATCGGAGGAATGAGGGTTGAGGAGAGCCAGTCCGGTAACGTAACAGAGTATGCCTGGCAGGGATTAAAGATATACAGGATTCCCGCCCACAGTTATCCCGGACACGCAACGAATATGTATTTAGTGCTCGACGACGAGGTAACCCTGATCGATATGGCTCTCGACACTGAGGGTGCTCGAAGCGATTTATATAATGGCCTCGCGGTTATAAAACGGGTTTTCGGGAAGGATATCGCCATAGAAGATATATCCAGCGTCGTAATTACTCACGGTCATGCTGACCACTGGGGAATGCTGGCGAATGCGAGTTTTGGAAATAAAAGGGTATATATTCATGAACTGGACAGCGACGCGCTTAAGGACTACGGTAACATGCGCGCCAACGCCAGAACACGCATCGCCAGCCTCATAAAAGAGGCTGGCTGGAGTTTAAGCATGGATAACCTGTTCTCCCTTGATGGACTTCTGGCCCAACCATGTTTTGCGCAACTGGTGGAAATACACGAAGGCGAGGAGATAATCGATGATTATCAAGTCATTCATGTACCCGGTCACAGCCCGGGCCAAATATGTCTGAAGGTTGGTCCCATACTTTTTCTCGGGGATCATATCCTTTCGCAGACCACGCCTCTGCAAATCCCGGGCAGCATGCGCCAGGGATGCGGCTTGAGGTTATATCTCGACTCGCTTGAGAAAGTGGGCGATCTGGGAGAGCACCTCGGGCTCCCGGCTCATGAGGATACCATCTATTCGGTAAAAAACAGGGTGGATGAAATCAGGGCTTTCCACTACCAGCGCTTGCTGGATATTCTGGCCCTGTGCCAGCGAGAGAAAAACCTTTTTCAGATTACGGACGAATATTATCAGCTACGACCGGAAACTATAAACGGGAAAACGCTTGCCCAATTACCGAGGGATGAACAAATACTGGCTCTGGAGGAGATCAAAGCTCACGTCGAATACCTGATGGAAGATGGCCACATCGCGATAACTTCGTCAGAGGATGGTGTGTTAATGTATCGAGCAATATAACTAAGGAAACCTCTGATCAGCCATCTTTTTCCCCCGCTTTTGCCAAGAATGAAAAACGTTCAATGGCTTTTGCGCATATACCGTGTCAGGCCAACTGCCAGGTTCAATGCCGGTACTGATCGCGCATATCGGTCATAAGCTTCTCCAAACTTCTTCCTTGAGTTTCGCTCCTCCCAGATAATCGCGAAGCACAGGATAATGATCTCAACAAATCCCATCGCTATAACAACCAGATGCTGACCTATCAGCATCAGTGCCACTGCCATGATCATTGCTATGAGAAACATAGGGTGCCTTACGATACCATATATTCCTTGATCAACAACAATAGTGGTAGCCAGTGGAGTAACCCTCCTGCGCGCACCACCCCGCCGATATAAGCTTACGAAAGCGATGCCACCGAGGATCACAGCCACAGCCAGCAGTACATAGCCTGTGTACACCAGGGGTGTTTCACGGTCTCCAGCGTGGAAAGCGAACGCGATGACAATTTGAGCCGCCAGCAGAAGCTTTGCAACCATGGATGCAGTGGCCAATCCGACAGAATGTAAAACAGAGCCGTTCCTGAACATCTGCTTACGGCTTTCATTAACCGGATTATCCGATTGCCGGATGATAACCCCTCAGTTCGCTGAGTGAGCCTTCCCGCTCCCGGTAAAAGCCTGCCCTCAATCAGCTGTCGCTGAGTCGCTGAGTGATCTTTACGCGATCGTTCCCCTTGCGGGATTCGACTTGCTCGAAGGTGCGCTTATATCCTGTATGCTTGATCTTCCACTCTCCATCCACCTTGATGTATTCATCACGATAGAAGGCCGCGCCATGCAAAGCGATTTCGTATTCCTCTTCGATCACGTAATCCTCTAGTGCCCAGATGCCTGTCGCTGTGGTCTCACTCGTTATATCTATTTCCGGCTGGCATATCCTGTGACAGGACATGAATGTATTCTTATCCATGGCCCCAACCAGAAAATCCATGATCTCGTCTCGTCCGTTGAAGGAATGCTTGCCCCCACTATAGGCGCAGGTCGCGTCTTCCGTGAAACACTCCCTCAACTCATCCCAGCGCTTTTCGTCGACGCAACGCATATATTTATGCTTGAGCCGCTTGATCGCCTCAATTTCCTGCAGATCGTACATCAAAGGTCCTCCTTGATTGTTGAGTTAACTCTGAAGAAAAGGTTGCACACAGGCAGGCTTGCTGAAGGTGTGCAGCCTCTGATGCTTTAACACCATTATCCCGCAATGGTTTACTGTGTCAACCCCGATAAGCCCGGGCCGGTGGATAGGCTGAGTTACGGGGAAGCATTAAACAGCCAACACCACTTTCCCGGACTTCAAGTATTCTGTTAAAGGAATTCCCATATACTTAACGTTAACTCCCAGGTCTCTCAGCGTAGAGGAGACACCATACTGGTCAGAACACGCCCTGCATGCCTCCAGGGTTACACCGGCCTCCTTCAGTTGGGAGATAGATGCCTGTATCTCCTTATCTTCGCTCAACAACTTTGCTGACGGTCCCCAGACAATGAGAGTTATGTCATCCCACCATTTGTGTATCCTGGCGTTCAGGGTATACATAAATACCATCTTGAGTGCCACCTCCCGATCCCCGCTTGTCCACAGGATTGCCAGGGCATCGTGATCATCTGTCATTTAAGCCTCCCGGTCATTAGTCTGTCGCCTGTCCCCAAGCTCTATCAAGTACCAATCAGTCCCCGGACCATAAAGCATCGCTTAATTCAAGGGTTCCTTAAACTATCAACATGGCATCCCCGAAGCTGTAAAACCGGTAACCCTCCCGGATGGCTTCCTGATAGGCCTCAAGCACTCTTTCTCTTCCGGCGAAAGCTGCTACCAGCATCAGCAGTGTTGATCTTGGCAGGTGGAAATTGGTGATCATGGCATCTACGGTACGGAAAGGGTAGCCCGGTAAAATGTAGAGTTCGTTGAAACCTGAATAAGGTATCACTTCTCCATCCGGCCGGGCTACCTGCTCAAGCGCCCTCACTGCTGTCGTGCCCACTGCAACGATCCTGTTGCCGTTTTCCCTTGCGCTGTTGAATTTCCTTGCAGTTTCGCCACTTACCTCGAAATACTCACGGTGTATACGATGTTCAGCGGGGTCCTCGCTCTTCACCGGGCGAAAGGACCCCAGTCCGACATGAAGCGTGATGCGGGCTACCTCAACGCCGCTGGAAGTAAGAGACTCCAGAAGTGCCGGGGTAAAATGTAAACCCGCGGTGGGAGCGGCTACGCTGCCCCTGTTCCTGGCATATACAGTCTGGTATCTCTCCACGTCCTTCAGAGTGCTGTGAATGTAAGGCGGAAGCGGAACCTCACCGAGGGTATCTATGAGGCCCTCGTTTGAGAGCCGGACTGTTACGGTTCCGTTTTCAGCCTTTGAAATCACCTCCACCCCCAACCCCCCTTCCACCTCCACAAAAGTGCCCGCCCTAACCCTTCGACCCGGCCTCGCCAGCGCTTCCCATTCACCACCTTCCGAACGATTGAGGAGCAGAAACTCGATCCTGGCGCCTCCCCCCGCTTTCCTTCCCAGCAGCCTCGCCGGAATCACCCGGCTTTCATTCAATACCAGAACATCTCCGGACCGCAGATAATCTCCAACCTCATAGAACCTGCGATGCTCGAGCTCTCCGCTTGATCTATCGAGTACAAGCAACCGCGAATGATCTCTGGGTTCTGTCGGAACCTGGGCAACCAGCTCATCCGGAAGCACGTAATCAAAGTCAGAGGTTTTCATCTCGTCACTCTCTCCTGAGCCAGAACAGCCGCGCCCACAGCCCCCACAAGTTGTGGATCAACCGGTAAACCGGCGAATTCCGTCCCCAAAGCTTTTCCCAGAAACCGGACGATGCCGACATTTTTGGCTACACCACCAGTGAACGCTATGTCATTTCGGGGGCCGACATTCTTGAGAAGGCCAAGAATGCGCCTGGCGGTGAGGTCATTTATCCCCGCGGCGATATCTTCCGGGGATTTACCCTCCATTATAAGGTGCCGGATTTTGATCTCCGCAATTATGCAACAGTAGTTCCTCAGCACAACCGGCTCCGTTGCCTTCAATGAGAGAGGGCCAAGCTCGCCTACATCAACGCCCAGGCTTTCAGCCATTATCTCCAGTGCCCTGCCGGTACCGGCGGCGCATCTCATGTTCATCTGGAAAGAATCAATATCCCCTTTTTCGTTAACCCGTATGGCCTTGAAGTCCTGTCCGCCGCCATCAATTACGGTCCTGATCGTGGGCACAAGCCATACAGCGCCCCGCCCGTGGCAGGATATCTCACTCACATCACCATCCGCGAAGGGAATCGTATTACGACCGTAGCCGGTGCTCACAAAGCAATCAATATCCCCACGAGAAAGACCGAGCCTCTTTAGCAGTTTACCGGTAACCTCATCGGCGGAGTCAGAGGCCTTCGCTCGTGAGCGGATCATCTCGGTTCCCGCCAGAGCTCCATCTTTAATCACGGCGGCTTTTACGGTGAGCGCGCCTGTATCACAACCCGCTGCTATCATAGTGCTTTATCCCCGGCCAGTAAAGCGGCGCCCAATGCCCCCACCGATTGAGGGTCTACGCCCCCGAGATCGGCCAGCTTCAGATTCAGCCTTCTTTCCAGGTTCCTTCTCACACCCGGATTCCTGGCCAGTCCACCTGTCATGACAAGTTCCCCATCAAGAGATATCCTCCTCAGAATGCCCTCTATTCTCGCGGATACGGCATCCAGCACTCCCGCGAAGATGTCAACAGGTTCATAACCTTCGTTTTTAAAAGAGATTACATCGCTCTCGGCTAATACAACACACTGGCTGGTTATTCTCACGGGGTTCTGCGAGCGCGGAGCATCCTCGCTGACCTTTTCCAGTGGTATCTCAAGGGCCTTCGCCATTATCTCCACGAACCTTCCGGTTCCCGCCGCGCACTCATCTATGATGGCGGATTCCCTTACCTCTCCATCACTCACTGTATTGAACGCCATGATACTGTGCGCACCCACTTCCAGGATTGTTCGTGCTTGCGGATTCAATCTCTTCAATGCCCGGATCAGGCATACGTCGTTCTCGATTATGTCATCCGCGTAAGGGACGGCAATGGCACCGAAACCGGTGGCCAGGCAGCGTGTGATTCGATCACTGGATATACCGGCGCTGTTTAGCGCACTTTCCATCACCCTGACCGCCGCCTCCTTCGGGTGGCTCCGATAAGGGAGCGTTTCCAGTGCCAGGATATCACCATCCTCGACAATGGCGACTTTCGCGGCGACTATCCCGAGATCACATCCAGCGTATGCCAATCTGCCGTCTCCAGAGATAATTATTTCGACCCCATATCCGCCACTTGCTCCGTCACATTTAACGCAATTTCACGACACAACTGGGCTCCGCCGCTTTCTATATATCTATGTGTCCCCTCATCGGTATCAAGCCTGTAACCCAGTATATCAATACAATGGGCCCCACCGTACCTGCTTTCGACCGTGCGATAGATTTGCCGGCACTGCCTGAACAGTCCGGCTGCGGGGAACACCTTCTCATCCCGGAAAACGCCCCCGCTCTTTGCAAGTCCATGCAGCAGTATCCTGAGGGTGTTACCATATCCGGCATTCCTCAAATCCACGCCTGCCTTCAAACCCAGACACATAACGCCACCGGCTATAGCGCCGCACAGGGTTCCGTTGAAGCCTGTACCGCCGCAAAATCCCCTGGCCGGATGATCAATACGCTCGACCGGCATGGGAATCCGCTCTGCGACATTGTGGATAACCGACTGAGAGCAATGGAACCGCTCTTTCTCAAAATGGCGGGTTATCGCCTCAATCCCCGGCTTTTCCCGGTAGTTACCGTTCAACACTTCTCTTGCCAGTTCATCCAGCACCTCGGAAGCTTCCCTTAATATCGCGGTACAACCCCTCGTTTTCCCGGTCAGCAGCGCCCTTCTGAATTCCGGGACCATATCCCTTCCGCCATGCACTCTGCCACAGTTCGGCGTACCCATGCGGACCTCAATCCTGCCGAAGTAGTCCGAACAAAGTGAGTAAAAAGTAACCGAAGGCATGTCCGGGAAGCGCTTCCCTAAAAGCGCCACCCCGCCATTTACAGCGCCACAGGTATCCCCCATCGTGGCTACCCCGGAACCAAAGCCTATAACGGACTGTAAAAGCA
>JAWOBX010000045.1:0-9219 GCA_046484125.1 Dehalococcoidia bacterium | reverse complement strand
TACATTCTTGTTCTAATATCCATAAGAACAAATGAATACACAAAAAGAGCTTTCTTCCTTTTCTTTTTCCCATTATTCTTCGCTTTCTGACCTGATACTGTTTTCATCTCATATCTCCAGCCTCACCGTACCGTTCTTTATTCCTGTATACCTATCATCTTGAAGCAACTCTTTTACCGCCTCAAGGTTGGGTAGCCAATTTGATACATCCATTAACATCGATCCGGTGCTCGAAAGTTTGGGTAAGAGTTTAAGCAGGGCGAACGCGAATGTGCCAAACATCGGAATCATGGAAAAGAAATCGTCAGGATACTGGATCTTCACTATTATTACCACTATGGCGATGGAACCAAACAGCAAAAGCTCCAGAATACGCGGTGGCACCTGATTCCAGAACAGATTCCTGGCCCAGTGCTTCCATCTCAGAGCGGCGGCCCGGTCGAATTTCCGCCTCCATTCCGCCGACGAACCCGACGCGCGTATCTGCTTGACACCTGTGATATACTCATTCATCAGCACATTTTCATTCTGAATTGCCTCGCGCATTCCCCTGCCCGCGACGTACGCTATTCGTTTGCTCAGATATTGTGTGAAGTAATAGTAAGCGCCCCCCGCAAATACCACCGCGATAGTAGCTTTCCAGGAAATGGTAAGTAGAAGTACCAGTACAAACATGGCAAGAAGTGTTTCCACTGAGGAGTTAACCAGTGCCTTTACAACATTACCGATAAATTGAGGGGCCTGCGAGCCCTTATAGATCAAATCCCCCTGTCTGACGTCTGTGAAAAACCTGTAATCAGATTCCGTATACTTCTGAAATACCTGTTGTTCATGCTCCCTGACTATCTTGGCGGCTACCCTTGGAGAAAGATTGTGATATATAAGTCTGCCCGCTGTGTACACTCCCGTCAGCACCGCGAATAGAATACAGTTGGCTATTAACGCATCGTTTACGGGAAGCATTTCAGTGATATCGTTCAATATTCTGAAAAAGAAGTTGTCACCCGGCCCGGCTCCTTTCTCGAGACTCGCGTTGAGAATGGGGTAAAGAAGGGCCATATGCAGGGTTTCCAGCAAACCGGTTACCAAACACAGCCCGAGCAGGATGACGAGGTAAAATTTATACGGCTTCAGAAACAACCATATAGTGTTCAGGCTGCCCTCTCGTTTTTCACGCATTGTCTTCCGTTTGCAGCAGCATGCTACTGCCAAGCTTCCGTCTGTAAGTAAAACCGCTACCCGAATTTATGTACAGTATAATATATACTTAAATGAATGGAAACAATACGGGAGATTTACGGCGGTCTGCGAAGTTGTGAGGGGAAGCATTATCTGAGTTTCTCCTGATTTAAAGAGATATGATAACATAGTCAAGAGCGATGATTTCAGAAAGGCTTCTTACACGGTTTCTTCGGCCGCAATTAAAGAGGGCGCTCAAAGTCGAGCCGGCTGACCTCGAATCGCTCCCCGGTCCGAGAGAGGGGAGGTCGTACCTGCTGTATGTTCATGTCCCGTTCTGTGAGCTTCTCTGCCCCTATTGCTCTTTCAATCGTTTTCTATTCAGCGAAGACCGGGCGCGCCAATATTTCGCCAGCCTCAGGAAAGAGCTCCATATGGTCAGGGAACTTGGTTATACCTTTTCGTCGATGTACATAGGCGGCGGAACACCCACCGTCATGGTAGACGAGCTGGTTGATATCATCGATATGGCCCGCGATCTGTTCGGTGTTTCCGAGGTATCCTGCGAGACCAATCCAAATCACCTGTTGCCCGAGATCATTGGCAAGCTGGAAGGGAAAGTGCAACGCCTCTCAGTCGGGATCCAGAGCTTTGATGACGGACTTCTGAAGCAGATGCAACGTTATGACAAGTATGGCTCCGGTGAGGTGATTCTGGATCGACTGGCCGGGATCGCCGGGGCGTTCCCCACCCTCAATGCCGACATGATTTTCAACTTCCCCAGCCAGACGGAGGAAATACTCAGAGAGGATATACGGAAGCTGGTCAGCTCGGCTGTGAACCAGGTTACATATTACGCGCTGATGACTTCACCTTCCGTAGCCCGGTCGATGAAGGAGACGGTTGGCGCGGTTGATTATACCCGGGAGGCTGACTACTATAAGTTGCTGTCGGAGGATCTGTCCGTTTCTTTCGAGCCTGTTTCAGCCTGGTGCTTCTCGCGCCGGGGAGGAGATATGCTTGATGAGTATATCGTCGACTACGAGGAATACGTTGGCCTCGGGTCCGGCTCCTTCAGTCATTTGGACGGAACTCTTTATGTCAACAGTTTTTCCCTTGATGAATACGACGGGATGATCTCCTCAGGCAGGATGTCCGTTTCGCAGATGAGGCGTTTCGATCTACGCCAGCGGATGCGATATCGCTTTATGATGGATCTTTTCGGGCTGAAGCTGGATAAGCATCGCTTCCTCAGCAGCTTCGGCAAACCAGTGGAAAAGGGACTGTGGCTTGAGATGTTCTTTATGAAGCTTGCCGGGGCGTTCGAGCGCAACGATGAAAAGTCCATCACCCTCACACCAAAGGGCCGCTATCTGCTTGTAGTCATGATGCGCGAGTTTTTTGCCAATCTGAATGACGTTCGCGATCAGGCAAGGGGTTTGCTCCGATAGCGATGGAGAAACGCCGTTTCTCCGCAACGGACTTTAATCGCTGTTTTCGGGTTGATACCCAGGAAAGCGACAAAAATACATAGTAATATGAAAGCAAACCTTCCCCTCCACCAAAAAGGGAGTTGAGAACCACTTCCACCCGGGGAGAGGAAACAGCGAATTGAGATGGAGCTATATTGTAACGTCCCGTAAATAACCAGACTTTCGCTGATAATGAACTACCCCACCGCAAGCATCGGGGTATAAAAATGTCATTCCGGCCTCCGAGCCGGAATCCAGAGGGGAATTGGTGAGGTGGATTCTGGATCGATTTCAGCAGTGACACACTGCGCCGCAAGCGGCGGGAAATTTAACCCAAAGAGATTAACTGTATGCAAGTAATGGGCCTTATCCCCACCACCCACCCGATGCTGACTACTCCGGTAACACACTCGCGGTTGCGAGTGTGTTACCGGAGTAGTCAGCTTTTTGAGTGAAGCAATGCGGTGAAAAAAGCATTGCGGAACATTTGTATAAAACCGCCAGGGAAAGCGCAACAGCGCCTCGAAGTCAATCGCTGTTTTGGGGTTGATAATACCCTATTGCTTATCGAAAAGCTCTATGTTACCATATGATGAAACACTTGACCGGGTTAACGCTACGGGAAAGCCTGGTTCGAGTTTAATATAAACGGGAAGGACATGACCACAGAGAAGGAGAAATCCCTGGAAGCAGCTATCGGCCAAATTGAGAAGCAGTTTGGCAAGGGTACAATTATGCGGCTTGGGGAAGCTGGAGCGAAGCTTTCCGTCGAGGCTATACCCACCGGTTCGATATCCCTGGATCTGGCTTTGGGAGTGGGCGGAGTCCCTCGAGGACGCGTGACCGAGATATTCGGAAGTGAGGGGGCAGGCAAATCAACGGTCGCCCAGCACATTATGGCTGAGGCCCAGAAAAAGGGAGGGAAGGCAGCCTATATTGATGCGGAGCATGCTCTGGACCCTCAATATGCTGCGGCTTGTGGCGTCAATTTTGACGAGCTGATCCTCTCACAGCCCGATACTGCTGAGCAGGCTCTGGAGATAGCTGAGAAGCTGGTCCGGAGCGATGCTATCGATGTAGTAGTAATAGACAGTGTAGCCGCACTGGTTCCACGTGCCGAAATCGAGGGCGAGATGGGAGATACCCACGTAGGGCTTCAGGCCAGACTGATGTCTCAGGCGCTCAGGAAGCTTACCGCCTCTATCAGCCGATCACGGACCTCCGTGATTTTCATCAATCAGCTCAGAGAGAAGGTAGGGGTGATGTTCGGGAATCCGGAGGTCACACCCGGGGGAAGAGCATTGAAGTTCTACAGCTCTGTGAGGATTGATCTCAGAAGAAAGGAAAACCTCAAGCAGGGCGATGAGGTGGTTGGATCACGGGTCAAGGCCAAGGTCGTTAAAAACAAAGTGGCGCCCCCTTTCAATATCGCTGAGTTCGACATAATGTTCAAAGGCGGTATAAGCAGAGAGGGCGATATTCTGGATCTTGGTGTAGCCGGCGGAATTATTAAAAAGAGCGGCGCCTTTTTCTCCTACAACGAAACCCGCCTGGGGCAGGGAAGGGAAAATGCCAAAGAGTTCCTGCGGCACAACGAAAAGATAACCCAGAAGATCGAGCAGGAGATAAGAGCCAGTAAGTCCCCCAAGCAGAAGAGTCCTTCCTCAAAAACCGAACCAGCGAAAGAACCCGCCAGTACCACTGAGTAGGAGGAAGCGCAGGGGCCGGAAACACCTGCCCCAAGCATGATCCTCCTCTCCCGCAGCGCTCATCCCGGCGAGTGACAGACAGGATTTGTCTATCCTTAGTGAGTTAACATGGAAGCCCTGTCATGATCGTCACTGCTATCAAGCCTCAGAAGAAGGGCCGGAAAAGGCTGAACCTCTATCTGGATGGTGAATTTGCCTTTGGACTGAGTCCGGCTGTGCTTGATGAAGCCGGGATATCCTCCGGACAGGAGCTCTCAGATTCGGATCTCAAAAGGATCAAAAGGGCGGAGCACGGACAGCAGGCTCTGGAGCGGGCACACCGGTTCCTGGCTCACAGGCCCAGAAGCGAATTTGAAGTGAGGAGGAGGCTCGAGCGCTATGGGTATGATCCCGATATCATCGAGAGCACCCTGATTAAGCTTCGTGCCGACGGGCTGGTTGACGATGAATCGTTCGCCGCTTTCTGGAAGCGGAACCGCCAGGAATTCAATTCCAGGAGTGCCCGGATGCTGGCGCTGGAGCTTAGAAGCAAGGGTGTGGACAGGGATATCATAGCGGCAACGGTAGAGGGAGTAGATGATCAGGCGGAAGCCGAACGCGCGGGCAGGAGGAAAGCGCGGTCGC
Organism: Dehalococcoidia bacterium; assembly: GCA_046484125.1. Lineage (GTDB taxonomy): Bacteria > Chloroflexota > Dehalococcoidia > SZUA-161 > SpSt-899 > JBGLNL01. The sequence continues at coordinate 4,235 of JAWOBX010000045.1, read as the reverse complement.
TTCCAGCGGGCGATTATTATCAATTCCGAAAGAAACTGGCGGGCTTTCTCAGCCGCAGGGGCTTCAATTATGAAGTGATTGGCAATACGGTCGATAGGTTATGGCAAGAAAGATTTAGAGAGGATCAAAATGGCTAGTGTAATTTGGATCGGCATCGTTGTGATTGCGGTTATCGCGGGGGTGGTTGCCGGATTCTTCCTCCGGTCAAGTATGGGGGCGAAGAGGATCAGACTGGCGGAAGAACAGGCGAGCTTACGGGTAAAAGAGGCTGAAGATAAAAAAAAGGAAATCCTGCTCGAGGCCAAGGAGGAAGCCGTTCAGCTCAAGTCTGAAGCTGAGACGGAGAATCGCCGCCGCCGTACCGAGCTGGGCAGACAGGAGAAGAAGCTCAACCAGAGGGCGGATAATCTCGATCGCAAGATAGAGGCTTTCGAGCGGCGTGAGCGGGCTCTGGTTCAGAAGGAACAGGAAGCCGACGCTAATCTTGCCCGTATAGAGAAAATGAGAGAGGAACACAGGCAACAGGCTGAACGAATCGCGGGTATGTCAAGCGCGGAAGCGAGGGATTATCTCCTTCAGATTGTGGAGAACGAGTCCCGCGATTTTCTGGCTGCGCGTATACACCAGGTGGAAGCCCAGCTTAAGGAAGAGTCAGATGAAAGAGCCAGGCTGATAATGTCCGAATCTTTGCAGCGTTGTGCCAGCGAGGTAGCGACCGAGGCCACAGTCTCCGTAGTAGCTCTCCCCAATGACGAGATGAAAGGCAGGTTGATCGGTCGTGAGGGAAGGAACATAAGGGCTTTGGAGTCGGCTACCGGAGTTGACCTGATTGTCGATGACACTCCGGAGGCTGTTACCCTTTCCTGCTACGACCCGGTAAGGCGCGAGATTGCCCGGAACGCTCTGGAAAAACTGATCCGTGATGGCCGCATACATCCCGGTCGCATCGAGGGTGTTGTGGAGAAGGCCCGGAAAGAGGTGGAGGCGGATATGCAGGCGGAGGGTGAGCAACTGACCATCAGGGCAGGAGTTTTCGGCCTCCCAGCGGAAATAATCAGAACACTCGGGCGTCTGAGGTACAGGTTCAGTTACGGGCAGAACATGATGAGCCACTCTCTGGAGGTCTCACAACTGGCGGCCGCGCTGGCAAGCGAGATCGGAGCCGATGTGAATATTGCCCGGACGGCGGGGCTGCTTCACGATATCGGGAAGGCTGTTGACCAGGATATCGAAGGCCCTCATGCCCTTATAGGGGCTGACATTCTGGAAAGGCATAATATGGCCCCGGAGATCATAGGGGCCGTTGCCCAGCATCACGGGGAGGCTGACAGCATGGGCATGTTCGGGTTCATCGTCTCCGCCGCGGACGCCATCAGCAGCGCCCGGCCCGGGGCCAGGCAGGAATCTGCCGAGCATTACCTGAAACGGGTAGAGTCACTGGAGCATATAGCCAGCAGCTTCCCGGCGGTGGAGAAATCGTTCGCCATTCAGGCCGGCCGTGAAGTTCGTATACTGGTCAAGCCTGAGGAGATCGATGATCTGGAGTCCATCAGGCTGGCACGAGATGTCGCTAAAAAGATCGAGGATGAATTAACATATCCGGGGCAAATAAAGGTTACCGTCATCAGGGAAACCCGCTCAACGGAGTACGCCAGGTAGCTTGTGCCGGAAAAGCCTTTTCCCGGTGACATGGAAATTGAACGCTCACGCCGTTGACTGGTAAACCATACGTATCAAAACTGGCGAGGAGACGAATGGTAGAGATACAGATCAGAGGCCACGCTCTCACGGCAAGGGGAATAAAGCAGGGCGTAGAAAATACAGGTGAGAATTAAGTGCGGATATTATCGATCGGTGATGTTATAGGCAAGCCGGGACGGGACGCGGTAGCATCTATCGTACCGGACCTGCGAGTAAAATACTCAATCGATATGGTGGTGGCCAATGGCGAGAACGCGGCCGGCGGACTCGGCCTGACACCTGCTACGGCTGAATCCATGATGCGATCCGGGATCGACGTTATCACTTCCGGGAACCATATCTGGAAGCATAAGGAGATGGTCTCCGCTCTTGATCAGGGTATGCCGATCCTGCGCCCTTTGAATTATCCGCCGAACGTACCCGGCAGAGGCTACCTGGTAAGAGACGGGGTCATGGTGGTAAATCTTGAGGGACGTGTATTCATGGGTGAGCTGGATTGTCCTTTCCGGGCGATGGAGTCACTGCTCGAGGAAACCGATCCGGAGATCCGTGTGGTCCTGGTGGACTTCCACGCGGAGGCTACATCGGAAAAGGGGGCGCTGGGCATGTACCTCGATGGACGCGTTAGCGCAGTCGTGGGCACTCATACACACATCGGCACTGTGGATGCCAGAATCCTGCCCCGCGGAACGGCTTTTGTTACCGATATAGGAATGGTGGGCCCAAAGGATTCGGTGATAGGGGATGACCCCGGCAATGTTATCGGGAAGTTCTTAACACAGATGCCATGGCGGCTGACGGTTGGTAAAGGACCGGTAACATTCAATTCAATTCTTGTAGAAACAGATGAGAGTGGAAAAGCGGTTGATATAATTCGGATTGACAGGGAGTATCCTGAGCGATGAAAGTAGACCTTCATATCCACACAACAGCTTCGGACGGGCGACTGACCCCGTCAGAGGCGGTACGAAGGGCGGCGGAAAAGGGAATGAGAGCTATTTCCATTACCGACCACGACTCTATCGAGGGAATCGACGAGGCGCTGGCCGAATCTCGAAAGTTCCCCAAAATGCTGGTGATTCCAGGGGTGGAGATGGGGGCCGACGTGCCTCATGGCGAGATGCACATCCTCGGGTATTTCGTGGATCCGTATTCAAGCGTGTTCTGTCAACAAATGGAGATGCTCCGTAACTCCAGAGCCACCCGTGGAGAGAAAATGGTAGTCAGGCTGACGGAAATGGGGGTCGATCTTAACTGGGAACACGTCGTCAGGATAGCCGCTGGAGCTTCCGTAGGCCGGCCTCATATAGCCCAGGCAATTCTGGAACGGGGTTACGTTTCCAGCCTTCAGGAAGCGTTTAATAATTATATCGGGGATGACAGTCCCGCATATGTAACAAGGGAAAAGCTAAGTCCTGTTGATACGGTAGAGCTGATCGCCGGGAATGGTGGTTTGCCGGTCCTGGCTCATCCGGCGGAAAGGGAGAATCTTGACGATACAGTGGAGGAGTTAAAGCCTGCGGGGCTCATTGGCATAGAGGTGTATTACAAAAATTACACGCGGGATACTGTGAGCCGCCTCGCGCAAATAGCGAAAAGGCATGGACTGGTTTGTACCGGCGGTAGCGACTACCACGGATTTGAGGATAGTGGCAACGAGATCGGCGCGTGTGATGTTCCATGGGAGACGGTGGAACACATCATCACACTCCGGAGGCAACGAAGTACTCAGGGCAAATCCTGAAGCATTTTACGGCTGAATTTCAAAAACTGCGTTGTTGCTGACCTGGGATCAGCGTGGGGCCCGAGGAGGACAAGTGCATTGTGACCGTCATCCGAAGGTGGAAACGAACCTTCGCTGCGGAAAATGCGAGCGGCCGATCTGTCCAAAATGTGCCGTGCAGACGCCGGTCGGTGCGCGTTGCCCGGATTGCGCCAAAAGGACCAGGTTACCTGTTTTTCAAGTTGCCGCTCTTGACTATGCGAAAGCGGTTGGGACCGGGCTCGGCCTGGCGGCCGGAACAGGGGTGGTCTGGGGTATAGCTATTCCCTATATGCTGGGTTTTGGTTATCTGTTGGCTTTGCCGGCCGGTTATATAATAGGTGAACTAATCGGGCGTGCGGTTCGTCGAAAACATAGTACGGGCTTGCAGATAATATCAGGGGGAAGTGTGGTTGTCTCCTACGCGATCGCGCTTGGAATATCACAGCATGTTAGTTTGTTCGGCCTTATAGCGCTCGCGGTGGGAATAATCATTGCAGCAGGCCGGTTTCGCTAGCGCGAACTCCCTAGAGGGACCTCTGAACAAACGTTGACTCGAGGAGGCAAGCTTTAGAAATCCCCCTTAGAGCCTGTCCCGTACTTAATACGGGAGGCACTAAGGGGGATTTCTAAAGCTTGCATCCTCGAGTCAACGTTTGTTCAGAGGTACCTCCAGGGAGTTCGCGCTAGCGAAACCGGCTCGCCGCAATGACTATTCCCACCGCGAGCGCTATAAGGCCGAACAAACTAACATGCTGTGATATTCCAAGCG
>JAWOBX010000004.1:0-16883 GCA_046484125.1 Dehalococcoidia bacterium | reverse complement strand
CGGCGAGTTGATGAAGGTTAGTACCCTTTTCCCGTCTAAGAGTGATCGGGGGGAGACGAGGGGTGGACTGGTATTGCTCAAGCTGAAGAGGGTATCCGGTGAGGGCCGGATAGATTTAACCGTAAGCTATGAGGATCGTGATGGTAATCATGCGAAAGTTGAGACTGGAGTTGATTTTGAGTACGCGGGCGCGGAGACGTTTCCCAATACCGGCATCCGTAAAGGCGTACTGCTTTCAAGGTATGCCGATTTGCTGATTAACTGGATGATCGATGAACGGGAGTACGCCCATTTCAGCAGGCCCTGGGAACCGATGGTCAGTAGCGAGATCGGGATACCCGTTCCTCCACCGACCGAGCCCATGCTCGGTAAATGGGAACGGCAGTCGCTCCCGTTGATTGTCTCTCCCGAGTATCAGGATCTGTTTAAGGAATTTATGGAATACTTCCAGGGTGAGATGGAGGATATCGGTGACGAATTACTCAAACAGGAAATGGATATACTGGGGGCGCTTGTTTGAACGGTATTCCTGAAGGCCGGCGCTGGTCAAACGGTTTGGGAACACAGGTACATGCAGATCGCGCCGCAGGCTGCGACGTTGAGGGATTCAGCTTTCTCCCGGGAGACAGGGATGGCGACAGCCTGGTCAGCCATCTTCAGGAGCGCGTCGGATGGCCCCGCTGTTTCGTTGCCCAGTGCCAGCACAAGTCTGGGTCGAGAGCTTAGAGTAGATGGCTGGTCGCTGCCACGGATGTCGGCAACCATTACCGCGCAGCCGGCATATTTCAGGTTTTTCACCAGGAGGAGGTAATCGCTGGTTTTCCTTATCCATAACGACAATACGGAGCCTGCGCTGGCCTGGACGCACTTGGGGGAGAATGGATCGGCGCACTTTTCAGTCAGGATAACTCCTGAGAAATCGAATGCGGCGGCGGTACGAATGAGAGCCCCGACATTGCCGGGATCCTGTATATCTTCGAGTAAAAGGATTCTATTTGACGGCTGCTCAGGCAAACTGCTGGAGTAACAGGTGACAGGAAGTCGTACCACTGCCATTATGCCCTGAGGCGTTTTTGTGGCGGATATTGATTTGTAGTCCTTCTCGGAAAGAACGCGCAAGGGATAGGGGAACCATCTCGAACTGTATTCAGCTAGAGCGACTATTTCCATAATTGCGCCGGGGCATACCCGGGCTATCTGGGCAACCGCCCTTTCGCCCTCAACAGTAAACGCCTCTGCCGCAAGCCGCCCTTTGCCGGTGGAAAGTTTCCTGTACCACCTCAGCGGCCTGTCAGGTTCAATATAATCCTTGCTCATTAGCGGATGATGCCCTGTTTGGATTGTGACATGGTGATAAATCTGTTCTATTGTAGCTGACAATCAACTCCGGAACAAATTTCCCGTGCCCGCTTTCGGCAACAGCGACTTGAGAGGAGGCAAACCCGTACCCTTTAACTGGGGGCCGTTCCTGTTTATTGACACACAGGGAGGCGTGATTTAGAATTCAAATGGAGGAGTTGTGGGAGGATTCTATTATGATTGAGATGAGCATCGACAGCATTCGGGTGAGTATGATGAACTATCAGAGGGTTGTCATACTGAAAGAAAAGGAAGCGGAACGGTTCCTGCCTATTTGGATCGGCCCCGCTGAAGCAGATGCCATTGCTATAAAACTGCAGGGAGTAACGCCGCCGCGCCCCCTCACCCATGACCTGCTTCATACGAGCATCAATATGCTGGGGGCAAATGTCAATTCCATCGTTGTGTGCGATCTTCAGAACGATACATTCTATGCCAGGCTGATCCTTGATGTGAATGGAGAGAGGCTTGAGCTGGATTCGCGTCCAAGCGACGCGATGGCGCTGGCCATACGGGCTGATGCCCCGATCTACGCTGATGAGTCGGTGCTGGATAGAGCCGGTATACGGCTTGATAGCGAGACTGGAAAGCCGATAATGCGGGGTGATGGAGAACGGGGAGAACCGACGGAAGAGGAGTTGAGAAGTCTGTCGGCTTTTCGAGACTTCATTGATACACTGGATCTGGACGGACTCGATCAGTCACAGGGATAAACGCTTCACGTCGGGGTTACCAAACAGGCTACAGGCTATATGAATTATGAAAAGGGGTCTTGCTTCTCTATTACACAGGCAAGGCCTCTTTTTTGTTGCGCTGTAAAATCCTAGGCATTTATGCCTAGGATGGCGTGTCGGCCTCTAGGCCTTTTATTCGGTCAGCGCATAAGCCTGCCTGCCGATGCCGCTTGCGCAATACCGGTGATACGATTTTCAAGGTGGTGGAGGGTGAAGAACCCATGGATAGCTGCTGCGCAGTTCATTGGGATTGGATGGTATACAGGTCTGTGTATTGCGGGAGGTTTTTTCGGTGGGCGCTGGGTGGGGCAGCAGTTAGGACAGAGTGAGGTTTTTTTCGGCTTGCTGGGGATGGCGACAGGGGTGGTTGTGGCCGTTTATGGCATGTATGTAGGGTACACTGTCGTCCGTCAGAAAGTGAACAAAGGCAACGACGAAGAGGAGAATTAGACCGTGCCTAAAATTGGTTGTCTCGGTATCGCAATCCTCGTCCTGGGTGTGATGGTGGTGGGGGGGATGTTTCTCGGTGTCTCAACACCGGGCGTCCATTTGCCTCCAGGGAATCTGTTGACCGCGGAGACTCCCCACGAATATTCTGAAACCGAAAAGTCGTGGGCCGAGAAAGTGGATGGAGTCATTGATCTCGAAATAGAGATTGAAGGGGAGGATGGGGAAGTAGAAGCGGGCCATGAGGCGGTTTTCATTGCCAAAGCCGCGAATAAAGAGAATCTCCCCGAGCAGCCGATTTATGAATGGCATTTCCTGCTGGACGGCGTCTCTGTGCACCAGGAGACCGCTGGCAGTGTTGTGCATTATACCTTTGAGGAAAAAGGGGAATATGGGGTTAATGTAGCTGTCTTAGATGAAGGGACAGCTGAACTGGCTGCTTCCGCGGGATGGCATCACGGAGAAGAATCGGCGTTTCCTATCACCAACACGATGATCGCTTCGTGGATCTCGGTCATTTTCCTCGTTGGCATCACTTATTTCGGAATGCGCAAGCGCCAACTGGTTCCCAGGGGTTTGCAGAATTTCATCGAATTAGTCGTTGAGTGGCTACTCACATTCGTGGAGAACGCGGCCGGAAGGGAAAACGGGCGGCGCTTCTTCCCGGTGGTGGCCACCATTTTCTTCTTTGTGGTCACGAACGCCTATCTGGCCCTGTTCCCCATCTTTAATGTGATCGGATGGGGGCATGATACAGCCTACCAGACGCCGTTCTTCGGAGTTCAGGATGGCTTTGTAGTAACTACCACTTTATTCCGGTCCGCTAATACCGATGTGAACCTGCCGCTGGCTCTGGCCATCGTGTCATTCATATCGGTAGAGTTCTGGGGCATTCGCTCGGTAGGCTTCTTCAGCTACCTCGGTAAATTCATCAAGATCAAGCCGGTTCTGAAGGGCTTTGCCAGCGGAAAACCGATGCAGATGTTCACGGCGGTCATGGAGGCCTTTGTCGGGGGCATTGAGTTAATCACGGAGTTCATCCGGCTGGTCAGTTTCACCTTCCGACTATTCGGCAATATGACAGCGGGTGAAGTACTGTTGATGATGATGGCGTTCCTCTTGCCGCTCGTCGCGGCGGTACCGTTCTATTTGCTTGAACTGCTCGTCGGCTTTATCCAGGCCATGATCTTCGCCGGTCTGACGCTCGGGTTCGCCATGATCGCGGTTATGCCGCATGAAGAAGAAGAGCATTAAGAATAACTTTGGGAAACAACAGAAGGAGGATTGTCAATGATCGATCCAGGCATAGTTCAAGAAGTGGCGGGTGCGGCTCAGTTAGCCGGAGAAGGGGTTAGCTGGAGCAAGGAGGCGGTCCAGATGCTTGGTGCTGGGCTGGCGATGGGTTTAGGTGCCATGGGACCGGGAATCGGTATCGGTATTCTCGGTTTTGGTGCCATGTCAGCGCTGGGGCGTAACCCGGAGGCCAGGGGCCCTATCATGACCAACATGTTGATCGCCATTGGCTTGTGCGAGGCGGTCGCGATCTATTCCCTGGTTGTTGCCATTATCCTTGCCATGGTCGCCTAAGGAGACGGCAAAAACTTCAGGCGTCGCTTTGGGGAGTACTTCAAACCAATAGATGAGACGAACCAGGGATTACCCAGGGCGTGCCTGTGAAGTGATTTGATGAAAAGGGCGACCTCAATATACGGGGCGCCAGATAAGGGAAAGTCTTGTTGGCTCGCATAAGCCTTCTTGTGAGAGGGAGGCGGTCCCTGAGTTCGGAAACAGGGGTGTACGATGGAATTACTGGACAGTTTAGGTATTAGCTGGCAAGGGTTAGTAGTTCAGCTCGTTAATTTCGGTATTTTGCTTTTCCTGCTGGGGAAATTTGCCTATAAGCCGATTATGCGTATGCTGGACGAGCGCTCGCAGAAGATCAAGGAAGGTCTTGAGAAATCCGAGGAGGCTGAAAGGCGAGCCGCGGATATAGATGTTGAGGCGAAAAAGGCGCTGGAGGAAGCTCGCAAGGAAGGCCAGATCATGCTTGCACAGGCCAAAGAGGCGGCGGATAAACGCCGTGAGGAGTATATCGCTCAGGCCAGGCAGGAAGCGGATAACATGGTGGAAAGAGCGCGGTCAGAGATACAAATGGAAAAAGAACAGGCCATCAATGAGCTCAGGAACCAGTTCGCCGATATCACCATAATGGCCGCGGGTAAGGTTATCAACGAGGAACTTGACAAGGAAAAGCATCGCAAAGTCATAGATGAAGTGCTGAAGGCGAGCACCTTTAAAGGGAAAGAGTAAGAAGAGATTATGCCAGGGGAAATAGCCGCTAAAAGACATGCCCAGGCGATATTCGAGATCGCTACTCAAGATGACCAGCTGGAAAAATGGAGGTCCGATCTCGATTTGATGGCCAGCGTGTTTGGTGACCCTCAACTTACCACCGCCCTGGAAGATCCCAGGATCAGATATGAGGATAAAGCCAGCACGGTTGAAAAGAATATCCCTGAACTAAGTCAAAAAGCCTTGAACCTGGCCAGGTTACTGATTCTGAAACGGCGCGTCAGGCTGATTAAAAAGATCGCTGAGGAGTACGGCGTGCTGATGGATCGACAGAAGGGTATCGAACACGCGGAAGTCACAACGGCAATTGAGGTGGATTTCAGCACCGAGTTCAGGATAAAGGAAGAGCTCGCGAAGATCACCGGAACCAGTGTCGAAGTAAGCAGGAGGGTTGACCCGGAGATAATTGGCGGGTTTATTGCCAGGGTAGGCGATAAGGTTATCGACGCGAGCGTGCGGAATCGGCTACAGAGATTGAAACATAATATTATAAAACAGGCTGTATGATATATATTCATGTATCAGCGGAATCCCGGTTAGGTTGTTTGCTCGGAGAAATGGGTAGACGTCGGAGGTAAGGCAAATGGCAAATGCACAAGAGATAGCATCAATAATCAGGCAGCAAATAGAACAGTTCGGAGCGACAGTAAGCGCGGTGGACGTGGGAACCGTCGTAGAGGTGAGTGACGGGATTGCACGGATTCATGGCCTGGCCGGGGCGAAGTCGATGGAGTTGCTCGAGTTTCCCGAAAACGTCATCGGGCTGGCGCTCAATCTTGAAGAGGATAACGTTGGCGCGGCTATCTTCGGCGATTATCAGAAGATCAAGGAGGGTGACGAGGTTCGCTGCACCGACCGTATCGTTGAAGTGCCGGTTGGGGAGGAACTCATCGGTAGAGTAGTGGATTCACTGGGACAGCCGCTGGATGGCAAGGGGCCGATCAATGCCACCAGGACAAGGCCGGTGGAACGAGTCGCGCCGAATGTGGTATATCGTGAATCGGTTGATACTCCGGTTCAGACGGGAATCAAGACTGTCGATGGAATGGTTCCTATCGGGAGAGGCCAGCGTGAGCTGATTATCGGTGACCGCGCCACAGGTAAGACGGCCATCGCAATCGACGCCATCATAAATCAGAAAGGCGGCGACCTGATTTGCATCTATGTTGCCATCGGGCAGAAAGCCTCCAAAGTGGCGCAGGTAGTGGGCACACTGGAGAAATACGGTGCCATGGAACATACAATCGTTGTCGCGGCCAATTCGGCAGAGGCAGCGCCACTACAGTATCTGGCTACATATGCTGGCTGCGCTATGGGTGAGGAGTTCATGGATAACGGGAAGGACGCGCTTATCATATATGACGACCTCACTAAGCATGCGTGGGCATATCGCCAGATGTCGTTGCTCCTGCAGCGCCCGCCTGGAAGAGAGGCCTATCCCGGAGATGTGTTCTATCTGCACAGCCGTTTGCTTGAAAGAGCGGCCAAGTATGACAAGGGGAGTGGTGGTGGCTCACTCACAGCGCTCCCGATAATCGAGACGCAGGCTGGCGATATTTCGGCATACGTTCCTACCAACGTAATTTCAATAACCGATGGCCAGATTTACCTGGAAACTGACCTGTTTAACGCGGGTATCAGGCCTGCTATGAATGTCGGTCTCTCAGTATCCCGAGTAGGTGGTGCCGCACAGGCAAAGGCGATGAAACAGGTGGCTGGTACTATGCGGCTGGATCTTGCTCAATACAGAGAGCTGCAGGCATTCGCCCAGTTCGGAACCAGTGATCTGGACAGGGCTACGCGGATGCAGCTTGAAAGAGGCCAGCGAACTGTGGAGATTCTCAAGCAGGGTCAGTATGTACCAATGCCTCTCGAGCACGAGGTGGCGGTTCTCTTCGCGGTAACGGAAGGTTACCTCGATGATTTCCCGGTAGAGAGGATAAAGGAGTTTGAGGAGGAGTTTATCCGCTACATGGAAAGCAGTAAGCCGGAAATCATGAGAGCTATCGCTTCCGAAAAAGCCATCTCTGACAGCACCAGGGAAGCACTTGATAAGGCCATTAGTGACTTCAGGAAAACAATGGCCTGATATGAAGAGAAGATAATGGCGAATATTCGTGAGATTAAGAAACGCATAAACAGCGTCAAGAACACCGCCAAGATCACAAAAGCGATGGAGATGGTGGCTGCTTCTAAGATGCGTAAAGCCCAGGAGAGAGCGCTTCAGGCGCGTCCATACGCGGAGAAGCTAGTGGAGGTTATGGCGGACCTGGCTGCCCAGCCCACGGGAACCGAAGGTATCCACCCGCTGCTTGAGAAAAGGCCGGTTAGTAAAATCGCCATTATTCACATGAGCTCGGATAAGGGTCTCTGCGGTGGACTGAACGCCAATATCAACAAGCTTGCCGGAAATTACATACTTGAGCAAAGCGTAGGCGTCAGTGTGGTTGCGGTAGGAAAGAAGGGATTGCACTTCATGTCCAGATCCGGCCAGGAAATCAGAGCAGAATTCACAGCGATAAGTGACAGGCCTTATGTGGATGAGGCATTACCCATAGCACGTATCGTAATTGATGATTACTGTAATTGTATCATCGACCAGGTCTTTCTTTCCTATCCGAAATTCAGGTCGACTGCTGTTCAGGAGCCTGTGATTGAGCCACTTCTCCCGGTAGAGCCGGCTGAGATCCCGACAGCAAGTAATGTAGAATATATATACGAACCCGACGCGGCGACAGTGCTTGGGCAGCTGCTGCCGAGGTATGTGGAAATGGAAATATATCATGCGTTGCTGGAAACAATCGCCAGCGAGCAGTCGGCGCGTATGGTCGCTATGCGTAATGCTACAGATGCTGCGTATGAGATGATTGATGAGCTTACGTTAAAGTATAACAAGGCAAGGCAGGAACAAATCACAACGGAGCTTCTGGATATCACCGCGGGAGCCGCGGCGGTTAAGAAGTAAGAAGAGGTTTCACGACCGAGGAGGCTGAAGATGGCCAATGGAAAAGTGGTGCAGGTAATGGGAACAGTCGTTGACTGTGAATTCCCGGCGGATTCTCTTCCCGGGTTATTCAATGCTGTTTCCATTGATAACAAGGGTGAAAAGGTAACTCTGGAGGTACAACAGCACGTCGGTAACAATTGGGTGCGTTGCCTGGCCTTTTCCCCGACGGATGGTTTGCAGAGGGGTATGGAAGCGGTTGATACAGGTCAGTCTATCTCAGTACCTGTAGGCCCCGCAACTTTGGGGAGACTGTTCAATGTTGAGGGAGAGGCTCTTGATAACCTGGGGCCGGTCGAGGCAAAGGAGAGATGGCCCATCCATCGTAAACCCCCGACACTGGCTGAACAGGAGACTTCGGCGCAGATGCTGGAAACCGGCATCAAGGTGCTTGATCTCATAACGCCGTTCAGCAGGGGCGGTAAGATAGGGGCCTATGGAGGAGCAGGCGTTGGTAAGACGGTGGTTATCCTTGAGCTTATCCGGAACATCGCCTCCGAGCACGGTGGTTACTCGGTTTTTGCCGGAGTGGGAGAGAGGTCACGTGAAGGAAATGACCTCTGGAACGAGATGAAGGAATCCGGGGTTATCGATAAGACCATGATGGTGTTCGGGCAGATGAACGAGCCACCCGGATGCCGCTTGAGAATCGCGCTCACCGGCCTTACCATGGCGGAATATTTCCGGGATATGGAAGGGCAGGATGTGCTGATGTTCATAGATAACATCTATCGATACATTCTGGCCGGCATGGAAGTATCGGCTCTGCTGGGCCGCATGCCATCAGCGGTCGGCTATCAGCCTACCCTGGGAACCGAAATGGGAGACCTGGAGGAACGGATTACCACAACAAAGAAAGGGTCCATCACATCTTTCCAGGCGATATATGTACCCGCTGACGATTATACAGATCCCGGTATAGTGACGACATTCGGGCACCTCGACGGAGTTATATCCCTTGAGCGCTCAATCTCTGAAAAGGGTATCTATCCCGCTGTTGATCCCCTGACTTCGAACTCCAGGATTCTTGACCCACAGGTTGTCGGACAGGAACACTATGATACCGCACGTGGTGTTCAGCGTGTATTGCAGCGATATAAAGAGTTACAGGATATTATTGCCATTCTGGGGCTGGAAGAGCTTTCGGAAGAGGACAAGTCGACGGTGTCACGGGCCCGTAAGATCGAACGGTTTCTGTCCCAGCCTTTCTTCGTGGCCGAGCAGTTTACAGGCAGGGCTGGCAAATATGTCCCCGTGGCTGAAACGGTCAGGAGCTTTAAAGAGATACTGGAAGGGAAGCATGACGACCTGCCGGAACAGGCGTTCTACATGGCGGGCAGCATAGACGAAGTGGTCGAGAATGCGGCCAAAATGCGAGAATAGGAACTGAAAATGGGTAAACTGAATCTGGAGATAGTCACGGCGGAGAGGATAGTTCACTCAGATGAGGTGGACTTGATAGTGGTGCCGGGAATCGAGGGGGAGATGGCGGTATTACCCAGCCATGCGCCTATAATGACTATGCTTCAACCTGGAGAACTCATTGTACGAAAGGGCGATGAAGACAGCGCCATCTTTGTGAGCGGCGGGTTTTTTGAGCTGATGAACGATAAGGTGACTATATTGGCCGATAGCGCCGAACGAGCTGAAGAGATCGATATTTCAAGAGCCGAGGAGGCTAAGAAGAGAGCCGAGGAAAGGGTGGAATTACTAACTCAGGCTGATGTTGACGCGGCTCGCGCTGAGGCTGCGTTGAGGCGGTCGCTGATGCGCTTGAAAGTTGCCGAAAGGGCCAGGGCACGCAGGCGTAAATAGAAGCCGTTCATTTTGAAATCAGTGTACTTCCAAAGGCAGAGTCGAAAGGCTCTGCCTTTTTTCTGGCGTGCCTACCGCCAGCGCCAGAAAGCAGGGGTCAGCAGAGCCAGTACGGTCATGATCTCAAGCCGGCCGGCCAGCATGCAGATCATGAGCACCACTTTGCCACCAGCCGAGATACCGGCATAGTTCTCAGCCGGTCCAACCAGCCCCAGACCGGGCCCGACATTACCTATAGTGGCGATAATAGAGGATATCGCTGTGGTGAAATCCCCCTCCAATGCCGCCATTATCAAGGTGCCCGCAAAGAGAAATCCCAGGTATAAGATAGTGAACCCGGCGACACGTGAGACGGTTTTCTCCGAGATAACCTTACCGCCCATCCTGATAGGCATCACGGCCTGTGGATTGAAGGCCATGATAATCTGCCTGTGCGCGTATTTGAAAAGGATCCCCAGCCTTATTACCTTCAAACCACCGGCAGTAGAGCCCGCACTTCCTCCTATAATCATTAGCGTTAATAGAGCAAGCCGGGAAAAAGAGGGCCATTTATCGAAATCAGATATGGCGAATCCAGTCGTCGTATTAACCGACGTGCTGTTAAAGGCAGCTTCCTCAAACGCCTTTCCGGCGGAATAATCACCATTCAATATAAGGTCCCAGGAGATTAATAACAACGCTCCTACCAGAATAGTCACGTACAAACGTAATTCGGGGTTTTTCCAAAAGCTCTTGAAAGAACGCCTCCATAGCAGTCCGTAGTAGAGCGCGAAGTTGATACCGGCCATGAACATAAAGCAGATCACGATAATGTTTACAGACAGGCTCTGGTAAGCGCCTATGCTGGCATCCTTGGGTGAAAAACCTCCGGTGGCCATTGTGCCGAGAGTATTGGACAATGAATCAAAGAAAGAAAGCTTTCCGACAGCCAATAGCAGGATCACTTGCAACACGGTAAGCCCTATGTATAGTATCCATATGGTTCTGGAGGTATCCCGAATGTGCGTTTTCAGTCGCTGTACTTCAGGTCCGGGAGCCTCTGCTTCGAATAGATAAGCGGTGCCAACCCCCAGTAAAGGGAACAGGGATACGAAAAGGACCACTATCCCCATGCCCCCAAGCCATTGGGTAAAATTGCGCCATAAAAGGATGCCATGAGGCTCGCTTTCGATGGAAGTCAGTACGGAAGCGCCGGTGGTGGTGAATCCGGATATGGATTCAAAAAAAGAATTAAGAAAACTGTCAAATGTTCCAGCGAAATGATAGGGAAGCGCGCCGAAAAATGAGGCCGCCAGATACGAAAATACGACCAGGGCAAGAGCTTCGCGGCGACTTACACCGACCCTTTCCCCCGGACGGGCTGCGTAGAACAAAAGGAGTCCTGTCCCAAGTGTAATACCTATAGAGGTCCCGAGAGCTCCCGTATCGGAATCACCATAATAGAGGCTGAAGAACAGCGGGATCAGCATGCAGAGCCCGATTCCTATGAGCAGCCATGCTGAGTAGTGAAAAACGACTGAAAGTCTCATTTGCGTTCAAATAGTTTTTCGCCTGCGGGTAAGTCAGAACCGAGCCCGATGAGGACCACCCGATCCCCCTCCCTGATCAGGTGATCGCCGGTGGGTATGGATACTTTGCCGTCACGTATTACGGCTCCGATCAAAACATTTTCCGGCAAGTCGATTTTATTAAGGGGCTTTCCCAGGACAGGTGATTCCGGCTCGACCAGCATCTCAATCGCTTCAGCGTCTCCGCCGGCGAGAGAGGTAGAAGACAGGACTCTGGGTTCCCGGACAAAGCGGAGGAACGCGTTATTGGCAAGTAAAAGCGGCGAGACTATGATGTCGACACCTATCGCCTCTGCCATAGAAATGTACTCCCTCCTGTTGACCAGTCCCATGCTCCTGGAAGCGCCCAGATTTTTAGCGAGCAGGCTTATCAGGATATTCAGTTCATCCCGATCGGCGGCGGCGATGAAGGCATCGGCCGAGTTAACGCCTTCATCACGTAAGAAGTCCTCACTGGTTACTTCTCCATGGATTACCAGTGTCTTCTCCAGTTTCCGTGAAATCTCGGCACAGCGGTCCTTATCCTGCTCGATGATTTTTACGTGCGCCCCTCTTTTTTCCATGTTTTCCGCTACATGATAGCCAACAGCCCCGCCTCCCACTATTATTATATTTCTGGCAGCCTTCTTTGGCCGGCTGAACATTCTGCCTATGGCATCCATATTGCCGAATGCGCTGACTATAAAAACGTGGTCCGAAAGCTGAAGAGTATCGGCCGGTCCCGGGACAAACACGTCCCTGGAGCGAACAACCAGCGCGATAATTCCCGGCTTGGAGAAGTCCATGCTTCCAATCGGAATGTTTGTAATCTCATCCCTTTCTACGGCAAACTCACCAATCTGCACCAGATTGTTAGCCACGCTTTCCACCGGACTCACGAACAGCGTTGAAAGTGTATCCAGGATGTACTCCGCCGCCAGAATCTCAGGGTTTACCAGGAGATCTACTCCTAGTTTCTTGGGCCGTACTATTCGCCTCGGTGCTCTGGGCGATTTTGCCGGTGCCAGGAAGTACCCTGGGTACTCGGGATTTTGAATTCTTGCCACGGTTCTCTTGGCGCCGAGTTCCTTGGCGACAAAACAGGTTATCACGTTTCTCTCATCATTTCTGGTAACAGCGACAACGATGTCGGCGCTTCCAACATCGGCTTCCATCAGGACCTTTGGATTAACACCGCTCCCCTGCACGGTTTTCACGTCGAGCCGCAGGCTGATATTATCCAGCGCGGCCTCCGATTGGTCTATGATAGTCACATCATGACCTTCCTTAACCAGCATCGCCGCGATACGCGACGCTATTACCCCGGCACTGACTATCACTATGTTCACTTTTTACCCTTCATTCTGGAACGGATTTTTCGTAAAAACAAAGGCAGCCGGAATCCGCGTCGAGGGTTTCGTTGAATCCTGATCACCTCATCACCGGCCCGGCCCGGGGTTAACCTGTCGACAGTTTTGCCCTTTGCTGCCTCCCTCCTTTTTCTTTGCTGCTCCGTGTCACCGGCTCGCTGGCTGACGCGTTTTTTTTCCTCATTGATAATTGACATTATCTCCGAGATGGCTTTATCAATCTCGTTCTTCGGGCTTACAACCACATAATCGAAGGAATCGCGGCTGTCCATTTCATTCTGCGCGGTCTTCAAACGCAAATCAATATCGGTTTCAGACTCCGTTTTCCTCTCCTTTAAACGCCGGGCGAGCTCCTCCATGGAAGGTGGGGCTATAAAAATCGTTATGGCCTCCGGTTCAATTTTTTTGATCGTGGCAGCACCCTGGATATCGACCTTCACAACAGCATCTTTACCCTTGGCCATAGCCTGTTCTACGGTCTTCCTCGGAACACCATACAGGTTACCATATACATTGGCCCATTCAAGGAATTCATCATTATCGATCATCCGTTCGAATTCTGAACGGTCGATAAAATAGTAATCTATACCATCGATCTCTCCGGGACGCTGGGAGCGGCTTGTAGCCGTTACGGCATAGAAAAACGGCATCTCGCGCTCTTTCATCCGGGAAACAATCGCGTCCTTACCAACTCCCGACGGGCCGGTAAGCACTATAAGAAGAGGATTGGCGGTAGTTACAGCAGTCATATCAACCTAATTGATGATTCTCTCCAGATCTCTCCAGAAATCCGGATAAGAGATATCGACAGATTCATATTCTGAAAGAAAGGTCTCCCCTTCGGCGCATATACCGGCAACCGCTATAGCCATAGCCAGTCGGTGATCTACATAAGTCTGGCATTGGGCCCCTCGCAATTTTGAAACGCCCTGTATAACCATACCGTCAGGCGTCTCTTCGATTTGCGCTCCCATTCTGGTAAGCTCGGTTACAGTGGCCTTGATTCTATCGGATTCTTTTACACGCAGCTCGGCAGCATCTCGAATAACGGTTGTTCCGCGGGCAACCGATGCCGCTACCGCTATTACCGGTATTTCATCGATAAGACGCGGAATTAAGTCACCTCTTATTTCGACGCCTTTTAACGCGCTTGATTCGACCATTAAATCGGCTATCGGCTCATATCCTTCCAATCTTTGGTTTTCTATTATGATACTGGCGCCCATTGATTGCAACACCTCGATGATGCCGTTTCTGGTCGGATTCATACCTGTTCCCCTGATGGTAATTCTCGCCTCGGGATGAATGACGCCGGCGACCAGCCAGAATGCTGCCGAACTTATATCTCCCGGTATGGAGATATTGAGCGTGTTCAGGGCGGAGACTGCCGGATTCAAAGTGACGGTCAGATACTCCGGCCTGATATCCGCTCCCATGGCAAGAAGCATACGCTCGGTATGGTCGCGTGAAATGGCCGGTTCCTCGACAACCGTGGCGCCCTCAGCCGCTAACGAAGCGATCAATATAGCTGATTTAACCTGTGCGCTGGGTACTGGTGTTTTATATCTGATGCCGTGTAAATTACCCCCTGTGATGGTCAGCGGAGCTTTTCCGTCTTTTCCCTCAATCCTCGCGCCCATTAAACGGAGAGGCTCGATTATACGTACCATAGGGCGCAATCTCAGGGAATCGTCCCCGGTAATAGTTGATGTGAAAGGCTGGGTCGCCAGCAGCCCGGAAAGCAATCTGGTTGTGGTACCGCTGTTGCCGGCATTCAGTACGGAATCGGGTCTGGTGAATCCCGCCCCCCCCGCTCCCCGCAATCTTACCTCTGATCCCCTCAATTCGATGTTAACACCAATTGCCTGCAAGCATGACAGCGTGGAGAGGCAATCCGCCGCTGGAAGGAAATTGGAAATGCTGGCCTCTCCAGCAGCCATACTGTTGAGAATCAGCGAGCGGTGGGATATGGATTTATCGGATGGCGGGGTTATCTCCCCTTTAAGTCTGCGGGGCTTTCGTAATGCTTGCGCCACTGTGTCTCTACCTACTTATTGAATCGATATCCTTCTTCTTCCAGCCATTTCCGGCGTAATCCCTGTGCATTATCGAGCATGGATTCCAATTCCCGGGGGTTTTCCCGTATCATACGGCGATATTCATTCAGTACGTCTATATACCGGTCAATCCATTCAAGTACAGCTTCCCTGTTGGTAACACAGACACCAACATGCAGCTTCGGATCTCCCAGCGCAAGCCGGGTCATATCTCTATACCCGCTCGCGGCCAGTTTCGCCATCTGGGACCACAGATTGTCACTGCCCAGCGTCGATACAAGCGCCGAAGCAAGTACCAGGGGCAGGTGACTGACGCCGGCTACCAGCACATCGTGTCTTTCCCCATCAATAAACAGGGGCTCAGCTCCTGTCCATTTTACCATCTCCTGTATTGCCTCAACGGCATCCTCGCTTGCGTGTATTCCGGGAGTCAGACAATATATCCTTTCGCGAAAAAGTCCTTCCTCCGCTTCTTCAATGCCGGACGTTTCCTTGCCGGTCATCGGGTGACCGCCTACAAAGCTGACGGCTGGTGGCAGGAGTTCCTCCGCCCATTTAAGCACCTGCACCTTGGTGCTTCCGACGTCACTCACTATCGCGTTCTGAGCAAGATGCCCGGCAATCTCTTCAAGGATTCCCCTGGTGGCATTTATCGGCACGGCGAGAATAACAATATCAGTTTCTGAAACCGCGGTGGCCAGATGTCTTTCCGTTCTATCGACAGCACCGCGTCTCAAAGCTTCCGATGCCACCTCATCTCGTCTGGCGTACCCGATGATTTCAATTTCGTTGCCTCTGGCTTGCTTGAGGGCAAGTCCGAGAGAGCCGCCGATAAGGCCGAGTCCGATTATCGCTAACCTTCTTGTGCTCATGAGTAAAAATCCTGCCCGAGAAAAGCGTTGGTCAGAGAGCCGACTATATCCCAGAGAAAGCCTGTAAACAGCAGAATTCCTATTAGAACCAGCAGAATTTGAGGAGCGTACCGTTCCAGCCTGGAAAACGATATTGCCTGCTCCCTTGGCAGTATTCCCACTACTATCCTGAAGCCATCCAGGGGAGGAACCGGTATAAGGTTGAGTGTCCCCAGGATGATGTTTATTTGAACTATGAAGAGAACAAGCACACCGAATATGTCCGCGAAGGATAGTTCAGATAGAGAGGTTGGCAAGTCCAGTATCCCGGCTCTGAAGAAAAGAGCGAAAACCCCGGCCATCAGGAAATTGGTGAAGGGCCCAGCAGCGCCGACAAGAGCCATTCCCTTTCGCGGCTCCATATTCAGGCGATATGGATTTACCGGAACGGGCTTAGCCCACCCAAATCCAACCAGAAGCAGCATTATGGTGCCGGCTTTGTCGAGATGTGACAGGGGATTGAGGGTTAGACGGCCCATAACCCTGGCTGTATCATCCCCGAGCCAGTTGGCGACCACCCCGTGGCTGACCTCATGGAAGACCAGCATGGGAAGCAGGGCGATGATTGCCAGGGGGATGACGGTGAAGAAGACACCGGGTTCCTCGAAGAGGATATCCAGATTCCAGAGAAGCATTATTTCCTCGCTGACGTATTATAACATAGTTGAGTTTACGTCGATATACGATACGGGCTCTTAATGCACCGATTTACGGTTACCCATATTAGCATAGTATCCATCATATGTTCTCCCCTGAAGGGGAAAAATAAGCTCTCGCGAATTTGGGAGGCTACAATAAACAGGGAACAGTCAAAGCCTGTCCTTCCTTCATGTATGTGATGGAAGAAAGGTGAGGGTTCTTGAGTTCCATATTTCCTTGCCTATTCACCTTCCCTGTGTTATGTTATTCCATGAGCCTGGCTCAAATGAGGTACTTTCATGTCCCGTATCGGTAAAGCCACTTCACACGAGTATTTCCACCACTCCTCACAGGTCTGGATGCGTCTGGTGGAGATATCCGCACTTCTGAGGCAGAACCACGCCATGGAGCATGCCACGATCAATTTACTCGTAAAGCAACTTGACAAAAAGGTGCCTCTCCTCGCTCATACAGCTATTGGTGGCTTCTATATCTACGGCGATGTGTCTACTGAGATGGTAGAGAAAGCCGCCCGGGAAGCCCTGCGGAGGCTGAGGGAGGGGAGTTATGAACTGGCTATTTCTCCGATGTGCGGTACCAACCTGGCTGTTGCGGGCCTGGCAGCCGGTGTGGCGTCACTTATTGCTG
>JAWOBX010000111.1:0-19772 GCA_046484125.1 Dehalococcoidia bacterium | reverse complement strand
ATGAGTTGTTTACAGGTTTCATCCATGCAAACCACCGGGTAATCCGGATCATATGGCAACTCATATACAGCGATAATATCTTCCATCGCAGCTACGAACGCGGCGTTCTCCTTTGGCGGGATTTTCCAGTATTTGCGGAGATGAGGTTTAAGTTCGTTTTTTTAAGTATGCGCTGCACAGTCATATGGGATGCGCTCGGCGCCATATTAAGTTCTACTGCTTTCTCGGCCAGGAGTCTTACAGTCCATCGCTGCCGGCCCTCGGGCGCTTCCGAACAAGCCAGGGCTATCAAACGTGCCTCAAAAGCCCCGTCAAAGATCACTTCGCGGGGAGGCTTTTCCCGTTTTTTTCGTACAAGTGTGGCCGACAGCCCTTCTTCCACAAATCGCTTCTTCAGATGTTCAATCGTGCGAGGCGTGACACCCATGGCCTCAGCCGTATCCGCAACCGTCCAGGCAGGTCCCTCCGGCCCCGCATCACACAGGAGTAAAGCACGTGCGTAAAGAAACTGTTTCGCGTTTGTCTTGCCCGTCTTGGTCATCGTCTCCAATTCCTGGCGTTCTTCCTTCGTTAATGTCACCCGATAACGGGGTGCGCTCATGGCAAAACCTCCTATGGGATTTACCATGATTATACCACAATAAACGAATTATTAAATGTTACATGTTACTAGTTATAGGGGAGCGCAAATAATACCTGAAATCACAGGCAGACCGGTCAATACGGCTTAAGAAGCCGCTTCAATAAGAGGTGACTTCGGGGGGCTGGGGGTGTCACACATCTTCGAAAGTCCCCCGTGATTGGGGCATTCCTGGGGTTGGCCAGAGGTTCATTAAGTCTTTTATGAGAATCTGTGATTAAAGTCGCAGCGTCACCTGAACTGTTGTTATAAACTGACAGTCGAAACCGGAGGAGAAAAATGAGACTTACTGAAGATGTTTTCGACAGGCTGGATAATACGGATGACTCGATTTTTTATTCCATGGACCGTTTCGTCAATCACCTGGATTCCAGGGCACTTGAGACAGTTGAGGACTGGATAGGGCAACTCATAACTGAAGACAGCCCGGTGATACTAGACCTCATGGCCGGCTGGGATTCTCATATACCGGCAACAGTTGAGCCTTCCCGGGTCGTGGGCCTCGGGCTGAATAAAAATGAGATGCGCTCCAACAAAGACCTTTCAGCGTACGTAATCCATGATATAAACATGAATCCTCAATTGCCATTCGACAACGGTATGTTCGACGTTGTTTTGTGCACTGTCTCGATTGATTACATTACCCATCCACAACGGGTTTTTACCGAAGTTGGAAGGGTACTCAAGCCGGGCGGGCTGTTCCTGGTGATCTTTTCCAATCGATGGTTCCCTCCCAAAGTAGTAAAAGTGTGGAGGGAATCAAGCGAGGCCGAAAGGGTTCTGCTTGTTGAAGAGTATTTCCGCGATTCCGGTGTGTTTGAAAGAACTTACACCATGGTTTCAAAGGGAAAGCCTCGGCCCGAAGATGACAAGTACGCTTATCTGGGTATTCCCAGCGATCCCGTATACGCCGTGTATGCGAACAGAAAAGGAGCGAAGGAAATGGAACGGAAACTAGAAGACAAGATGGCCGGACATAAAGGCATAGAAAAAGATACCCTGGACGAAAGAAAGGCCAGTGTTAAGGATACGTTGTGTTGTCCTTACTGTGGAACCAAGCTCGAGAGGTGGCAAGTGCCACAGACCCTCTTCACGGAATGGCCGAATGAGTTCATGTATGTATGCTTCAATGATGAGTGCTCCTATTTCGTAGAGGGATGGAACGCCATGTCCAGACAGGGAAATCCATGCTCTTACAGGCTGATGTACGATCCCGTGAACGATGGTTGTCAGCCGGTTCCAGTATTCAATAATCGTATGCTCAGAGACGGGATTTTACAGGAGGGATAAGTTCGGCGATTTTTAGAGAAGTTTTGAGATGGGAGGGGTACACCACCATCTCAAAAATCATTTCACCGCAGTAACAGCTCTTTAAGTGAAGAAACGCGGTGAAAAGAGCATTGCGGAACATTTATATGGAACCGTTAGGGGCGGTATATTAGATAGCCCCAGCCTCGCTTTCGCCGAATGATTACTTCAGCGAAAAAACACGATGTCGCAGAGCAACGGAAACGTGGCCGGTTACGATTGGCGAGAATAGGCCGCTGACCTCGACTCGTTGACACCTGTGTCGCCAAAGCAGCCAATAACCATCGCGCCAAAAGCTGCTATCCATTTAGAAACATTAACAAGGCAGGCTCTCATAACTTGCCTGCTGATTGGAATACCGGGTCTCTTTGAAGGGATGATATGCACATAGCCATGATGCATACAGGAGCCGCACCCTCACAGCCAAAAACGGTGAGGATGCGGCATTTCCAACTGAACTTACAGGTGCTCAGCTAACGTATTCTGATGACTTTGCTAAGGCTCGTTGCGTACCGGCCACCATTCGTCCATACCGATTCTCATCAAGTCCTGATGCTCTGCGCTTGCCTCGTAAACCCCGTAATACTCCCAGGCGGTCCGGTCTGTTTCACTGAAGGATATCAACTGGCCGCCGCTCATCGGACGTGTGAAGTTCACTGCGGTATCATAGATTGCCTGTCGAGTGACGTTTTCCGGTCCATACTCCTCGGCGGTGGCTTTGATTAGTTCCAGTATACCCCACCACTGGTGGAAAGAGCCCTGGTAAGAGGAACCGGCCCACCTGTAACTATTGGCTTCGGCGGTGCTGTGGTATTCTTCCAGGAGATGGTTTAACAGGTCTACCACCTCACCCTGCCCTTCTTCGTTATACCATCGATTGGGCAGGCAGAAGAGCATTCCATCAAATTCCTCCCAGCCGCCGAAAGTGTCGACGATCATTCCCAGATATGCGTTGTGCGCATCGGTACCCAGGAATTTTCCCTTCCCGCCGGCGTTGACATACTCTTTCATGAACTGTGTTGTTGAGATACCGGTTGCCGGTGGTACAACATAGTCGCATTCTGAGAGTACATCCACTTCATTCTCCCAGTTCATTTGAGTGAAAGAGGCCAGAAAGGTGTCGACCAGCTCATACTGGTCCGGGTGGGCTTTACAGTAATTCTCCATCCCGTCCAGAATCTGAGTCATGTAGGGCCCCTCCCAGCCGGCTCCGCCTATCTTCGCGGGTCTGTCCTGAGGGAAGTCCGGATCATTTTCAGCGACCCATTTCAAGAGGGTGTACATGAAGGACTCGCTCGTGGTGTTGAAAGCGAAGTTCCATGTAGGAGGCACGATGGCATCGGAGCTGACAACGATTGTGAGCAGCGGTACCCCATCTTGAGTGCATCGGTTATGGATTACCGATACTATTGGTGGAAGGCCTGTCAGTATTACATCAGCGCCGCGGTCAATCAGCCAGTGATAGGCAGGCATGGCTTTGGAAGGGTCGTACTGCGAGTCATATTTAATGGTCTCCAGCTTGAGCCCGGGGATGAGATTGCTTTCGTTGTAATACCTGACAAGGTCGGCGAGTGAAGCATCGCACACCGTCATCGCCTGAGAGGCGGGGCCGGTGATATCAGTGATAACTCCAAGTTTGAATTTGACTGTCTGGGCCGGCGCCGTAGTGGGAGGCGTGGTAGGCTCAGAAGCAGGTGTCGCTGTAGTTGGCGCGGTTGCGGTTGGTTCACCGGTTTCGTCGTCGCCACAGGCAGATAGCAATGGAATCGCGATTAAGATGGCTGCCAGGACGATCAACCAGATATGCATTTGGACTCTCATTTCTTCCTCCTGAATTTTTTACCTTCGATGAAGCATTCAGAGTTTGTGGTTAACAGTGGATTTCGTTTCTCTTAACCGCGCCGGGAGCAGGGTATTTCATGAAGGGAGCACAAATACCTCCCCCGGCTGGAGATGAAATACAACATCCATTCCGTTTCATCCCGAAGCGGTTCACACCTCCTTTCCCATATGATTTGGATTATTCTACTGATACATCTATGTGTTGGCCAATAAGATGCCGATACGAACTCTCAGGACTGTAACCGCGGTCCGGTTGTTCAAACCGATAGAAGAATACCCGTACAGATGCTTATCAGTTGGCTCGGTTACTCGGTGATGCCCGCTTTGGTGTCAATGCTGCACTAAGGCGCCTTACGTGTATCTGCCGATAACCCCGAGGCAATTGCCCTTCAAAAGCGGTTATATACAGGCGCTTGGTGGATAAAAATTATGCTCTGGTCAGGGGAAGGGTAAATCAGAGCGTGTGACCATCTGGTCGAGGGCTCTTTCACGAAGTTTGTGAAGGCAGGTTTTCAGGCATTCGACTTCCTCCGAAGAAAGTATACTGAGAATACTTTCAATGACGTTCCGCCGTTCAACTTGAGCCAGATAGATCTCCTTGCCCTTACTCGTCAGGGTCGCGCCCAGAGTCTGGTTATTGCCCCGTTGCTTAACCCTTTTAACCAGTCCCTGTTTCTCCATTCTAGTAATTAACTCGGATATGGTGTGAGGTTCCCTGACAAGCCAGGTGGCGATTTCATTCAGCGGCACAGGCCTGTCGGCGAATTTCAACAGGAATAATATTCCCGACTGTAAAGGCGATATACCAAGGGATCTTATCTCTACATCTCGAGCTTTATAGATAGCCCGGTCGACTTGATGAATCAGAACCCAGAGCTCGTATGCGGGGTCCGGGACTAAAATTCGCTCCATTTTCCAAGCTCAAACGAAAGATTAGAAGGCCACGAACGAAAATGAATGGTAATCGTAATGGCACCCTTCAACCAGGAAGTAACGTATACGACATCGTATACGATGTATCCTATAGGATATTTTGTTTGTACTGGTTTGTCAAGACCTTTTTATTACCAAAAACAGCGATTGAAACGATTCTTTTTTGGCGTTGGCTTCAATAGAGGTTGCCAATTCCCTGGCAAGAGGCTTCGATAACAGTATTCTGGAGGGGTGTGGGGTTTTATTAACCAGCGGCTCAATTTGTGCGTAATCTGAATTATGAGAAAACCATTCTTGTTGTTGTCTGCAAAAAACCTCAAATCAACCCCTTCGATTCCACAGGGTTGGGGAATTAAAAGGGGGTTGATTTGAGTTACACTGATTCACGCAATCTGGTAGTATTGAGTAAAATATATTGTGGGTCTTTGAGGGTCTGGTGTTTACAGGGCAAAAAAATACGCCAATGGCTCCTACATTCCAAAAGATCAAGGAGGTAAGTTATGTTTGACACACGGGTCACCAGGATGCTGGGAATCCGATACCCGGTTATCGGAGGCGTAATGGCCCAGGTTACAACGCCTGAGTTCGTAGCCGCGATTTCCAATGCCGGGGGTATGGGGGTGCTGCCCTCCATTTCTCACCAAAGCCATGACCAGTTTGTGGAAGCGTTGCGACAGGTACGGCGTTTTACCGACAAGCCTTTCGCGGTGAATCTCAATTTCTTTCCGGCGCGTTTCCCGGTTCCGCAACATGAGTACGCGGAAATTATGGCCCGGGAGGGTGTCATGATAGTGGAGACATCAGGCCATGGCGCGCCGCCGGAAGAACTGTGTGCCTTCTTCAAAGAGAAAGGCATGATATGGATACACAAGTGTGCCGGGCTCCGTTACGCTCTCAAGGCTCAGGAGCTTGGCGCCGACATCGTAACCGTAGTGGGGTACGAGAATGGTGGGGCTACAGGAAGGTTTGATATCGGAACTATGGTTCTGGTTCCAACGGTCTCCAGTGCGCTGGAGGTTCCCATGATTGGCGGCGGAGGGGTGGTTAATGGTAAAGGGCTGGCGTCTCTACTGGCTCTGGGTGCTGAGGCGGTTATAATGGGAACAAGATTTCTGCTCACCCAGGAGTGTCCTGTACACGGGAATCTGAAACAGGCCCTGTTGAACGCCACAGAGGTGGATACCATGCTGATCATGCGTACCGTTGGTACTCACCGGGTGTGGAAGAACGGCGCGGCGGTGAAATGCGCTGAGATCGAGGAGTCGGGGGCAAGCTTTGAGGAGATATTACAGGTGGTTTCAGGGGATAATACTCTGAAGGTATACAAAGAAGGCGAACTCGATAGCGGTATAGTACCGTGCGGGCAGGGTATCGGGCAGATTCATGACTTGCCCACGGTCCGGGAACTGTTCGATAACATTATCGATGAGGCGAGAGAGGCCATTAGAAGGATGGAGCCGAACTAGAGGCGGACCGTGGCTGAGGTGTAATGGAGCATCGCCGATGATCGCAGCATTAAAAGCCTCTTTTAGATTCTTAATGGAGATTACATAGGCTCAATTTAACAGTAGGGGGTTGGATTGTGAATTATGAGGATATTAAGTTCGAGGTCAGGGATAATGTGGCCATAATCACC
This sequence comes from Dehalococcoidia bacterium, assembly GCA_046484125.1. Classification (GTDB taxonomy): domain Bacteria; phylum Chloroflexota; class Dehalococcoidia; order SZUA-161; family SpSt-899; genus JBGLNL01. Next base: position 13,413 of record JAWOBX010000111.1, on the reverse strand, counting down.
TTGAACCGCCCTGAGCATCTTAACGCGTTCAGCGGCAGGATGGGGGAGGAGCTGGGGGATGCATACAGGAAGTGCGATGGTGATGACGCAATTCGAGCGGTTGTAGTGACGGGGGCCGGCAGGGCCTTTTGTGCGGGAGCGGACATGAGCGCGGGCGAGGAGACCTTTGCCAGACAGGAGGAGAGTACATTCAGAGCGGCCGGCGTCAAGCCGGCCGCCTGGGAAGTTCGTAAACCGGTAATAGCGGCTCTGAACGGACATGCGGTCGGCATCGGGCTCACGCTGGCGTTGCAGTGTGATATACGCATAGTCGCCGACGAAGGCAAGTACGGAATACTCCAGGTGAGAAGGGGGGTTATGCCGGACGCCTATTCCCACTGGACACTTCCCAGAATAGCGGGTATGGAACGTGCGGCGTATCTTCTGTTGACGGGCAGGAGAATAAGCGGGGCGGAAGCGGTTGAAATGGGGATAGCCTTGAGATCCCTCCCGGCGGAAGAAGTATTGCCGGCGGCCGTGGAAATAGCGCGTGATATCGCGCTGAATACATCACCGCTATCGGTGGCGATCAGCAAAAGGCTGCTCTGGGAGAGCTCAAACTTGACACCAACGGAGGTGGGGTACAGGGAAACCATGCTGCATCATCACTTGATGGGTAAGCCGGATGCCATTGAAGGCCCGGTCGCGTGGCTGGAGAAAAGGGCGCCCACATGGAAATCCAGTGTAAGTAAAGAGTGGCCGGCCTGGCCTGCCTGAGCATCCCTCTGTCCGTTTATGCGGTATTGTTCAAAGCAATAACCGAGCGTAATTAATGGCGTAAATAAGTTGAGTTCTGGTATAATCCTTCGATGGAGCGATATTATAAACCTGGATTAACACCAGGGGAACGGAAGTTGGGGGAGGCTTTGAATAACAACCGCATTCCGGGTCCTGGAGTGGGGCCTCGATTTGCCGGGAGAATAAAAGGGTATCTCAACAACAGGTAGCTGGCAGTTGGAAACATTTGCGGACATAAAGGAACTGGTCAACGACCCTGGCTTTCAGGAGCAGAGGTATAAAACCAATAGCCAGCTTGATGTGAGCACAATAGATCAGCCTGTCGTTGGCCTGATAAGAGACATCCTCAACCTCAAATCCTGCTATACGCTCCAGAGCTGTTACGGGCACTTTCTATATTCGGAAAAGATGGATATTCATAATGTAGAGCCGCTTCCGGCCGAGAGGATTAATGGAGAGATAAAATACCGAATTGCCTATATTGCCTTTTGCGTCGAAAACAGTGAAGAGGGGAGGGGGATGCTGGAGGATCTTAAGCGGATTACCGATATAGATCCCCACTACGTACAATGCGGGTCAGCGGAATGGTTCTGGATGAACCGGGTGAATACCTATCAGCTTCAAGTGGAGCCTTACAGGTACAGGAACTTCGATACGGCTGTTGTGGAATACGATGAAGCGATATACATCGAGAGGGTGAGGGGAGAGTTCGTCAGCGGGATACATCAATTGGTCAAAGACAAAATTTATCATGGTAAGTAATCCGGAGGTCATATATCTGAGGTTCTCGCGTAGCTACCTGAAAGGCCATTACGTGTGAACCAGGTTTTTTTAGGAATCGGGGAATACAAGGGGTTAATCAGCATTGACAGAGTGCCGGTATAAACTAAGGGGGTGTGATTTGAAATCTGCGAGAACATTGATGCTTGTATTGATTATATGCTCAGTCCTGGTGACAGTATCGTGCGTTTCCCGTCAATTGAGAAGCGGTGACGATATGTCCGGCGGGTTTTTAACTATGATGAAAGAGATCCCGGGCGGCAGCGCTTTTGTCGTGCTGATAGATTTGGACGCGGCCAGAGATATCAGTTTATTTACCGCGGAAGAACTGGAGGATATGGGAGAAGACGAGATGTGGGAAGAGCTGGGCATCTCGTTTGAGCAGGTCGACGCGATTGGCGTGGCTTCGTATGCGGGTCCAATGTATATTTACGGTAAGTTCCGGGTCAGTTCCGTCAGAGAACACTTGAAATCAAACGGCTATGAAAGAATAGAAAGAGAGAACATCGAAATGTGGTCTGACGGAATTCGCTGGACAGCTTTAACGGATGATTATGTGGTGGCCGGTGACCAACTCGTTCCGCCTGCCAGTTATGAGTTTGTGAACGAGGTTGACCGTTCTCTGTATGATAGTGAGCACATTCAGGAGACGATACTGGGACTAAAAGAGTGCCCGTACGTGATATTGTTACAGGGATTAAACGAAGTGGCTGTCCAGGGGCCTCTAGTGGCTGGGATCGCGGTTTGTGAGGGAGGTGAAAAGATGAGGTCTAAGGTGCTGGCCATATATGATAACACAGAAGCCGCGAAGCTGGGGATGCAGAGTATCGCGGTCAATCTTGATGATCTTAAGGATGATGACCCTGACATGGAAATCGATATAACAATGGAAGGAAGGTTCGTCGAGGCAGTAGCGGAGGGAGATGTCCAGAGTTTCTGGCAGGCCGTGTTCAGCGCGCTGGAATAGCCAGTATTTCACTATCTGTTGCGATTAAACCGCGTTATTCAAACGCAAAAGGCTGAAAAAAAATGGCTCAGAGAAAAACCGTAATGAATATAGCTTTCGAGAGTAAACAGCTGTCTTACAGTGAAAGAGAGGTCGACCTGTATAATTCCGGTGTGAATCAGTTGTTGAGTGTCGCCGCGGCGCGGGGACATAATCTGTTTCATTTCAGCATGACCGATCTCTTTATGCATGAAGACGTACCATACGCCAGGGCTTCGATTCTCGCGCTACCCGAATGGTGGGAAGGAGATCCGCTGGAGAGCTACATGTGGCTCCAGAAAATCGATGAACGCCCCCTGGCTATTAAAGAAGTGCAACTTTGCTTTGCGCGGGCCGATGACGTGCGGGATAGTGCCACACCCAATATTGAAATCCTCCGTGCGGTGGAACGAAACGGGGTGCTGATCGAGAGCGTAGCGGCCAACTTGTCAACGGGCGATAAGTTTGAAATTAAAAGGCGTCTACCCCACATACCGCAGCCGGTTACCTATGAGGCCAGTACAAAGAAAGAGGCGCTCTCCGCCATACGGGAGTTGCCAGAGAAGGAAGGCGTGTTTGTTTTAAAGGACAGGTTCGGCTATGGGTGCGGGGAGCAGGTCCACCTGATAGAGTTCAAGGATCCGCAAATCGAGGAAATTATTGAAATGTACCTGGCGACGTATGATCACATCATCCTTCAGGAGTTTTGCCCGGAGATAAGGAACGGCGATATCGTAGTTACCTTTCTGGACGGGGACCTCATAGCGCCTATGCACAGGGAACCCGGCTGGGGGGAATGGCGCACTAACATATGCCAGGGCGGAACACAGCGCTTTTACACATTAACCGCGGAACAGGAACAGATCGCCAGGTCTGTGATAAGCGCCTTTCCTGAGTGCAGGTTTGCCTCAGTCGACATGCTCCAGTCAGGGAAAGTTCTCGAAATAAACGCGTTCCCCGGAGGGAAAGGCTTGTATGAAATCTACGGGATATCGGTCGGCAATATCCTCATGAATAAACTGGAAGAGGAGATACTCGGCAAGATTACTGTCGACGAAAATCTCACCAGGCAGACAGTTGTGCACACCATAAGAGACTGGGATTACATATATGATTACTACGAGGAATTCGAATCCCCTGTGGAGGTGCGCGATGTATTCAGTGAAGAGACGCTGAATCTGTATCCGAAGGAGATAATAGAATTCCGACATCGAAGCAGCGATTTCGTTTTATCCGTACCTCACTCAGGAATGCTGCTCCCAACCAGGTATCTTGACCTTTTCAGACTTAATCACAGTTGCATGCTGGAGATCGATCTTTATAGCGATATAATTTATGGAACCCTGGGCGGGCTTCAGTTAATTTCCAGATTCGCCCCCTTTTTCGTCGACATGAACCGCGATAGAAAAGGGATAGAAGATGAAGACATACCGAGGCACCTCAGAAATCCCGCGACCGAATATTACAGCATTGATAACGAAATGTTCCTGGAAAAGCCGTACACCGCGAAACAGAAAAGGGAAGTTCTCAAGTACTATGACCTCTACCACAGGATACTGGATGATCTAAGCATGCAAATGAAAAGTGAGCGGGGATACGCTCTGATAATTGACGGGCACTCCATGAGTTCTGTTGGACTTGGCCGTGTCCATGATGAGGGGCAACCACGGAACGATTTCGTGGTAGGAACGCTGGAGGATACCTCTGCCTCGCCGGAGATCATTACGGCATTCGTAGAGGCGTTGAGGAGCGGGGCGGAGGCCCATGGTCTGGGTCTGACTATAGCCGAAAACGACCCATATGCCGGAGGATTCATTACCAGGAGACATCACGATCCGGGTAACCGTGTACATGCCATACAGATAGAGGTTACCATGAATACCTATATGTATGAGCCCACCGATGAAAACCTGTTAAAGAGATATGCCTTGAAACAACCGAGGGTTATGATTGTCCAGGAGGTTCTGGCACACGCGTCAAGGGCGGCTTGTGAAGCGGCGGAAAGGGTCTATTCCTGAAAGACGCTGGTTTCCAGCATAAAAAGGAAAGTGCCGGGGTAACGTCCCGTATATAATCAGACTTTCGCTGATATTAACTGTATGCAAGCACTCAGAGCAATATCCCCGCCACCGGAGTAGGCAGTATTTTAAGTGAAGCAATGCGGTGAAAAAGCCCGTTGCGGAACACTTGTATAGAAGCGTTAGGGGCAGTACACTAGAATCTGGCTGGTGCAGGTCCTTTGCGGATCTGTATAAATGTTCCGGTGTACACTGGCGTCGAGTTATTGCTTGACTCGCAATCGAGTTAAATCCCACGGGGGTTCGCTGGAGAATGGGTGGCGGGAGCCAGCGCGAATCATATCATACGAACGGCACAGGCCGATTGAAAGCTGAAATGTTACCGGTACCTGGTTTGGGATATGCGTATTCTGCTTGTTGATTTCAATCCGTTCATGCCCCCGGCTACCCCTATATCACTGGGATACCTGGGCGCAGTCCTCAAAGTAAATGGCCATGACGTAAAAGTTCTAAGCCTTGGCTCAACCAGCGTTTTCAGTCCCGGTATCTTCAGAGGATGGGTGAGAGAGTATTCTCCTGATCTTGTGGCAATGGCAATATATCAGAGGAATATTTTTCATATCAACTCGCTGGCTTCATTGGCAAAGGCGGCGTGTCCGGAGGTAAAGGTAGTGGTTGGTGGCCCGCAGGCAACATTCATCCCTGAAAAAGGACTGGAATCGCTTGGTGCGGTGGATTTCGTTTGCAGAGGGGAGGGGGAGAGGGTGATAGTTGAGATTGTCGAAGCCATGCAGTCAGGCGAAATGGAATATCCGATAGCGGGAACCACATCAAGAATGCCGGATGGCGGATATATTACCGGTATGCCGGTAAAGGAAGTTGAAAATCTGGATGATTATCCGTCGCCCTGGTTTGAAGGGATACTGGATCCGGCGAATATGGAAGAGGCGATAATGCTCACCTCAAGAGGTTGTCCTTACGGGTGTTCGTTCTGTTACACACCGGCGGCTTTTGGAAGACGGGTGCGGGCAAACTCCGTTGAAAGGGTTCTCGAGGAGATTTCCTTCGTGGCAGGCAGAGGCAGCGGGAGAATGTGGTTTGCCGACCCGAACTTCTCATTCAGCGAGAAAAGGGTGGCTGAGATACTGGAAGGTATTGTGGGCCGGAGTCTGAAGGTTGACATGTGGATAGAAACCAGGGCGGATATGCTTGACAGGGGTTTGATTGAGTTGATGAAAGGTGCCGGGGTGAGTATGGTGGCCATGGGACTTGAGAGTGCTTCGGAGAATGTGTATCCTTCCCTTAAAAAGAACCTTAATCCGGAACGCATTCGCCATGCCGTCGAGATGGTTTTCAACGCGGGTATGGATGTGGAGCTGTTCTCTCAATACGCCTTACCCAACGAACGTTTCGAAGACGCGCTGAAGACATTGGAATTCGTCAAGAGCTCAGGGGTCAGGATACAGGGCAACAGTAACGCGCAGCAGATGCAGATATATTTTGGTTCTGAGATAGCTGAAAGGCCCGATCAGTATGGAGTTATTCCATTGAGAGAAAGCTTCGATCCATGCCTGGCAATAGGGACAGAATTCGAGACAAGCTGGATGAGCAGGGAAGAGATAAACAGGATCAAGGCGTTGTGGAAATCGGAATCGCTGGATGGCGGAAAGAGGGTGGTCTCATGATGAACCCGGATGATTCCAATATTCGCCCGCCGGAGACGGTATTCCTGTGCCTGTACCCCGATACTTCGAAAGGACAGAGGGAGCGGTCGCTCGAGGTTTTACGCTCCGTATTGCCTTACATCAACTGGAGAAGCGATGTTTACATAATAGATGGCGGAACGGCAGGTCGAACACAGCGCGCTACCGCGGTTATACAAATAATCGCGGAGTTCCTCAGCGAGAATTCCGTCTCGGCTATATCGGTGCATCCGTTTATCAGTATGTCGGGAATGGCATCTGAGGAAATTGGGGAATGGCAGGATCTACTGGGATTAATGCGGCCTTTTCAACAGGAGGCTTACGATCACCAGAGCGAGGTCAGGATGATGATACTCCCCATAATTGAGCCACAGGGGGAACTGGCACCGGATGTCCTGCTTGCCGCCGCCGAATTCTTCGACGCGCGCATGGCCAAACCAGCCTTCTTTTTCAGTAAAGCTTCAGGGATGAAAGCGGAAACCGTCCTGGAGAAGGGTTTAAGAATCTACATTGATTCTGAAAACGCTTCCGGAGAGGGGCGGGTATCGGTGATGAAAAGGAATCATGTATTCGAGAGTGCGCTCGGCACTTTAGAGTCAGGCGCAAGCGAATTGATCGATCCATGCCGGAGGCATATCGTCATAGATGAGAGAAGTGTCGGGGTCTTCCCGTGCTTTACATTTTGGGAAACCGGGCAAAGACTTGATTCACTGGAACGGGTTGACGTATTGCCCGAAAATATGGATTGCTACGAATGCGTTAGCCGGTCATGTCTGGATATGAAGCTGGAGCTGGCGGCAAACGGCAGGGAGGAGGAGGGGAGGCAGGTTAATCTCGGTTTGGCAATCGCCCTTTCGCGGATAGGGAAATATCAGAATGCCGCCATGAATGCTCAATGTTCGTTCGAACTGGCGGGGAGCGATGCGGACCGGGCCACGGCGCTTCTCAATCAGGGGCTCTGCCACCTGAACCTCATGGAATTGCCAAAGGCGGAAAGGGTATTGGAGCTGGGAAGCGGTTACACGAACGATCCGGGCGTTTTCGCTTATCACCGAGGAAGAGTTCAATTCGCTTTGCAAAACTATGGAGAGGCAATCGAAAGATTTTCGGAGTGTCTCTCCGCGGAGTCGGAGGAAGTAGACGTCGATGACATCCTCTTTAACCTGGCCATAAGTTATATAAATCTCGACATATTCGACCGGGCCAGGGATTACCTCTCCCGAATGGAGCGAAAATCGGCGCCGGTGGAATTCTATCTCGGGATTTGCGATCTTGGTGAAGGGGCGGCAGAACAATCCCTGGAGAGGTTTCGCGGTGCGCTTTCAATCGGCCCCGCACCGGAAGACGTCTCCAGAATCCTGTTTTATACAGGTAATTGCCTTAAAGAACTGGGGCGTTATGAAGAAGCTGCGCTCGAACTTAAGAAAGCGGCCAAAGCGGATCCTGATGATTATATGAACTACAACCTCCTCGGTTTCTGCCTCTTTAAGTTGGGACGATATGAGGAGGCAATCGCGGCGCTGTACAGGGCAATAGAGATAAATCCGGGTTCGGCAATAGATTATGCCAGCCTTGGCTCGAATCTTCGTGAGCTGGGAAGGATCGAGGAAGCCATTGCCATGTATAAGATGGCTCTCTCCATCGACCCCACCCTTTCTTTCGCTATGGAGAACGTGGCCAAACTTTCCCGGATACTTGAAGAGTGAGTGGTTGCCGGGAATAGCTCTTTTCTTGCTGGCACCTGCTTGCCAGCCAGCGATCTATCTATCCCGGGCACATCTCTGAAAGTATGCCGGTATCCTTCCGTTCCGGATTGCCATTTTAAGGATATCGGCGAATTTCATCTATATTAGCGAGATCTTCATTGAGAGCCGAACATATTCTGCAGGATTTTCAAGCTGGGGATGTCATCGCGCTTCCACATTTCCTCAAATATACGTTCGTATCCGGTGGACTTAATCTTCCACTCACCGTTTATTTTAACGTACTCATCTTTGTAGAAAGCCGCTCCGCGCATTGACCAGTTGCCGGGTACGTCTATCAGATAATCCTCGAGTGCCCACATGCCGCTGGCCGTCGTCTCGCTGGTGAGCTCTATTTCCGGGTGGTGACCCTGATGCATGCTCACACGGTTTTCCGGGAGCCCCTGTTTGAAGAATTCGACAATCGCATCCCTTCCCTCATAGCTGTATGCTCCACTGGAGAAACTGGATGTTGCGTCCTCGGTAAAACATTCAGCCAGTTCATCCCATTTCTTGCTGTCAAGACAGCGGAAGTATTTGTACTTGAGCCTTTTGATGGCTTCGATCTCTGCCATGTCTGCCATAGGTGACACCTCACTGTTAATAAAGTCCGGCCTCTCCGCCGGCAAGGTAGGTGAAGGATGCCTTGGTGATCTTCAGATTGATCATGGTTTCGACACTCACCAGTCCGTGGATATTCCCAAGTTCGCTTCTTATGAAATCAGAGAGCGCCTCCGGCTCCTGGAACATCATCCAGGCGATAATATCATAGCGGCCCGTGCTGATGATGACGAAATGAACATTGTCATATGAGGAAAGCTTCTCAGCTACCGAATCGACCTGGCCGGGCCTGACGTTTATGCCCATGGTCGCGACTGTTTTGTAGCCGAGGGCCTGGGGGTTGGCTACGGCGATCACCTTGATGATGCCCGCATCCAGCAGCCTTTTAAGCTTTCTCCGAGCGGTGGCCTTGCTGGTGCCGATTTTTCTCGCCAGTTCGGTGTTTGTCTGCCTTCCGTCCAGCGCGAGTTGTTTGATTAGAACGCGATCCTGATCATCAAGGGTTTCGAGGGAAACATGTGTCATACTATCTCCTAACCACCTGTGTTAATAGCTCTGGCATTTCCTTTAAGCCCGCTGGTGCAATTGTTCAAGATAAAGGTATTATATGAATCAAAAGTAACAATGTCAAGCCCGATTATTGCTACGGAGTGTATAAACGGGCTAATAAACTTGACAATTGCACCAGGTGGTGGTAGAATCCCGCAAAGTATTAAGGTCGCGCGGTCCAGCTTTGAATGGATGTTTCGTCAAGAAAGGGGGTAAACATGAACCCGATGTTTTCACTGGAAGGAAAGGTGGCGATTGTAACCGGCGCCAGCAAGTCAACCGGGGGTGGAATAGCTCTGGAGATGGCGAGAGCGGGAGCTGATGTGGTGGTAACGGCCCGGACAGAGGAGGGTGTCAGATACTGGGCCGACGAGATTCGTAAAGAGGGAAAGCGGTCACTGGCTGTACCAATGGATATAAGAAATGTCGATAACATAGACGAGATGGTGAAAAAGACAATTGATGAATTCGGCAGAATCGATATCTTGGTGAACGTAGTGGGTGCCTCGTTCTCCAGACCAGCTCTTGAAATGAGCGAGAGAGCCTGGGATTCCATGATGAATACCAATCTCAAGTCGACGTTTATGTGCAGTAAGGCGGTGGCTCTTAAGATGAAGGAAAGCGGGGGTGGGTCCATTATCAATATAGCCTCCGGAGAGGGGTTGCGCGCGGCGGTCAGTAACGCGGCTTATGGGGCGGCAAAAGCGGGTGTGATAAATCTGACCATGAGCCTCGCTGTTGAGTGGGCTCCTTACAATATACGGGTAAACGCCGTCGCCCCAGGGTTCATTGAAACACCGGAACTGGCACAGGGACTTGAGATGCTTCCTGATTTGAAGGCCCTTTTCAACAGGGTGCCTCTTAAAAGAGCGGGTACAGCCAGAGAATACGCGGGAGCCGTCATTTACTTTGCCTCAGAAGCAGGTAACTACGCCACGGGGGCTACCGTGGTCGTCGATGGCGGGTTGACAAGTTCCATGTGGTGAGCGGTTCGCATAATACTGAGAGGACAGGCCTGCCGGTTAACCTCGTATATTGCCCCACCAGATGACAAGTGGAGTAATGCTGGTTAGGGCGTTCTTCGCCCCAACCAATATACACCTTTTTTTCCGAGTTGAGGGGGCGGCTTTACGCCCGACAATATAATTAAGGAACCTTTAATCCACTCCTTAAATCCCCCAATCATGGGAGAACTTTTAAATCCGGGGGTAAACCTCCAGACCGGGCGAAGTCACCACTTGCATCAAGAGGTTCCTTAAGTACTAACGTTGCCGGAAAATCCCCGGATGTGCGCCGGACAAACTTGACGAAACAGCGCGGGCGGGGTAAACTCGGCGAGGTGCTGGATTCCTATACCCACGGGTATTTACCACGAAACTGGATGGGAATTGAAGTGCCCGGGGCCTGCCGTGGCAGGGACTTAAAATAGTGGGATACCTAGGGATTACGTAGAAGCTATTGTTCCTTCCTTGGACTGAAAAGACAGATATGACTTCGGAATTGATTAGATTAAACCTGGATAACATTGGCTGGATGGGAGACTGCCTGGCCGAACACGAAGGCGAGAGGGTGTTTGTATTCGGCGGAATTCCCGGCGAGGAGGTGATGGCCCGGGTGACCTCACGCAGACGCAAACGTTTGACAGCAAGGGTTGTAGAGGTGCTGTCCCCCTCTGAAAACAGGGTAGATCCTGTTTGCCCGTATTATGGCGATTGCACCGGATGCCAGTGGCAACACATCGGGTATGAATATCAGCTTCATTTGAAACACGCTCTTATCCAGGACGCGCTGGCTATGGATCAAGGACTAACTAATGTAACGGTAAGAGATGTAATACCTTCGATCAGTACGTTCGGATATCGCAATCACGCGCGTTTCACCGTCGGTCCGGATGGCAATCTTGGCTTTGTCAACCGCGATACGCGTCGATTTATAAGGATTGATGAGTGTCTGTTGATGCATCCATGGATTAACCGAACTCTGGCCATGATCCAGGGGCTGTGTGGGGAGACCACGCAGCTTTCCATAAGATACGGAGTAAATACTGGTGAATATTCGATTCAACCGGCTATGAAGAGCGCCGATATTCCTGTTCCAACCGGGCAGAAGCACTATGAAGAGCAACTCAAAGGCATGCGTTTCCGCGTTGCCTCGAGCTCCTTTTTCCAGGTGAATACACCTCAGGCTGAGCGGATGATAGAGCTTGTGCGGCAATTTCTGAGTTTGGAAGGGAATGACCTGGTGGTTGACGCTTATGCAGGTGTCGCGACCTTCGCAGCATTGCTTGCCGGCTCCGCGGGGAAGGTTATCGCCATAGAGGATTCAGCTTCGGCCGTCGAAGATGCCAGGGTAAATACGTCGAATCTGCCGAATGTGGAGCTCTTACAGGCCAGAACCGAAACGGCCCTGGCCGCTCTCGAGGACCCTCCTGATGTATTGATACTTGATCCCCCACGTGCGGGCTGCCTGCCGGAAGCCCTGGAGTCGGTGAAAGGCAATCCCCCGAGGCTTATCGTTTATGTATCATGTGATCCCAGGGCTCTGGCTCGCGATCTTGCCAAGCTTAGCAATTCATTCGATATAGAGGAATTGCAGCCCTTAGACCTGTTCCCGCAGACGCGTCATATCGAGTGCGTAGCTCGGCTTTCAAGAAGATAGAATCTCAGATGGATGCGGATGGTTCTCACGGGTCGCAACAGGAAGGATGAAGTAGAAATTACTGCCCCTGCCGGGCTCGCTCTCTACCATAAGACTGCCCCCGTAATGCTCTATGATTTCCCTGCTGATTGGCAGCCCCAAACCGGTTCCCCTGGGTTTGTCGGGTGAACTGTTCCCAAGTTGGGCGAATTTCCGGAAGACGATATCCTGTTCATCAGGGCCAAAGCCCGGTCCGTTATCTATTACGCTGACCTTAATCATATCAGGCGATTCATCAGAGCCGCTAACATTTCTCCGGGCTTTAACTTGTATTCTCCCGCCTTCAGGAGAGAATTTGAAGGCGTTGCTCAGGAGATTGGTAACTACCTGTACGAATCTGTCCCTATCTCCCCAGACGGGCGGCAGTGAATTATCTATACTCAGTTCCAGACTGAGGCTGGAGCCTTGAAGTAGAGCGTCGATTGAATTAGCCGCGGTCTCGATTACGTCTCGCAGGTCGACACTGGCGGTTTTCCATACCATTTTGCCGGATTCCATCTTGGAGAGATCAAGGAAATCGTTAAGCAACCTCGTAAGCCGGTCACATTCTTCGTTGATGATCCCGAGAAATTCGTCCTGGATTTCCGAGTTATTCTCGTAGTCAAGGAGGATTTCAGTAAAACTCTTTATGGAGGTTAAAGGGGTTCTCAATTCATGCGATACTATCGAGATAAAATCGTCTTTGACTTTATCCAGATCTTTGAGTTTTTCATTGGCGACCCGCAATTCGACAAGGCTCCTTTCCAGATCGTTACGCGATTGCTGCAGGTCTTGTTCGGCTTTTTTACGCTCGCTTACATCGAGGAAGGCCCAGACTCGACCCTTGATTTCCCCTTCACGTATGAGAGGGGATGAATAGCGTTCGAATATCCGGCCGTCTTTGAAATAAATGAGGTCATAACTATCTTCCACTGAAGCATAGATCTCTCTGGCTTTTGCCAGAAAGGTCTCAGGATCTTTAAGCTGCTCAAGAGCCACGTGCTGCAGCAAGCTATTCTCATCAGTGGTCCACCTGAATGCTTCCGGAATACGCCACATATCAACGAATCGCGCGTTATGATGGACTATTTTCCCCTCGCTACTAACGACCAGGATCCCGCCGGGACTGGAATCGCAGGTCGCTCTCAGCATTTCCTCCCTGTCCTTCAGGGCCTGCTCGGCGAATTTTCTGTCATTGATATTTCGGGCAACCCCGAGAATGCCGGTGGGTTTACCTTCATCGTCGTGGATCAGGCTGGCTTTAATTTCGGTATATACGTTATAGCCGTTCTTGTGTATGACCTGAAGATCAAGCGTACGCGTATCAGGCACCCCCAGTAACTGATCCTGAACATCACTCGCGATGGCTTCGGTAACAGCTTTCCACGCTATTTCGAAAGAAGCCGGGGCAATCAGATCACGCAGCTCAAGTGACTGGCATTCTTCAGCGGTATATCCGGTTAGTTGTTCAACAGAAGGACTTATATAAGTAAAATTAAGGTCGAGGTCCATAGTCCAGATAACATCAGAAATAAACCGGCGCAAGCGGAGCAACAACGGATCAAACTCCCGCCCCCGGATCGTCGCTACAACCTCAGTCTGTTCGATGCCATCGCCGGGCG
>JAWOBX010000091.1:0-7551 GCA_046484125.1 Dehalococcoidia bacterium | reverse complement strand
GCACCGAATTGTTCCTCATAGAATACAAAGACCTGAGTCAGGAAAATAGAGACCATGATGGAACGTTCGAACATTTCAAACGCTCTGAGTCGAGACTTTCGCAGGGCCAATATACCCCAGAATACGAAGGCAGTGGATACGATAGATGATGCCACGAGCGCCCATTCGATCCAGTCGAGAGCCCCCCGATCCGCGATCAATATCACAACCACTATGTAAAAGAGGCTGCTAATGAGTTCAAACAGGAAAAAGATGACGATGCTCAGGTGAAACCATCGATAAGACGAAAGTTTCCTGTAGCGGGTTTGTAGCCATTTGACTAACCTTCGAAATGGGCTCGGTGCTGGAGTCGGCACGAGGTCAGCGCTTTCCACAGTGTCAAAAAGCCGCGAAACGAGAGGATTATTTAGGTCGCTTCCACCGAGATAGTTGAGCAGTCTTGCTTTTTCTTCGGAATCCAAGTCATGCAGCGCGATCTCCTCAAGTTCGTGTATGGCGTTCATGAGATATTCGGTTTCTGAGTAGTATCTTCTGGTCTGGATGAAGCGCCCGATCAGGATTATAAAAATGAATGTGGCATAGATGATTGCCACCGACGGTTTGAAGAAATAGTCATGATCCTCCGTGATGAATTTCCCAACTTCGTCGATGAACGTACCAAACCCGATGCCCCCCAGAATTACGGCGATATTCTCGGACGTTTTTCCCAGGAATGTTATCAGGATGAATATCGAGGCGAGCATCATGAGTCCGCCCCATAGCATGTGGGCGATGTGAAGACTGGAATCAGCGTCTCCGAGCTGGGGGTAACCGGTGAAGTGGAGATAGGCACGGATTGCCAGGATTGTCGCTACGGCTGAGACAAGGAATATTTCCAGGTGGCTCCCAGCCTCCATATTTCGAATGAAGAATCTGCGCCCGGTCATCTTTTGCCTGATAGTATGAGGTATGACAATCTTACAGTCAAGTCAGATAGAAGCGGTATGATACCGGAAGTGACTTCTTATAGCGCTCAGAAGTTGAGTTGTCCATGGAGTAAAACCTGTTTGGGTGTGTTTCCCGGTAATAGGACTATCCGTCAAGGTTTTCCATGCTGATGGTCCGGTCATTTCGCCAGCAGCGGAAGCGGGTGTTTGAAGGCTGAACCTTTTTAACAGGCCGGAAGAAGGGTTTTTATGGTGCCAGAGAAAAGCTACTATTTTTTAAAGGCTGTAGAATCTGGATTGATGAGTTCCAGGGGGCTGGGCGCATGCGCCCAGCCCCCTGGAACTCTCTATCGAAATTTGGGATAATATGATTGATCAGAGCTTTCTCACTTCAAGAATCTGCCAAATGAGAGTGGGTGCTCTGTTATTATGTTGTTGTGAACCTACTATTCCTCTGATTTATGCGACCTCACAGACTTCACCCATTTCTCCAATTGTTCCCGAGCAACCTCCCGCCCACCCAGGCCGAATGCCATTGCAACCGCTACAGCAATCGCGCCCAGCATGAGCCCGAATCCCAACAGGATGATCTCGTTGGCAAAACCCATGGTGTAAAGGGCTATAGCTGTGACAAGTATGATGATGAAAATCTGCACCATCGTAGCCAGAACAGGTGGCTGTTTAGCGGCCCGCATCATACCAGCCAGGAACCTGGCTATGAAAACCCCAATGATGAGGATCGCAATACCGAGGAGCACTTGAGCAAAGAACTCGGTGAAGTCCGCCACAAGGTTGTTTGCGGTGGGGAAATCCAGTATGTCCGCAGCTATAATGACAGCGAATAACATGATCAGTGCCAGTACGGCATATGCCACGATGTTCGCCGGGGCCCATTTACCTTCGGGCTGCTTTTCGAGCAGGTTGAGCTTGACCGGGAGTTCATTGAAGCGAACTTTGGTGAGGAAATCTCTGAGCCATCCAACGAGGAGGCGGCCTATTACCCATGAAAAGATCAGTATCAACCCGGCCGCGATGACATCGGGGAGTCGGCTGAATATCTTCTCAAATGTCAACCGGATCGGTTCCATCATCCCCTCGACGCCGAGTGTCTCAAGGATGGCCAGGAAGAAGAATATCCAGACGATCCACCAGGCGGCTTGACCTGAGCGCTGGGCGATGTTTCCGCCTCTGCCGATCTTCTCCTCAACCCTGGACACGGATATTACTTTCGTAATCACCTTTTTTGCGACTCTGGCCAGGATCCATGCCAGCAATGCCAGGACCAGTGCCCCGATCACTTGAGGCAGATAGTCAAAGAGATTCTCTATGGCATGCTCGAAAGGGTCGGTTATTGTACTCCAGCTGAGGCCATTGTCATCATTCATTGATCAATAGTCCCTCCTTTGTTCTTTATGCTATTCCAAAGAGCACCCACTCTCATCGGACAGTTTGAAACCGAAAAAGACTGAAAGCATAAAAACCATGGGAATTCGAGTTGCTCGAAAAAACGGGCAACGGAAATATTAGCGAGTCAATCGCGGTTCGTTCGGTATGATTGTCATCCGGGTAACCAGGGCAGATTTATCAGGCCAGTCTCCACCTTTAATGTGGCGAGGCTTTAGTTTACTTTGCTCAAAACGTCTTCGACCAGGTCGACAACAACTTTTATGCTGAAGGGCTTGGTGATGTATTCATCAGCCCCCACGGCAAACCCATGTGCCACCTCACTTTTCCGGGCCTTGGCGCTAAGGAGCACAATATGTATGTCTCTCAGTTCCGAATCCCTTTTCACGTCTTCACAGACCTCATAACCGTCCTTACCGGGCATCATTACATCCAGCAGGACCACTCCCGGTTCCTCTTCCCGAATCTTTTCCGTGGCCTCTACCCCGTTCCTGGCGGTATCAAAGTCGATCCCCTCCATTCTGAATACGAACTCGAGGGATTTTATCAGGTATGGGTCGTCATCGACTATCAACACTTTCCTGGTGACCATCTTTAATCCCTAAACTGCCGCAGATATATCAGCCCTGCTGAAAAAAAATGAACCAGGCCTCTTGAATCATTCGGTATATGCAGCAATTTCATTACCGGTTTAATTCTGCGTATCATAAGGCCTCGTAACTAACTACTGGCCAATACTGAATCAATAAAGACAGTCTAACCCTGGTTATTTTCCGGGCATATCCGTAGAATTACGTATTTTCAAGGACGATACACCGCTTTTTCACAAAAGGCGCCCTGTTGTCCGGGTCTACGAATAATCGAATTGACAGTTATGATCCCGGTCGAGAAAATTTGGATTAGCAGAGGAGCCCGGCTTCAGAACCGGCATATTGCCTATTCCTGTGGTGTTTTCCGTGCGCTCTGGATACGGAGCGTGCTATTTACGAATATTCCGTAGCTCAATAGCCGCATGGTTTTAGAAATGGCATAACCCAATGTTTGAATGAACTTATTAAGATTACGAAGTAAAAGAAAAAAATCTCAGTAAATAAACGGATATTCGGGGCGAGCTGGTATCAGTATGATTAAACAAAAATAGTAAGTGCCTGTTTCTATATTGCTCAGTCTGAAATGCACTATGAGGGGGTAAACCTTGCTACGACTTGAAGAGTATCTTGTACCGCAAACGTCGCCTGATTTAAGCAAAGAGTTAAGGCTGCGGCAATTGTACCAGCTTCAAAAGGAAATATTCGGTCATCTCTCCCGAAATAACCGGATCATTCATGGAATCGGGAATCCCGAGGCCGATATCATGCTGATCAGAGACGCGCCGGGAGTGAGGGAGGATGCCCAGGCAAGGCCGCTGGCGGGGATAAACGGGAAAATACTCGAGCAGATCATTTCGGAGGTGGGGCTGAACCGAAGAGATATATGGGTAACGAGCGTTTTGAAGTGGTGCCCTTATACTGTCTGCAGAGACGGTCACAGAAAACCAAGGCCGCCCCGCCTTTTTGAGCTGAGGGGATTCGAGCCCTGGCTGCTATGGGAGATTTCGGCTATTCAGCCGAAGATTATAGTATGCCTGGGAGAAATGCCCGCGAGAGTACTTATTGATGATCAGTTCAGGATGAATTCGGACCGGGGAAACTGGATGGAGGGGCCAATGAATACCCCGGCGATTGCGACCCTTCACCCGTCTCATTTCCTGCAGCGAAACAATCGATCGGGTCAAAACCTTACGGTTCTCCGTGGCGATTTTATGAAGATCCGGCAAAAATACACCGAGATGGTGCCTCCTGTAGATCAGTTCACCGCTGTATGAGTGATAACTGAATCTGGGCAAAAAACAGATTGCAGGATAAAAGCTGACTGAAAGGAGGAAAATGTAATGCTGAGGTGCGCTTTTGCGTTTCTGTTGTTCGCACTGGTGGCTGCCGTATTGGGATTTGGATTTCTTGCCGATATGGCGGCCAATATCGCCATTATCCTGTTCGTAGTTTTTGTCGTGTTGTTCGTACTTTCAGTAGCTTTCCCGCGTTGGCGCCGCAGATGAGAGGCCTCGAAATCGGCCAACAAATCATTATGATCTCCAAGAATAAATAAAATCCGGAGGCGAGAAATGGATTGGGACCTGACAAGCACCAGTGGATTGATAGCCGGCATAGTAAGCATTGCCGTAGGGTTTATCATCATTATCTGGCCGCGAGCGTTAGCGGTAATAGTTGGATTGTATCTAATTTTAATCGGAGCTCTTGCCATTGTAAATGCACTTGATTGACTCTTAGACCCTTATAATTCGTGAACGAGATGAGCTGGTTGCCAGTGTGCTTTCCCTAACGGTTTTATACAAATGTTCCGCAATGCTCTTTTCACCTCATTGCTTCACTGTTAACAGATTTCAGGTCAGGGCTGGATAACTGAATATACCCGGTTCCTCTACTGAAGCCACACCCTGTTTTGACAAATCAGTTAACCGGAGCCACATCAAAAGAACTGAACGCGAATTCTCGCAGGTAGTGCGTTACCGTTTTTTGCTTATCCCCATTTCGGTTACCTTGTTATTACAATCACCTTCGCCTACTTGCCATGTAAAGGTGGGCAGGGCTAAAATGAGAATGGTTTGGCTCTCGAAAAGGCTGACGAATGATTCTGAAAAGTCCGAGGCGTTCGGAGGTGAACCGTGGGAGATCCACTTGGAACATGTAATAGAGGAGGATAACTTATGCTGAAAACTAGCGATCTGAAGAAATTCCCGGTATTTGAGAACCTGCGAGATAAGACCCTGGAAAAGATCGTCAACGCATGCTCGGTTAATTAACTATCAAGCCGGTTAAAAGGTTTTGTCAGAAGGACAACAGGCCGAGAAACTGTATTTAATCTTACGTGGTTGAGTCGTTATAGAGCGCAGACTACCCGTCTCATGGCTGGATCAAAAGGAGGGCATTGTTCGTTACCTTAACGGGAACGAAATATTTGGCTGGTCGGCGCTCATGGATTCGAAAACCTATACTGTTACCGCGCGATGCCTGGAAAATACCGAGGTTATTGAAATTGACGGACGGAAACTCCTTGAAATACTGGATAGCGACCATGAATCCGGGTACATGTTCATGCGGGATCTTGCCTCTATAATCGATAGACGACTTACCAGTACTTCGGAATACCTGATGAAACATATCGCTGAAATAGAAACCGAGCGAGCCATGTAGATTGTTGTTTGCGGGATGGACGGATGAGCGAAAACGTTCCTCTCATCTATTGCAATAGTGGCGTCGGATGCAACCTTGAGATTGTAACCGAAGACAATGGAAATCCGGTTAAGACGATTCATTCGGGTCGAAAAAGTGAGGTGAATAACGGGTTTCTTCGCATAAAAGGATCCGCGTTACAAGAAATGATGATCAGTCCGAACTGGCATGAGCTCCACTTATTAGGGGATGTTGTGATATAACAGGTTAGCGTGTAAAACAGGCCGGTCGGCGTTCTTAAAGCGGAAACTGGTCGTGGCAAGGAGGTTGCCGGATGGACTATAAGCGATTCCTATCGCCCCAATGGCGTAGCTGGCGATGGACCGCCAAGCTCGCCTCGATCGCGGTCGTTTTTACTTTGCTTACAGTGTTTGTGGCGGACAACTTCGTTATGGTGGAGACGCGTCTCCTGTTCTGGAGCCTGGAAACACGCCTGGCCTGGAGCCTGCTCCTGGCAGCCGCTCTGGGATTCTCGATGGGCCTGCTGGCAGCTCGCCTGAGGCGCTAGTATAACGTCCCGTAAATGACCGAACTTTCGCTGATATTAAGTTGTATTTTAAGGAAACTATGATCAACCCCTTTTAATTCCCCGGTCTCGGGGAAAGTGTGAAGCTGGGGGTACCCCCAGCCCCCCTGAGTCGCCACTTTCTAAAAGGGTCTCCTCAAATACTCAGCTTTATAAGTGAAGCAATGCGGTGAAAAGAGCGTTGCG
This sequence comes from Dehalococcoidia bacterium, assembly GCA_046484125.1. Taxonomy (GTDB): domain Bacteria; phylum Chloroflexota; class Dehalococcoidia; order SZUA-161; family SpSt-899; genus JBGLNL01. Next base: position 1,219 of record JAWOBX010000091.1, on the reverse strand, counting down.
GAACACTTGTATAGAACCTTTAGGGACAGCACACTAGCTCAAGAAATTCAGTGGCAGGCTTCTAGAAGTGATATCGATTTGTCGCTGTGCTCCGAATAAATCCAGGATTGCCAGATTGTCAGTAGTGATTCCATCGACCCCGTACTTAACCAGTTCATTCATCCTCGCCGGATCATTGACGGTCCATGCGAAAACGATTAACCCTCTTTCCTTGAGAGAGGCAATGATATCCACAGTCAGCAGGCTATGATTTACAGAGACGCCATCAATGACTGCCTGCAAATCCTCATCCTCCAGCAAGTCGAGAAGAACATACTCATCAGATACACTCAACATTCGAATAACTTTCGGTGTTCGCTGAGCCATTAGTGCCAGAATCTCCGGTTTTTCTGATACGACTATGATTTTCTCTTTCGCCCTCCGTCTATCGTCCAGGAATTCAACCAGTTTGTTGACCATTTCGGTTGACGAGTCCTTGAGGTCAAGCTTGATCATGTCAGCCTGGGCAGCGGCTCCCCAGACCTCGGCCAGGGTAGGGCCCCGAAAAAGTCTGTCGCCTATAAAGCGAAAGGGTGACCAGTGTGCGGCGTGGAGCTGGCCCTGCACTAGAACAACATCTATCTCTATGATATCGGCGCCATATGCCAGAGCCTCTATTGTGGATCTGATCTTGTTACCGGAGTTATGGGCAATCCCCAAAACCTCCCCGTAGTCATCCAGCAGGTCAACCTGCAATTCCTCATGAAATTGCCTGGGGTTGCCACCGCTGATAAACTGAGCTGACTCGCTATCGAAAGTGAACAGGATTACCAGGGCAGCCACGTTGGCCAGTATAACAATTATAGAGGCTGAGATAACTGCCAGCCGCAGAATGTAAGACAGGGGTGTGCCAACGAGTTGTAAATGCTCGGCATATGACCGGATTCTACGAATCCACTGGATGCTAAGTAACGATTTCAACCGCATTTTTCGCGCCATAGTTATATATATTATGGAACCTCTGATCAACCCCCTGAACCCCCAATCATGGGGGGACTTATAAAGCTGGGGGACACCCCCAGGCCCCCGAAGTCACCTCTTGACTCAAAAGGTTCCTTAAGGAACCTCTGATCAACCCCTGAACCCCCAATCATGGGGGGACTCATAAAGCTGGGGGACACCCCCAGGCCCCCGAAGTCACCTCTTGACTCAAAAGGTTCCTTAAGGAACCTCTGATCAA
>JAWOBX010000012.1:0-5172 GCA_046484125.1 Dehalococcoidia bacterium | reverse complement strand
CATTGACACCTTCAGAACCACCGCCACCGGCGGGAGATATTCTCCAGGGTACCCCCTAAAACAGCGATTGATTCGGATGCATATCAGCATCGCTGTTTTCCCCTCCCGGTTTAATAAGGTTCTTCAGGCCACCTGATGGCACCCGCCATCAGGTGGCCTGAAGAACCGTCCTCGTTGGGGGAGGGTTTTCCCCGGTCAGGGGAAAACGGATTGTTCCAAATTTTACAAGACACCCGCAGGGTGAATTCTTTTTTATTTGAAACGCTGTTTTCCGAAACCATGAGTCCATTGCCTTTGCCGGCGGCCGCTCTCATACGATCAATCTTGTTTTTAAAAATTGCGGTTTCGAAATACCCGGCGGCTACTCAAGAAAGAGTAATCAGGAGAGAGATATAGCACCTGCCCAACCTTATATTCTAACAAAGGAAGACGGCGCAGCAAGAAGCTGCGCCGTCTCGTCTTCAGTGTAGAGTCATTACCAGAAGAACAGTATTTCCCAGGCTCATTTTCAATTAGCGCAAAGGTGGGAGGTATATATTGTGACAGTCACTCAAATACCCGCATGATCGGTATCAGATCCTGCTCTACCCTTACAATCGCCTTATCTTCAGCCGCCACTTTGTAAATAAGAACCTTATCCACTCCGAACCTCTTGGTCTCGCTGAATGAAAACCGCTCCACTCCGTCCAAAGTCAGACTGTAGGATTGCGTTGCCTTATATATGGCTTGTGAATCGATGTTCTCCGGCCCCACCTCAGCGGCAGCCTGTTTGATTATGTCAAAGATGATATAGTAATGCCATACGGCATTGTAAGTACCCCCGGCAGCCTTGATTTCTTCTTGTGAACCGTCTCGATACCGGTTCATCAACTCTTCACTGAGCTCTACCATTGACCCATCCTCACCCCAGTAACCTGATTCCCTGATGAGCAACATATCGTCTATCTCGTCCCACATTCTGGCGTCACCTACCAGCCTGAAGAAACCGAGATGCGGGTCACTACCGATGAACTTGGCCTTACCGCTGACCGATTTGTAATCTTTGACGAAGGTGACCAGCGCGGCACTGGGTGGCAGCACATAATCGCAATCCTTAAGCTCCTGCGCCTCGGTAGTCCAGGAGAAGCTCATTTCCTTGAGATAAGCGCCCTTCCACTCGAACTGGTCCGGATGCTCCTGGCAGTACTGCTTAATGCCGTCAGCGGTGGCAACATCGAGTGAGGATGACCAGGTGGCTACACCGATCCTGGCCGGTCCCTTAGACTCATAGTCCCAGTCATTCTCCGCTATCCAGTCCAGGAGAGTATAGTAGAGATTGGGTGGGTAGCTTGATGCAGTAAAGCAATATCCCGGATCTCCCAGCAATGCTTTCTGTGCGTTCGAAGAGAATACAACAAACTCATCCCTGTCAACCCTCGACTTAAGGACTTCGGCTGCACCGGGGTCAGCGGAATAGATGACATCAGCCCCTTTATCCCTGAGCCATAGATAACCGGGTATGTAATTGGCCGGTTGATAAGCCGTATCATACTCGACTATTTTCAGCTGTACCCCGGGGATCAGGTTCTCCTCGTTGAAGTGTCTCGCCGTATCCTCAAGGGCCATATCCATTATGCCGAGCGCGTTAGCTGTGGGGCCTGTCTTATCCGTTAAGTTGCCTATGGTTATGGTAACAGTATCAGCGGCACCGTTGCCTGGTGATGGTTTCGGGCTTTCTTTATCTTCATCGTCTCCACCGCAGCCGGCCAGCAGCGGCATAACGAGCAACAGGCTGGCCAGAATGAATATGCTGATTCTGTATCCCCTTTTCATCGCATTTTCCCCCTGATTATATCAATTTCACCGGTGGCAAAGCTCGATTTCATTCTCTTTGAAAAGCCCTCCCGTACGCGATCGGACCGTTTAAACAGCCAATATCGGAACTATACTGGCCTGAACCGTGTTCATCAGGACGAGGTAAAAACTCACAAGCGCTAATCATAATTGAAACGCACTGGAAGTAACCAGATCGAGCCGTCTATATCTCCATCCACCTCTAGTGATATCGTCCATTCCGCTTGGGACTTTCTAATTGTTAAAGGGAGGATGGCATGACCAATAAATGATGTCAATCCGTATATCTACGGATTATTTACGGTATGGTCATTTACATGTTTATAGAGTTATCATAATTATATAGAAGGAATCCATGGCTTTCCAGTCAAACGGGCTCCTTCCCCTTATCTCGGAAGGTCGCATCCTGAGGCTTCCCCATTATAGCTACACCCTCCCGGCACCGGCTTCAGCCTCTGTCCACGGGATGGTCGCAGATTTCCCATATCTGAGCCAGTGCGGTCTTCACTTCACCATCGTACTTCACCATCCATCTATCAGAGTTTCTCATCCTGGTGACGTATTTCCTGTTCTATCCCGTGTTCCGACAATACTCGTTCAGTATCCCCGCCTTCTTCCCCTTGCTCCGGCTTCTAAGTACCCTTTCCTCAATACCCTCAGATTTGTCCTTCGCTGCCATGTCCATCTTCTCCAATCAGCCCGCCCTCCTTTCCTGCTATCTCCAGCCGGCTCCATTTTCTTTCATTTGGTTACTTTAGAGATGATTCAATTCGGAGAACTTTACAGGTCAGTGGCGGTGTGATAACATCTAACATGGTTAAGTATCAGACCCTATAATATCAGGCAGGAGGAATTAATGGCCGAGGAAAAAGAAGAAAAGAAACCGCAAAAGCAAACCATAGACCCCGCAACTTTAGAGATGCTTGAATTTTCTCAGGAAAAAGAGATTAATACAATTTTCGATCGTGCAAAATCTCTCAAAGCTTGCCCGATTGGTAGTTCTGGCGCATGTTGTAAGAACTGCTCGCAGGGGCCTTGCCGGTTGACCGGTAAGAACGAGGTAGGCCTTTGCGGTGCCACCCGGGCCACAGTTGCTGCACGCAACTATGCACGTGACGTAGCCGGTGGTGCAGCAGCTCATTCGGATCATGGGCGGGATATGGCCATGACGCTATTGGCGGCCTGCGAAGGACATGCTCCTGATTATCAGATTAAGGACGTTAGCAAGCTGAAAATGGTCGCCGAGTATTTGAATGTACCTACCGAAGGCAAGGAAGTTAATGAGCTCGGACGTGATGTCGCTATGGCGGCATTATATCAGTTCAGCAGTACCAATAAGGAGCTTGCGCTGGTGAAGCGAGCCCCGGCAAAACGTCAGGAAATCTGGCGCAATTTGGGCATATCACCGCGTGGTGTTGACCGAGAGATTGTAGAAGTTCTCCACCGAACGCACATCGGTGTCGACCAGGATGCCGAGCACATTATGAACCATGCGATGCGATGTTCGCTTGGTGATGGTTGGGGTGGCTCCATGCTGGGCACCGATATCAGCGATATACTTTTCGGCACCCCCGGCCCTGTAAGGTCCAGAGCTAACTTTGGGGTACTCAGCCCTGATGAAGTCAATGTAATCATCCACGGGCATGAGCCTACCCTCTCCATGATGATTGTTGAGGCGGCTGGCGATCCGGAGATACTGGAATATGCCAGGTCGAAGGGTGCTAAAGGAATTAACCTTTCGGGCATGTGCTGTACGGCCAATGAAATCCTGATGCGCGAAGGCGTGCCGTTGTTGGGCAATTTCCTTTCACAGGAACTGGCTCTCGCCACCGGCGCTGTGGAAGCTATGGTAGTGGATATTCAGTGCATAATGCAGGGCCTGGTTGCCATGGCGAATAACTTCCATACCGAGATCATAAGCACCTCGCCCAAGGCGAAAATCACCGACAGTACTTATATGGAGTTCGATGAACACCGGGCTCTTGATCTGGCCAAAGAGATACTCAGGAAAGCGATTGACAATTACCCAAACCGGAAAGAAACTCGAATTCCGAATTATGTTGATAATCTGGTTGCAGGTTTTTCACATGAATACCTCAATTACATGCTGGGTGGCAGGTTCAGGCAATCCTTCCGGCCACTAATAGATAATATTGCCAACGGCAGAATCAGGGGGGCGGCCGGTGTTGTGGGATGCAACAACGCAAGATTGACACACGACGAAAATCAGACATACATCGTCAAAGAGTTGATAAAGAACGACATATTGGTGGTTACCACGGGTTGTAATGCGATCGCGGATGCGAAACAGGGCCTGCTTACACCGGAGGTGATGGATCTCGCAGGCCCTGGCCTCAGGGAGATTTGCCAGACTATCGGTATACCGCCTGTGATCCATATGGGTTCCTGTGTGGATAATTCCAGGATACTCACCGTTCTGGCCCAGTGCGCCACTGAGGGTGGCCTGGGTGAGGATATCAGTGACGCGCCGGCGGTTGGGTTCGCTCCGGAATGGATGTCAGAAAAGGCGGTTTCTATCGGGACCTATGTGGTGGCCTCTGGTGTCACTACCTGGATGATAGGGCATCATCCTTATAATAACAGTCCTGAGGTTGTCCGCCTGATGGAGGAGGGTTACCGGGAGAAAGTCGGGGCTTCGTTCTACTTCGAGCCTGATGCGATCAAAGCGGTTCAGGATGCCATTAAACTGATCGACGAAAAGCGTGCCGCACTGAAGCTGGAACCGTATGATGCCAACAAATACAAGAAGAGTGATACGTACTACCCGGCTGATTACACGAGCTTCGACGTGTTCGCCAAGGGCAGCTACACCCGCGCGGGTGTTTAATCCAGGTTGAAAGTTGTTAATACAAAAAGGGCCTTCTCCGTTCGGGGAAGGCCCTTTTCTTTGTGGTGCGCCCGGCAGGGCGGACCCACTTGGGGGTGGAAGTCCCCTACAGGCCCGGCAGGGGGAACTGTTAGCCGGACGGCAAGGGTGTCCACCGCGAGGTGGAATCTGAAGGAAGCCGCAGGCAAAGCGCTGGCCTGACGAACAGGAACCGCATAGAAAGCCGCACGCCATAATGGCGTCAGTGAAACGGGCGATTCTATTTTAAACGAGCGCCCCTCAGGGATTGAGGGGCGCTCGTTTAGTTATGCGTGAGTATTTAAACCCTAAAGGCGGGTCCAGGGCTGAACCACGGCAATGAGTCCGAGGGAATCGGTTGTTCCGGTGATAGAGTGACTGGAAAGGTTGTTGAGCTGTGGACCGGGCAGCCGTTTCCACTCACCGGCTTCCTCGTCATAGCGGGCCAGTCCGATAAGCCTGCTGGAGGCGCC
>JAWOBX010000094.1:0-13121 GCA_046484125.1 Dehalococcoidia bacterium | reverse complement strand
TACAGGCTGAGGGATGATCTGGCCATAATCCAGACGCTGGATTACTTTACCCCTATAGTCGACGACCCTTACGCCTTCGGACAGATAGCGGCAGCCAACGCCCTTAGCGATGTATACGCGATGGGAGGCATGCCGGTAACCGCCATGAACATCGTGTGCTTCCCCAGTAAAACGATGGCTATTTCCGTGTTGAAGGAAGTGCTGAAGGGTGGGATGGATAAACTCACGGAGGCGGATGTATGCCTTGTGGGAGGGCACAGCGTCGACGACCCGGAGTTAAAATACGGGCTTTCAATTACGGGGGTCGCGCACCCGGACAGGGTGATTCTTAACTCAACAGCCAAACCCGGCGATAGACTTATACTGACCAAGCCGCTGGGCACAGGTATCGTCAATACAGCAATTAAGGCCGGAATGGCAGACGAAGAATCGGTTAAATCCGTGACGATGCAAATGGCAACTTTAAACAGAATTGCATCAGAACTGATGCAGCAAGCAGGGGTCAATGCTTGCACCGATGTGACCGGGTTCGGACTCCTGGGGCACGCCAGTGAGATGGTTCAGGAAAGCGATACAGGATTCAGGATCGATCATTCCAGAATACCCTTCTTTTCGAGGGCGCCGGAATTCGCGCGGATGGGACTCATACCCGCCGGCACCTATCGTAACAGGGAGTTCCGGGCTCCTATAGTTGATTTCGGGGACGATGTTCCCGTATGGATTTCAGACATACTCTTTGACCCCCAGACCTCAGGTGGCCTGCTTATCTCCGCGGAACGGGAGAAAGCCTCGGATTTGCTGGAGAAACTTCACAGCTCAGGAATGTACGAGGCCGCCATCATCGGGGAAGTGGTGATCGAACCGGCGGGGAGAATATCTGTTTATTAAGAAATCTGAAACTGGATTGCCAATTGCGGCGTTGCAACGCAATCGCTATGTAGACGGGAATCATAATTAACGAACCGGTGCTCTCAAGACGGGGCCGCTGATCTCAGAAACAGAAACCTTCATTCCCGGTATAGTGAAATCAACCCGGCTGGCTGAGAGGTAAAATGAATAAAAGTGAAAAAGATGAACTGATCGCGATATCTAACCACCTGTTCGTAGAAACCTCACTGTTCACTAAAAGCCTCGGGCTTAAGGTTGAGTCCATGGAGCAGGATACCGCCTCCATGAGTTTCAAGTCCCGCGACGATCTTACCGGCAGCGAAAGGACAATGAACCTGCATGGTGGAGTGATCGCCTCAGTCATGGATATAACGGGAAGCCTGGTGGTATTCTCCAATATTGTTTACAGGGTTAAAGGGGATTCAGTCAGTGAGAAAGTGAGAAGGATTTCCAGGATAAACACTATTGATCTGAGGGTCGACTATTTACGCCCCGGTGCGGGGGCTTCATTTCTGGCTACAGCCTATACTCTTCGCACGGGACGGACTGTCGCGGTAAGCCGTATAGAGCTTCATGACGAGAATGAGCGGCTCTTTGCTGTGGGAACCGGCTCCTACATCATTTCGGTTCGGAATTGACTATATACGCCGTACCGGCTTATTCATACTCCTTCGGAACGGCACATATAATTACCAGCGGCCCGTCTTCGGATTCGTTCCTGTATTGGTGAACTTCATCAGGCAATACCAGGGCAAAATCACCTTGAGTTATGGATTGTTTCCCTTCGCCCTCCGAAACGAGGAAACCAAAACCCTTTATCACGTAATTCAAGTGCTCATAAGGATGCCGGTGATACGGGGTATGACCGCCCGGTTCAAGAGTGAATACTCTGAATGAGAAGTTGGGTGAGCCATCTTCACGCGATATTGGAACCTGCTTGTAAGCGCGCTCCGCCCCTTCCATATCCACTTTTACTTTCTGGACCTTCTCTCCGCTTATTATCTTCATATTGATCCCCCGGCCATTAGACAGTTCTTCTACCTGAAGACAGAGTAGTTCTCAGTTGCGTAATTTGATGCTATTTCGTTTCCCCTCCCCCTTAGGCACCAGCATCCGTTTCACTCACCTCCGCCACTTCCTCTTTCTCTTCCCCGGAGCGGATTATACTGTCGGCCAGCCTGACGATATCCTTCATATCAAACGGCTTTGTTACGAAGTCGTGAGCGCCAAGCCTCATAGCTTGATCCTTTAACTTGGGATCATTAAACGCTGTTATCATGACAATGGGCATCTCCGGCCTGGAAGCCCTCATCAGCGTTAAAACGTCCTGGCCGTTGAATCCGGGCATCATAATATCCAGGAACATCAGGTCGAATTTTCTCCTGGAAGTAACCTCCAGTGCATCTCGGCCGTTCAGCGCGGCCATCACCTCATATCCCTCGTTACGCAGGATGGTATACATGGCTCTGCGGATAGATTCATCATCATCGACTACAATGATAGAACCCTTTGATTTATCGCTCATCTCTGATACCTCCGCTCGTCAAGTATTCTGCAACTGTCCTGCGTTTACGGGATTTTACCAACCCGATTTATACCAAGAACATACCTGATTTTCCCATGATTTTCAAATAGGGTGCGCTGTTTCCCCGACTACCGGCTTATATTGACATCATATGGGAAGCAGCATTCAGGCAAGTCCTATATGGAAGGTGAATTATCAATGTTTGAACCCGGCATAGCCCGCTCACCACGCCTGAGCGTTACCGCAATCACAGCCGTATTAGCTCACACAATTGATCGATGAAATTGACCTGGCCTTTCTGGATTTTCCGCCTCGCAACATCTGTTTTAAACCAGTCCGCCCGATCTACTTCCGGGAATTCGACCTGCTTGCCGGTATGGGGAGGCCACTCCATGGTGAAAGTATTACTACGGATTGCCACAGGGTCGCAGTCACCTTCAAATGCCCATGCAGTTACCTTTTTGCCACCAGGCTGCCTCACCTGGGAGAGTTCAACGAAATTCCCCTCCGGCTCAATCCCCGTCTCTTCCTGAAATTCCCGTTTTGCGACCTCAAAAGGGTCCTCACCGGCCTGGTATTCTCCTTTAGGGATCGACCACGCCCCTTCATCCTTCCTGGCCCAGTAAGGCCCTCCCGGATGTACCAGTAATACCTCAAGCCCTGCATCGCGAATTCGATACATGAGCAAACCGGCACTGTATCTCGCCATTTTACAGGTTCCTCAGGCAGTCGGTATAACTTGAAGACCGGCCACAGGCCACTGATAGTCAGAAATATGCCGCGGTTTGTAATTAAGCTGCTGGCGTTCTTTGCGTAAGTCCCTTTTTACCCTCCAGGCCTCGCCAGTATTATCCCGGCTCTGATAGACTGCACCACAGCGGCAGGAGCGGTGAATACGGCCATAAGGAAGACAATATCGTTTGCCGTATCTCCCAGGCCACTCACCACATCATTCAACGGTGTAAAAACTCCCAGGTTGCCTATCAAAACGAGCGCGATGGCAGCCACCAGATAGGGAACAATCTCTCTGCCGGCGATGTTGAAGAAACCGACAAGCAATCCCATGATCGATAGTGCAGCGATTATCACGGTGTTGTCAGGCCACCATATGCCGCATATCACTGAAACCGAATAGCCTGCTATGAACGCCATGGCCGCCGCGATACTCAGTATAAACCGGATACCGCTCATTCTTTCACCTCCTTAATTAGGTTTGCTTATTGTAAACACCAAATTAAGATATGTCAAGAACAGTAATTATTTATGGACCTTCTCCAGGCACTCACATAAAAACCCGATTGTTTCAGCTTGCGTACTGTCACAAAAATTACCGGTCTTTCGCTGGTAATATCACTTATATGGCATCTACTCTTTGATTCCCTATACCCTCGGGTACCAAACTTGTCGGTGAAGCAATGATTTAAAAGGATCACTGCGGAACATTTTACACAACCGTTAGGGACAGCCTCGTAGTGTAACGTCCCGCGAATAACCGGACATTCGCTGATAGTAACCTTATGCAAATATTGAGCCTCATACCCACCACCCGACGCTGACCACTCTGGTAACGCAATCGCGGTTGCGATTGCGTTACCAGAGTGGTCAGCTTTTCAATTGAAGCAATGCGGTGAAAAGAGCTTTGCGAAACACTTGTATAGAAGCGTTAGGGGCAGAACATTAAATCTGGCAAACGTATATAATTGACAACGCTTACTGTGGCAGGCAAAATGAATTGGCCCGTTGTTACGAGTTGATACAATATAATTCTATTGTTTGGGGTGAACTATGGAAGCACATACAGAACCTGAAGATATTCATTCGTTCGTCAGGCACTTCAACGAAATCAGGCCTTTTAACAAGTTGCTCGGCCTGAGCACTGAATCTATGGATGTGGAAAACGGATGCGTCAGATTTGCCATGAAAGAGGATCTGAGCGGAAATTCAGTCTATGGCACGTTACACGGAGGGGTTGTTTCCGCAATAATGGATATCACCGGAGGATTCGTGGTTTTTCTGGATTTGTTCAAGAAAGCCAAACAGCCTATAACCGAGAAGCAGATGGAACGTTTTACCAGGATTGCCACAATTGATATACGTATTGACTACCTTCGGCCGGGAATCGGCCGGGAATTCGTCGCGTCCGGCTTTATCCTGCGGACAGGGAAAAAATTCGCGGTCGTCAGAACCGAGATGCACAATGATGAACAGCGCCTAATATCCGTTGGTACCGGCACCTATATCATAGGATAAGATCGAAATCAATCCTGCGCCCATTCCCGGAGAAAGCGATTCAACCACAGGCACATCCACATACCGGATAAGTAATCACTCTGCGGTTTTTCGTACTCACACCTGAATAAAAAGCTTTTTACACCACCAGAAACGAGTTCTTAAGGGACAGGAAACAGCGTTACAAGAGGATGCCGATAGGCGGGCCGATCAAGAACTGTTTTCAGGCGTGCGAAAATAGAGGTTAACGGGCGTTGTGATTAACACCTCACCCATCAGAACGGGAAACAACTAGAAAACACAAAGGACACACAACCCCTTCACACAGCGATTTACTTGCTTAAAAACCGCGCTTCTTGGCTCGAATATTGCGACGGCTGCCCTTTGGCTTCGATGGTTTCTGGCCCTGTTGAGGCCGGCTGAACTGCCTGGAATCACCAAAACTCTGAGTACGCTCCCGCGGCTTTTCAGCTTCATTGACACGGATAGTCCTGCCATGAAGCTCATGACCATCGAATTTCTCAATGGCATGAGCGCAAGCTGCCTCATCAGCGAACTCAACGAAGGCAAAACCTCTTGGACGACCGGTATTTCGATCTACTGGCAGTGATACTTCTGTCACCTCACCAGCTTCAGAGAAGAGGCCTTCTATCTCGCTTTGCGAGGCGTCATAGCTCATATTACCGACATAAATCCTATTGCCGATGATTACCTCCTGTAATTGTCATTGCGATAGATGCTTCATCCGGCAGCATATACTCACCGGGTGTTTTTCAACTCACGAATGATATGCCTCACAAGACGCCGGATATAATCCGGCGTCTTGTGAACTTTACTTACGCTCAAGAGGCTGACAGATGTTTAGCACAGCCTCTCTGTTGTTTGCTGGTTAATTACAGATTTATCGTCTGTTGGAGGTTCCAACCTGGTTGTAGCACTGACTGCAGTACACTGGCCTGTCCTGACGCGGCTCGAATGGGACCTCTGTTTCGACGCCACAGGCGGCACATACCGCCGGATACATCCGACGTGCGGAGCCGTAGCTGCCTGAGCCACCACGGCGTTCCGACTTCCTCGCTGAGCGGCAATCGGGACACCTTTTCGGTTCGTTGGTGAACCCCTTGCTGGCGAAGAAATCCTGCTCGCCAGAACCGAACGTGAATTTTTGCCCACAGTCGACGCAAGTTAGTTCCTTGTCTACGAAGCTCATTGAATGACCTTCCTTATATAAGATTGTGAACCGGACCGCAGTCATCCAATACCCTGAGAACCTTACCTTCGAGGAGTGAATAATGGAGATACTCTAAGGGGCCGCTGGAGTAAATGGTAACTTTGACCTAATCACTGTCTTAAGTATACCCCAATTCCTGACCAATTGCAAGAGACATAAAGCCCCCTAAAACAGCGATTGATTCGGATACATATCAGCATCGCTGTTTTCCCCTCCCGGTTTAATAAGGTTCTTCAGGCCACCCGATGGCGGTTGCCATCGGGTGGCCTGAAGAACCGTCCTCGTTGGGGGAGGGTTTTCCCCGGTCAGGGGAAAACGGATTGTTCCCGTTTTTCACAAGACAGCCGCAGGGTGAATTCCTTTGTATTTGAAACGCTGTTTTCGGGAAGCCCAAAAACAGCGAATGAAACGAATCAGTGTCGGCATTCGCTTCAGTCACTCTTGCCGCTCCATCTGTAACAATGTGAATGGTTTGTATTTGTAACGCCGTTCTTTAACTCATCTTCTTGCCACAACGGCAGACGGCATCTATACTGATATCACCCGGTAAGGCAGAGGAGGGACGCTATGGCAGAGCTTGAGGACTACAGCGGCCAATTTGACCCCGAATTCGAACACGCTAAACTCTCGAAGGAAACCCTGCTTAAACTCCTTAACACCTATAACCAGTATATGCTCAGGATAGACGGTTACTGGTACCTCAACGTTATGGATAAGTGGGGCAACGACGAAGCTTTCGAATGTGATCTCAGAGTCTGGGAAAAGGCCCAGCCATGGGAGATGAAGAATGTGAGCGAGGTGTTGAACATTCATGGTGACGATGTAGCCACGTTAATGAAATACCTCCAGGTTTCGCCATGGATGTGGATATACAGTTCAACCATAGATCTAAAGAATCCCCGGCATGGAGAGATTACGATCCACCATTGTCCCACACTGATATCACTTGAAAAGGAGGGTAGCGGCCGTGAAGAGCTGATATGCCAGGGGCTTGAACCGAAGATCATGAGCATTATGGCCCACTTCTTCAACCCCGATATACAGGCCATCCCGCTGAAAGTTCCTCCCAGAAGGACCTATAATGACTGCTGCTGTAAATGGGAATTCAGGCTGGATTAAAAACAGGGCTCTAAGTCCTGAAACGATTCACCGGTTCCGCAAATCTCGCGGTCTGGCTTCATGCCAACTGGTTTATTCCGACCTCCGCCTCCGCTTGTGTCAACTTACAACCTGCTGTAATGCCATTTTGCGAATTTGTACTAAATCGTATAATTTATATTAAAATGGTTAATCTTGTCTCGTCGAAGGAGTTACCTTGATACCCCCAATAATAAGTTTTGTTTATGCTGACTCAAAGTTGATATGGCCAGTGTGAAGGTGCCGTTTTATTTTCGAGCAGCAATTCATGTGGCTCCTAAAAGTCGCCCGGTTTTTAAAATTTTACCCAGCGGCGCACGGGACTGGCCTGAACTTCGCTGGAAGCTTAACGGGTAAAAGAGCGCCAGATGATATGATATATCTCAAATGAATCCTGTCGAAATAGTGCTTATTGCCCTCGGGCTGGCCATGGACGCAACGGCGGTCTCGCTCGTAGCAGCAGCTTCGGGTTATGCGAATAATCCCAGGGCAGCCTTCAGGTTATCGTTCCATTTCGGGTTGTTCCAATTCCTGATGCCGATTCTGGGATGGGCCCTAGGCAGAAGTGTAATTGAATATATCTCTTCCCTGGACCACTGGGTCGCTTTTGGATTGTTGACATTTGTCGGAGCTCGGATGATCAAGTCAGGCACAAAGCCATTTGAACAGAGGCCGCGGAAAGACCCTTCCCACGGTACCACCCTGATACTATTAAGCATCGCTACAAGTATCGACGCGCTTGCCATCGGATTGAGTCTGGCTATGCTGGATGTAAATATATGGTACCCCAGCATCATTATCGGCTTTGTCACTGCCGCGCTTTCGCTGGCGGCAATACAGGTGGGGAAACGGATAGGGATCATATTCGGAAACCGGATGGAAATAATCGGCGGGGGAATCCTCATCGCAATCGGCCTTCGTATACTAATATCGCACTTTCTGGTATAATCGCGCAATTCCATGCTTTTTCCCTGAGGAACCTCTTAAACATCGGTCTCCTCACGAATGCGTGCCGGGATGAAAGCGCCAAGCTCGTAATCGAGCATGGGTGATTACCACGTTCCCGAGCAAATATATTGCATACATATCAAATTCCATATATACTTGAACCAGTGGCTTACTACAGGTTAGAGATTCTGCAGGCAACCCCGTTAGAGTGACCCCTAAAGGCAAGTTTTCTGGAGTGTTGGATGGCCGAAGTCTGGTTCACTATTAATTAAATCGGAGGTCATCCAATGAATTATATTGCAACTTCTGTGACCTGTTCAAGTTGCGGGACCGTATTGACGTTTGGCGTTGAAGAACAGGATATAGCTGTTTCACGTAATCGCGTCGGACTGCACGGGTTAAGCGTTCATCACATGAACACAAAATCGGGAAAACAGGAGGGGTTGGTGCCCTACTCCAATCGAAGCGCAAGGAGATCGCTTTACCCATCTGTATGCGATGATTGCCTCGTACGCAGCGGAGCGCCGCTGGAGACCGGTACCGAAACTCCTCTGTGTTGTACGCAATGCTACAACACTACCCCAATGAGGGGAAAACGGTAATCTCAAATCTTGTATTTTATATTCCACGAGGCTGAGGCCGCGTTTCGATTCGATCGCTTACATCGGATTACCCTTTCAGGTACACTGTATCCATCCTGAAGTATATCGTAACGCTGAATAGTAAATGTGAACATCGATTATTAAAATGTAGATCTCCGTCACTGGTGTGTATCATGAATCCTCTTACATCGGTAATATGAGTTTGAGATCTTGCTCCTCGCCAAGCTTTATACAGGGCCTGTTGAACCAGCCCTTTGAGGCCGGCAGCCGAAAAGGGCCAATCCGGGAAAGGAGTTAATGTTATGTGCCGCATCAAATTCGAAGTCGGTGAGTCTTACCAGAACAGGAAGGGAACATATGAGGTTCTCGAGATTACCGGGGATGAAATGCGCATCCGCTGGGACGAGGGCGAGGAGGTAACTACCACTATAACCTTACAAAGCCGGATAACAAACCATATGCAGCAGGAGGAAAAGGGATTGAGCCCCTTGAAAGTCGCGTTACCCGTCAAGAAGAGAACTACGTCCAAAGGCTGGCAGCGGTCAAAAAAATGATAGCCGTATAACCGAATCCATTTATAACCCAGGGCAATCAATCAAGTTTTAATCGGCATTTTGTAATCAAGAACGTGTCGCTTTTTGTCAACATTTTTTTCATTAATACCGCTACATAAAATCAGCTTTTTAATTACAGAAAATCGAAGTTGAAAGTAGTACCATACATTTCGCGGTGTATATCAGAGTATCTCCGCACTATTTTGCATGTGACACTTCACTAACTTTTGAGTTACTTCCCATACAGGGACCGGTATCTCTATCCAGGGAGGCTGTTATGGGTAGTCGCAGGAGCAGTGTTCAGGTAATCTCGGAGATCTTACAGCACGATCAGGCTACCAAGACCGAAATTATGTATAAATCCAACCTCAGTCACTCACAGATGGAGAAATACTTGAATTTTCTTGAAGACCGCTGCTTTTTGATCAGGTCGGAGAACAATGGCCGAAAATACGCGGTTACAGACAAGGGAAAACAACTGGTAAAAGATATTGAAAAGCTGTGGGAGATTTTCGAACTTTAGTATATTTTCCTGGGAACAACTCGAGCTTCGATCAGCCTGTATCAATCGAACGGAATGCTCCACGTTAGTGTGAATCGCTAACGCTTCTGTTTCAAGTATTCCGCAATGCTGTTTTCACCTCGTTGATTCACTTTTTGAGTCAGGCGAAGTTTATGGAAATGCTCAGCGCTGGCAGGAAGGAAAAACAGAATACCTGATGCCTTCTACCTGTTCCTGGAACCCGGCACTTTTCTCATTACTCATGTTCGATACAATAGGTGAGCATGAAATGGATAAATGACCTCTGCAGGCTCCTCATATTCTCCTTGAATTCTTTGAACTCCTCTCTTGTAACGTAATCTCCTTCCGCCCCGGCCAGCCCCCTTCCTGTCTCACCCGAGAGAAACTGGCCCACACATTGCTGGATAAAGTCCCCTGAACTCATGCTACCACGGTGCTCGTCTATTTTGTTTAGAAGTTCTTTCGGGATTACTATCTGCTGTTCTTCGACCATTACG
This sequence comes from Dehalococcoidia bacterium, assembly GCA_046484125.1. GTDB lineage: Bacteria > Chloroflexota > Dehalococcoidia > SZUA-161 > SpSt-899 > JBGLNL01. The sequence goes on along the minus strand of JAWOBX010000094.1, from coordinate 2,987 downwards.
TCACCTCACTTGTTTGATATGAAAGCATATACATCACCTAAAAAGTAAGTGCTTGAATACCAGATATTAGTTCCAGAACTATCTTCTGGAAAACAGTTTCAGAACTCTACTACAGAACTTATTTCTGAAATTTAATTCCAGAACAGAAACACTGTCTATAAATTACCGGTTCTGCTAATTTTGTAAAACGCAGATTTTGTTTCAGTAAGGCTAATGAGATACCAAACCGGTAATAAAAAAAACGGGACTACGGATAAATACGAATTCGGTATTGACGAACGCATGATGGAGCTGGTCGATTGTATGGAGAATCTGGTTATAAAACACCGCGAATGGTTGCAGAAACATCCAGAGATAACCAGAGGTTACAATGATATTGCCATCGTTATGGATAGCTGTAAACCTGGCTGACGGCTGGCTGACGGCCTGGGGATTAAAACACGGCTCCGTAGAGACGAATCCGATTATTAATTCACTGGGCATAAGCACGGGGCCCGGTATAATGCTCTATAAGCTAATTCTGGCATTTTTCGTTCTGCTGATTCTAGGACGTTCATCCTGGTTGGCACATGAAAAGAACCGGCGCATTTTATGGCTTGTCACATCCGGGATAGGGCTGGTCTGTTGCTGGAACATAGTGTCGATCGGAATTTCGGCTTAGTTCAGAAGGCTCTTAATTTAAACAATAGAAATCCGGTGGTAATCAAGCGATGTTAGCCAGAAGAATAGACCTCGAAATAATCCGGGAAATTCTCCGAACGGCCAGTTCAGGAAAAACCAAAACATACCTCATTCAGCACCTGGATATGCGTTATCCACGTGGACAGGAGTACCTGGATTTCCTTTGCCGCAAGGGTTTTCTGACCAGGAAAAATCGATATGGCTCGACGGTCTATCGTACCACTAACAAAGGCCTCCAAACCCTCGATGCGATTGACCGAGTAATCCAGGACCTGGAGTTAGACCGTGGATCGTATCTATCAAGCGGCTCATCACTCTAACGATATTCGAGTGGAGTTTATGGTTTTGTACGGTGTATGCCCGGTTAATTGCCATGGGTTTTCCAGCAGGAGCCACGGGCGCACAATAGCGCATCGCTCCCCGTGGCCCCACCTGGAAGCCGGTCGATCTTGGCGTCAGGGCACGTCTCAATCTCAGCCGGGACGTGAATAACACAAATAAATATAATAATATGCCCGACGGGATGTGGCAACAGTGCCCGGATCGAATGAGTATACCTATAAAGCGGAATAAACACGTTCAATCCGACGAGAAAGCCGGGGGCGAATCACATCCCCAAAGGTGAAAGGTCACTAAAGACATCCCGAACTAAAAAAGGAGGAATAATAAAAAAATGTATAAGTTAATAGCAATAGCGGTAGCGCTGATATTGTGCCTGTCTCTGGCTGTCCCGGCATTTGCGGTGAGCACTCAGGTCGAGGTTACCTCGGACGGCGTTTCACCGATCATCAAGTGCAAATGGGAAACCCCTGACGATGCAGACCCAACCCACATGGACCCCGGAACCCAGACCCTGCCGGTTGAGGGGAGTTTTGACCCAAGCACCGGTGAACAAACCATTGGCTGCAAGGACGTGTACTACTGGGCCGTAGTCACTCACCCGCTGGGCATGGGCGCGATAAGTGGTGTTTATGCCGATGTCTTCCATCCAGAGGTCCAGAAGCAGGCTAACATCACCGGCGACTGGCTGGAACCCGAATGGTGCGGTTCGTTCAAGTACCAGGTGGAATTGCTGCAATGGCAGCCGACCAACAATGCCAACCAGGTGGCCGCGTTCCAGCAAGCGCTCGAACAGGGGTTGGTGACTTTCAATGATGATTACTGGGCCGCTAACTGTTATGACGCCGATGGTGACGGTACTGTTGACGCCGATGACTTCATAGCCGATATCATCGATCAGATCAACCAGGGTGAGGCCGAGCTCTACAGGGGTAAGGAACAGTTGTGTAACCATCAACCAGCCGGCATATATACGGTTGAATATAAAGCCGCTGCTGGAAGCGCGCTCAGCGATGTGGTCATGAACACCATGGAGTTTACCGAGTTGAGCTCTTTCCTTATTGACTTCACCTCGGTTAACTATGGGCAAGTTGCTGTAGGTGTGCATAAGTGGGCCGGTGGAGATAGCTATTTGAATACTCCCGAAAAGCCGACAGTCTGGAACAACGGCAATACCTACCTCAGCCTGCAGGTTGAGCAGGATGACGCCGGGTTCGGCAAGCGCACGGTCGGGGGCGTAGAAAAATGGAACGTACACTGGGATGCTCGACTGGGTCCGGAACGACCTGATGGAATCGTGTACTATGACCCCTTTGAGCCGCCGGCTACTATTCCTGGAGTGCTGGTGATGTGCACCCCCACCAAGCTGGATTTCTCCATCCTGGTGGATAAGGCCCCCGATGGTGCCGGAACCTATAGCGGTATGATGACGCTGACTTCAACTACTTTGCCATTCATGCCATGCGCCGATTAGCGGGATAACAGGAACGTTTCTAACTGTAAACGGCAAGGCTGTGTGTAAGTCCGTGGGATCGCTGGGGATTGTCTAAAGGTTAAGCGGGCTGACCTGACCAGCAAAAGCGCCCGGCCCGGGAACCGCCCGGCCGGGCGCCGCCCGCCCAAATAGTCTCCGGGCAAAAACGAATACGGACCCGGTTCATACGGGAGTAATGCATGATTTCTGGAGACAGTCGATACGCCGGTGACTGTACTCTTTAAAATACGGGGGTAATCTATGCAAACGATCTTAGATAACAACAATAAAAGCTTCGTCATTATCGCGATGTGCGGTTTGTTCTGCCTGCTATCAGGCCTGTTTACGCAAAGTCTCATTTCCTCGAGCACTGCCAGAGCGGTGGTAGGGCTGGGCATCTCGCCCCCATCGATTAATATTCAGAACGCGCTCCACAACGAAACCTATACCAGGACCATAAACGTTCTCTACAACGGGACGAGCCAGGTTACGC
>JAWOBX010000061.1:0-17684 GCA_046484125.1 Dehalococcoidia bacterium | reverse complement strand
TATGGTTACCATGGAGGACATAGTCGAAACGCTTTTAGGGATTGAAATTATCGACGAAACCGATGTGACTGTTGATATGCAGGCAATGGCACGGCAACAATGGGAGAAACGCGCTCGGTCGTTGGGTATTCTTCATGATGATCAGAACATCGACACTTGAAAAATTCAACTGCGCGTACACCTTAAAAGCTTCCATTTTGCAGATCTGAGCTACTTTTAGCTAAGTGGACTTTGATCCAAACAAACACTGAAAACGAACGCTAGCAACCATTTATGCAAGCTCAAATCCGCTTAAACACTCCCGCATCCACACTCACACAAAAATGTACCCTTTGTGTATATAATCCATTGCAGTATATATACACAAAAGGTACAAAATCCATCATCCGCACTCCCCCTCTAATCCCCACTCACCTCTCTGTACAACCTCATACTCTCCTCAAATCCCACACTCTCACTGTACTTCATCACCATCTCCAGTCCGCTCCAGTTCCCCAGCACCATGATGTGCGAGATGTCCAGTCCCTTCCTCCTCAGATTCGAGGCGAACGCCCTCCGAAATGAATGGCAGGAGAACTGGATGCCGGTCTTGGCTGATAATCTTGACATCAGGTCCTGTATACCCCTGGGCTTCAGTCCAAATACACTTCCATGTACACGTCCATTGATCTGTGCATTCAGATACTCAGCTGTCCGCTCGTCAAACACCGCCCTGGTCTCCCGGTTCCCCTTCACCACCACCCTCACCGTCATGGAATCCATATCAACATCCCTCACATCGACGCGGGCGAGCTCGCTCAGTCTGAGTCCGGAGCTGAAGGCCAGCGAAACCAGGCACTTCTCCGTGATCGTCTCCGCCGCCTCGATGATCTCCTCCACCTGCCGCTCACTGGGAGCGCTCAGCATCCTCTTCCTGGTCTTCGGCACAGGCACATCCCTTATGGGGTTGGAGTCGATGTATCCGCGCTCATACAGCCAGTTGCAGAAGGCCCGGACTCCCACATAGTAATTGCGCCTGCCGTTGGAGCACTTAAGCTCACCCAGGTACCTGGCTATCCCCTGTGAATTCAGCGGGTACCGTGTTAGATTCTTGAGCGTCATATGGTAAAATGCTATTGTGTTGGCGGAAGTTCCCGCCGGCCTGGACTCGATGAAGTCGGAGATCCAGGTACCCAGACCTCCAGGGGGAAGTGTCGGAAATGGCAGACGAGCATGACTTAGGATCATGTGGGTTCGCCCGTGTGGGTTCGAGTCCCACCTTCCCCATTAAAAATGGTAGAATTCCCGGGATTCACCGGGCTTTATTTTAAAAAGGCAAAGCTGCCATCACCACTTGCACCCGGCATGGTTCCACCAATAGTATAAAATGACTGCCTGATGGCGACGTTCATTGAGAATAAATCGGCCCGTCCGCTGTCATTTCCGTCCTGGCTATGTTATCATGCGCTATAGTATCGCACTCGGGCTTTACTTTTATAAATAGCGTGGACCCGTGAAGATGAAGGCGCCTGCCTTCCACGTATTACCGGCTCCGCCATTCTACTGGCAAACATCACTGAAACGATTGATCTGTTTATGGAGAACATGCAGGTGGAAGCCCTGAATGAAAAGACCTTCAGAGAATTGCTTGAAAGCAAGCAATACAAACAGTTGCGCCAGAAATTGATGGAACTGGAGCCTCCCGAGATCGCTGATCTGCTGGAAAGTGCCCCTGCGGACAGGGCGGTCATAGCGTTTCGCCTGCTGCCAAAGAGCCTGGCTGTCGAGGTTTTTGACCATCTGGATAGCACAAACCAGAACCGTCTGCTGGAATCCTTCAGCGACCTGGCGGCAAGAACCTTCCTGGAAGCGATGCCTCCCGATGACCGGACGGAACTCCTGGAAGAAGTTCCCGCGAATGTGGCCAGAAGGCTGCTGCAAATCCTCTCGACCGATCAGCGTTTGGTTACCCTACAACTGCTGGGCTACGAAGAAGAAACCGCCGGGCGCGAGATGAATCCCCTCTTCGTTGACCTTCATGGAAATATGACTGTAGCCCAGGCCCTCGATAGAGTGCGCCGGCTTGCCATCAACCGTGAGACAATATATGAATGCTACGTTATGGACAGACGCCGCAGGCTTATCGGCACGGTCTCCCTCAAAGACCTGGTCACCACTGACCCTGATACCAGAGTATCGGAGATCATGAAACCGAATCCGCCATTTGTGTTTACCTACACTGATCGGGAGGAGGCGGCCCAGGAGTTGCGCGTTAATAACCTGCTGGCGATTCCCGTTGTAGATACGGAACAGCGCCTCGTCGGGATCCTTACTCATGATGACATCGCGGACATCATGGAGCAGGAGGCTACAGAAGACATGTATCGTTTCGGTGCTGTACCGGGTACGGAGCGAGGTTATTTCACCAGCCGTATTCATAATGTTGTGGGACGCCGGGTAATATGGCTCTTCCTTCTCATTCTTGTTAACACAGTGACCGGCTCTGTCATCGCGGCTGAGGACGAATTACTCGGTGAGGTGGTGATTCTGGCCGCCTTCATTCCCCTGCTGATCGGCACAGGCGGTAATGTGGGAGCTCAGTCAGCCACCGTCGTTATCCGCGGACTGGCTACCGGGGAGATTACTCAGAGGCGTGCGCTGGCTATTTTATCGCGAGAGGGCGGGGTCGGATTGCTTCTTGGCTTTGTCCTGGGATCTGTTGTCTTTGTATGGTCTTATTTTCTGGGGGACAACCTGCGAGTGGCTATAGTGGTTTCTGTGACCCTTATAGGTATCTCGACTCTGGCGTCAGTGATCGGCAGCCTGCTGCCTTTCGTGTTTCGCCGGTTGAATGTCGATCCGGCCATGGTCTCGGCGCCGCTGATCACAACAGTAATGGATATATTTGGCGTCATTCTGTATTTCTTCGTGGCGAACCTGCTGATTCATTTTTAGTTGGGGAGCCTCTGCAACCAGTTATGACTCTGGCGTTCTAAGGGTACCGCCTGGCTGATCAATTTCTCCTAATGTAACGCACCGCAAATAACCAGACTTTCGCTGATATTAACTGTATGCAACTACTCAGGCTTATCCCCACCACCCACCAGAAGCTGACTACTCCGGTAAGCATGAAACCGGGAACCCGGAAGGAATCTTCACTAAAAAAAAGCATTTGAAACGGAAACATCCCCGCAACTTTTCAACTATGCTTTCAGGCTAAACCTCGAAAAAAGCTTTTCAAATACAAAGGAATTCACCCTGCCGGTGTCTTGTGAAATTGGGAGCAATCCGTTTTCCCCTGACCGGGGAAAACCTTCCCCCAACGAGGAAGGTTCTTCAGGCCACCCGATGGCGGGCGCCATCGGGTGGCCTGAAGAACCTTATTAAACCGGGAGGGGAAAACAGCGATGCTGATATGCATCCGAATCAATCGCTGTTTCAGGGCAAAGCAAGTCGCTTGTTTCCTCTTTTTGAATTAGGTATAATTTGCTAGTTACAATGCGATAACCGGTCATATACACGATATCCATATCGTAACATCAACGCAGTAATGTCCGCGCAATCGTCAGCCAGAGAAAAAAACCGATGCCGAGGAAAAAGAGGGACACCAGGAAATCTATAGCCGGTACCTCCCGGATCACCGCCCCGATATCCCCTCTCCAGCGTGCGCTGGATCAAACAGCTGAAAAGGCGATCTACGCCATAATCCTCCTGGTGCCGGTAACCTTCCTGCCGAATGCCTACTGGCCCTTCGATATCAGTAAGATCACTCTGCTGCGCATATTGACCATCATAGCGCTGTGCGCTTTCCTCTCCGGAGCCGCTTATTCCAGGCAATTAAGGATAGTCCGGCCGCCGGTGGTGTGGCCTGTGATCCTATATGTAGCCGTTTACGCGCTCTCCTCCATCTTTTCAATATCCGTGGAGTTGAGCCTATATAGCGGCGAGGGCAGGAATTTCGGCCTCTTCGCTCTGGTCAACATGGTCGTTTTGTACTTCCTGGTAATTAACGTCCTGGTCGATCGCGGTCAACTAATGAACGGCCTGAGAGTGCTGGTCGCCTCGTGTTCCATTATCGCGCTGCTGGGTATATTCCAGTTCTACGAGATAAGCGTCCAGGTAATGAAGCCTATGATGGGATACCGGACCAGCTCAACCTTTGGCAACCCTGATTTCCTCTTCTCCTTCCTCACCCTCGGCCTTCCTGTCGTTTGCGCTTATATAGTCGAGAGACGCTGGTTCTACCTGTTCCCCCTCTTCCTTATCCTGTTCGGAATAATCCTCAGCGTCCCTCCCATGTTTGGTACCGCGGGGGATCTGTTCCTCAGCCTGCTCGCCGCAGGTGTGGTGCTCGGCATTATCATTGCTTATCGCCTGATGAGCCGAAGGCGATGGGCACTCTGCACTTCAGGCCTGGCATCAGCGTTTATACTGGTAATGTGCCTTTTGATCGTATTCAACGTCGGCTCCGTACGGGACCATGCCGATGAATACGTGATCAGCCACTTTGGTGGGCCGGGGTCGGACCGGGATCAGCTCACCGGTTTCGCTATGGAGGCCTTTACCGATTATCCGGTTCTCGGTTCCGGGCCCAACACATTCCGGAATACGTTCACCGAGTACGCGACCTTAAAATACGCCCAGGAAAGGCCCGAACGCCGTGAGGATAAGGTTCACAACTCCTTCGTGGAGGCGGCATCAACCACTGGAATAGTTGGATTGTTATCATATGTACTCATGTACGGCGCTTTGTTCTGGTACTTCCTTCGATGGCTGCGGAGGAACCGGAGAAGCCGGGAGTGGGTTTTCGTCGCGTCAATACTCATAGCCGGAATAATCTACGCGGGGCAAAGCGCCATCATCTTTCATACCACCACCCCGTATACCTTTTTCTGGATACTCATGGGGATAGGTATGGGACTCACCATGGTCGAGAGTCCGCGAATTAAGACGATTCCAATAAAGATATCTAAATCCTTTTCCAGCTATCTCATGATCGCGCTTGTGGTACTTTCCAGCTTCGGTGTATTCCTGGCCCTCAAGCCGCTGGTGGCCAACATATATTACTACCAGGGCGTTCAGGCGCAGAACACGGCGATACATTACATTAACCTTTATCAGAGAGACTCAGCCAGTCTCACCAACGAGCAGAGGGGAATATACCTCGGGACTTTCCAGGACTCGATATCCACTGCCATTTCCAGCTATGATACAGCCCTCGGCTGGTTCAGTGACGAAAACCGCTACAGGTGGAGCTACGCCCAGGCCCTCTATTATGCCGGCGTCTATTCACCCGATCCGGAGGCTAAAGAACGTAACTGCGCTCTGATTATGGAGTTGATTGACGACTCAATTGACATGGAGCCCGAAAGCGCCATGCTGTACTACAACCGCGGATTGTTCAAGGTCCAGTGTTTCAATGATATAGATGGAGGCCTCCAGGATATCGACAAATGCATAGATATGTATCCAACCGGATACATGGCCTACCGCCTGCGCGCCCAGTTGTATACGGAGACGGGGAACCTGGAGCAGGCCGTCTCTGATGACGAGATGGCCCTCCTCATCAAACCCGGCGACAAGGAGGCAACCCTGAGACTTATCAGTAATTGCCTCTCTCTAGGCAAAGAATACATCCGGGATGATGACCCGAACACGGATCCGCAGGAATATTATGAAAAGGCTTCCGAGCACGCAAATATAGCTAAGGAAACCATGGCCGAAAAAATGAATGTCAATCAGCTCATGCGGCTTGGCAACGCTTTTATCATTGTGGGGGAAAGATATGCCGAGGATGACAAGCCGGATACCGATCCCGTGCCTCAATATGAGAGCGCGATACACCTGCTTGAAAAGGCCGTCGAGAAGAATCCAAATGAGGCCGGGGCGCATTATTACCTGGCGATAGCCTATCAGGGAGCCGGCTATACAGACCAGGCGTTATCTGAGTATCAGCAGGCGATAGATATGATCGAAGAGTACCTGCAAAGCTCTCCCGATGACGCCCTGGCCCATTACATGCTGGGCTCGGCCTATGAGCGTACCGGCAATATCGATAAGGCGATAGAACATTATCAAGAGGCACTTGATATAAATCCCGATTACCATGAGGCGAGACAGGCACTGGAGCGCCTGACGCAATGACCCCGGGCCCGCAGCCGTGAAGGAAGTTTCACAAACGTCGGAGTAAATACATAATGACTGATAACGACCCGGAGAAATATATCCCCGATATCATGAAGGAAGAGGATTTGCGGCGGATAGCCCATTACTTCTTCGTTCAAAATACACCTTTCAACAAGCTGCTCGGGATAAACATAGAGTGGGTGGAAATCGACAGTATGTGCCTGAGAATCGACATGAAAGAGGAACTGGTAGGGAACACTTTCCGGGGTCTCGTACATGGAGGTGTCACAGCTTCCCTCCTGGATGTGGCCGGGGGTATCGTGGCGTTTTTCAGCCTGCGCAACCGGCTCAGGGGGCAATCCAGCGAGAAGATCTCTCAGAGCTTCAGCAAATTCGGCACCGTGGATTTGAGGATTGACTATCTCAGGCCCGGGACTGGCAAGTCTTTCACGGCGACATCATCAATCCTTCGCATAGGGAACAAGGTCGCGGTAACCCGCATGGAGCTCCATAACGACAGGGAAAAGCTGATCGCTGTGGGCACCGGGGCTTACCTCGTAGGTTAGCCGCGCTCATCCCGCTATTTGAGAGCGGATTCATGGCGAAGTATATGATCGATGATTTAATAAAGAAGACTCGAAGCATTCGCCGATTTGATGAAAGCTTCAAGGTGGACCGGAAGACCGTGGAGGAGGTGATCAACCTGGCCAGGCTCTCAGCCTCAGCCAGGAACCGGCAGCCGCTGAAATATATACTCTCCGTTGATAAAGAAACGAACGACCTGGTATTTCCGACCCTCACCTTCGCCGCGGCGCTCAAGGATTGGAGTGGCCCGCTGGCGGGCGAGAGGCCGACAGCTTATATAGTCGTCCTCGGCGATACATCGATCTCCAGCGATTTCGGCCATGACTGCGGCATAGCCTGCCAGAGCATCATGCTGGGGGCTTGCATCCGGGGGCTGGGGGGATGCATGATGGGCTCGGTGGATCGAAGGAAATTGCGGGATAACTTGAAAATACCCGACCGTTATGAAGTCCTGCTGGTACTGGCACTGGGCAAACCCGCCGAACAAGTTGTCATCGAGCCACTCGGCGATGAAGGGAGCATTAACTACTGGCGAGACAGCCAGGGTGTTCATCACGTTCCCAAACGTTCGCTGGAGGAGATAATACTGGAGTTGGCCTGAAAGACCCGGGGGTACGGGCTCTTCACGTAGAGAAAAAACCTGGCTGGTTACGACCTGGAAAGATATAAACAAGAGGGTCGGGAGTCGATAGTCAGTAGGGGCGAATCTCTGTGTTCGCCCTTAAACCGTCATTCCCGTGCAGACGGGAATCCAGAGGAGTGGTTGGGCAGTAGATTTCGGATCGGGGTCCGGAATGACATATAGTGAAGGCGGGGCGAGAGGATACAAGCCAGGGTTTCGGGGGCGCAGCCCCCGAGCTTAACAAGGGTCGGCGGGCGGGCAAAGGCTGCCGGAGGCGAAGGAGATTGCCACGCTTCAGCTCGCAATGACGGAAAAAGAAGGTGCGGGAAAGCCTTCCTGCCGAGGGTCCGGGGGTGTCCCCCGGGTATCAAAGGGCTGGCGGGTGGGAGATGCCCGCCGAAGGCGAAAGAGATTGCCAAGCTTCAGCTCGCAATGACGGAAAAAGAAGGTGCAGGAAAACCTTCCTGCCGGGGGTCCGGGGGTGTCCCCCGGATACTAAAGGGCTGGCGGGTGGGAGATGCCCGCCGAAGGCGAAAGAGGACAGCAGACAAATGATTACCCCCTCACTCTAACTCTCTCCCCCGAGGGGCGAGAGGACACAAGGCGGGGGTTTCGGGGGCGCAGCCCCCGAGATTAACAAGGGTCGGCGGGCGGGCAAAGTCTGCCGAAAGCATGGAAGAACCATAAAACAAGGAATCGAAAGATTCCGTTGGAGAGTGCGAGATGAGCTCATCGAATCCAGGAAAAACAGCCAGAGCGGCTAAATCCTTCGATATTCTCAGCGCGATCGGGAACACCCCGCTTGTGCGAATAGAGAATGTCTACGCCAAGTTCGAGGGTGCCAATCCCACCGGAAGCATCAAGGATAGAGCGGCGCTGGAGATGATCGAGGCCGCGGAGAGGGAAGGCAAGCTAAAAAAGGGGTACACCATAGTCGAACCCACCAGCGGCAACACGGGCATCTCGCTGGCCATGATCGCGGCCATCAAGGGCTACAAGATGGTCGCCGTCATGCCGGAGAATATGAGTGAGGAGCGCCGGCAGATAATCCGTGCCCTGGGAGCCCAGATCGTGCTTACCTCGGAAAGCGGCAGCCTGGCTGAATCCATTGAGAAGGCGGAGGAGATCGCCTCCAAGCCCAAAACCTTTATGCCCCAGCAGTTCAGCAATCCGAACAACATAGTCGCCCAGGAGAAAACAGGTAGAGAGATCCTTGAGGAAATAGGGGCTGTCGACGCGGTAGTGGCCGGGGTGGGGACGGGGGGAACCCTGATGGGCATCTCGAACGTGATGAGAGAGGTTAATCCCAATGTGAAGGTTATCGCCGTTGAGCCGGAAGAGGCGGCGGTGATGTTCGGCGGAAGCGATGTACGCATCAGTGAACACAAAATACAGGGGATTGGCGACGGGTTCATCCCTCACATTATCAACATGGAACTGGTGGATGAGGCTATCACGGTTGGAAGCCAGGAGGCCGTTGATATGGCGAGGAAACTCTCGCGCGAGTACGGTTTACTGGTGGGCATCAGCTCCGGAGCCAATATACTCATAGCGCTGAAAGTAACCAGGAAGTTCGGTAAAGTGGCCACGGTCCTGCCCGACCGGGGAGACAGGTACCTGAGCATGGACCTGTTCAAGTATTAATGCTCGCGATGCAATGCGCCCTGGAGTTCGTCTTCGCCTGCTGACGTCAATCCTGGCTACATCACGGGCAACAGATATGGCCTCAATCATAGTTTGTATTTCCCCACCACACCACCGGGGAATTAACGCTACTGCTGACTTCATTTAGAATCAGCCGGAAAATCAGCTTCTTCATAAGCATCTCGAAATAAGAGAGCGCCACTTGAACGAGTTTGTATTAACCCAGCGGAACAGGCCTTGTCCGCTGCATCCGAAGCCAATACCCTGGTCTGGCAATAGATCCTCATTTGAAATCAAACGGGGAGCCGCGATAGTAAACGTATGTATTTTTTCAATATACGAGTTCTTCCATACCTTACCTTTGGGTTTGTACATATGAAAATAAAAAATAGGCCCTAAGGCCCATGGCGGTGTAACTCAGTTATGGTATGCTAGCAATATGAACAGCGTAGCGATCTTTAATGAGGAACCGCTTTCTCGGGCCAGGCTTCGCTCCATGGTGAAAAAATGTAAAGACCTGGAACTAACCTGGGAAATAAGTGACTCTGCCGAAATGATCAACTCTTGCCACAAACTCCCTCCCGATGTGCTCATGGTTGTTGTCGCAAAAGTTGATACCGAGTTGATCACTACACTGGAACTGCTAAATCAGCAACGCCTGAAGACACTAGTTTTGGGCTCCCAGGACGATCATCCCCCTATAGATTATCTTATTCACCTCGGAATTCATGGATACATTTCCAATATAGAAACTCACCAGGCAATCATATTGGCGATTCGCACGGTAGCTCACGGAGCCTACTGGTTTGATCGAACCGCTATTGCAGATCTATTCACTCTACCTAAAAATGAGTTCAATGAAACTTTTTTGGCTCGTTTTACCACCAGGGAAAAGCAAATAGCGCGATTTCTTTCTCCAAGCCATACAAACAGCATGATTGCAACGGATTTGGGAATCAGCGAGCGAACAGTACGTTTCCATCTGCGTAATATCTACGACAAGCTCGAGGTTAATACCCGTAGTCAAGCCATTCTCCGGTTACTGAATAAAAGTTCTCACCCATCAGAGTAAAGCGAATACTTCCACAACCAGAGCATCGTTCTTTTCCTGCCAAAATGGCAGGTCCGACCTGTCGTTAACGACAGTTACCGTGAGAATAAATGGCAATTATAATGGGGGTAATTTCAAAATGGGAATGGTGGCCGCCATGAGTAAGGAGGAGTAAATTGAGGGAATTGAGAAATAATACTGCAAATTAAAACTTAAGAAACGATATTTAAAGCCAATATTGATAAGCCAAGCTACTTATCAACAAACATGCTACAAAAGGAGGATTGCTAATGAAAAAATCATATTTGCTTCCACGTCAATGCTAATTATGACGATGTTAATTGTTGCCATCTTAGTACCAATGTCTCTAGCCAATGAAAACGAAGAAAACCAACAAAGGTCAGAGCGTGACAGCCAACTCAGAGAGCAGTTGGAAAATGCTGAACAAGCGTTGGAAAGGGCTCATGATACATACGGAGAGAATATCACAGAACTCAACCCAAGGATAAAGCGTATCATTATAAATAAGATGCAGGATGTAGCCGGACTTCAGATGGAAGTAGCCCAAACACCGCCCTCCAGCAAATCTTATATGAAGGCGATGCCTAAGCTAAAGAACACAAGGAAGGTCATATCCATGGGTCAAAATGAAGTCATTTGGGATGCGAACCTTGAAGGTGGCGATGCTGGTTCAAGCGTGATACCACCTATTGGTATATGGGAACATGATGCGGATGCTTCAAATAACCGTTGTGAGTCTATAGTAACACTTTTACCCAACGGATCAGCATGGGCATACGGTCAGGTAGGACGGAGCTTTTGGGTAGACGGAAACCAACCAGAAGCTACTGCAACTGTGTATATAAGATCACACCTACATGGACTCCTAATGGCTACAGGTTCTATAGGGTCCTCTTCAACAGAAGTTCAACTTGAACTTAACGTTCTTGATTGCACCGATGATAGAATGGAAAAAGAAACAATATATGAATATAGAGGTACCTACCCATGGGGCGAAAACAAATCTATTAATGATAAACTCGTAATAGGGTCAGAGATATTCAACTTCAAACGTGACCATTATTACAAAGTATGGCTTGAAGTAGAATCCATAGGCTCGGTATCAGGCGAAGCGACAATGTCAAGTGATTTTTCAGACTGGGATGGTGATACTGGATATGCAGATTATAGTTATATACTGATTGATTGGATCTAGTATCATCAATGAGTCTTGCCTGGCATCTATAACAATTGGAAAAGGACAATCGTAGAGAGTGCCTAACATAATTGGGATAAATTAAACCTACTCTACGATTGTCCTTATACTTAAATAATAATTAGGGTAACGTAATGACCAGTTCTTTCGGACCGCTTGAGATATCGTTCCTTATAGCCCAGTTCCTGATCCCGCTGATCTTTGCCGGTATATGTGCAAAACTGGCACAATATAAGGGAAGACGCTCTGCTCTATGGGCACTCTTCGGTTTTATTTTTCAAATACTAGGCCTGCTCGTTCTAGTGGTATTGCCGGCTAAAACCCAATCATCCGGTTAAGTACTGCTTGCTTCGGCTTTTTGGCAACGATTATTGAACCTGTTCCGGTCTTTGACCGGCACATAATGGCCTGTAGTGTATTAGCTGTCCACGCGATTGCTCGGACATGAACCTAGTGGAAATACAAAACTAACTTGTTGCCCTGTGTTATATATTCTTGATGGATATATATTAGAGCATGAAAACTGAGCAAGGTAAACTTTATCTTGCCTTCATACATTTTACTAGCAAAGACATGCGGGGGAGAATCCGTTACAAGAAAATTCTCCCCCGCTAATTTAAAAGGTTGTACTGGGCTCAATACATCCAACTAGGCTCGATATATACTCGTCTCGTCTTACATTTCAATTTAAATCACTTCTAACAGGATGTTGTCATGAAACCTAACCGGCAAAAAATTTAGCGAAGAGGTTCGAAATATTTTTAGTATCAAGCATTGGAGAACATAACCAAGTTTACACAGCATACTTTACTGAGCACTTTTCCTGATATCCGTGGGAAAAATTATGGCGGTGTATTCCAAATGGATTTTTCTTTAATAATGCCCTAGCTGCATAAACAAAGTACCACAATCTAAATCAGGATCGTATTTAAAAATAGGAATGTATTGTAAGCTATTCGCAAAGTTTTTAATATTAGCACCCCTGGTTTGCGCGATTTCCTGCACAAGCGACAACGGCCCAAACGCTTGTCAAGAACAATATATTACGTATCAGGCGGACCTCACCAATGTCGATAAACCAGCGGAAGTAATGCAAACGGTTGTTTCAATTATTGAGAGCCGTGTCAAGGCCTATGGCATAGAGGAGCCGGTTGTACAGAGACCAAGCGAAAATCGTATTAAAGTTTACCTGCCGGGTACTGATGAAATTGAAGAGGCTGCAAGCCTTATCGGTAAACACTCGATAGTTAAATTCAAGGAATTTCGTCCGATCACCCCGGAGTATACCTGGAGCCATAGTTACTTTGCATTTACACCCGATGAAAACGGCAACCCGGAATTAATTGAGACGAATAGAAGCAAAGCTGAATACGTAGCTATACCTGCTGCTGGAGAGATCAATTCCGAAAAAAGACAGCTTACCAGCCGGTATTTCAAAGGTAACGTTGAAGTCAGGATACCAAAGGGCACCGATTCAGCCGAGATATGCTTCTACTGGAACGATACGGGAAGCACACTTTTCTACCACATCACCTCTCGCCTGTCGACTAAGCTGGCAGGCTCGGTGGAAAGAAGGCTTGCCATATTCGTGGGGAATGACTACATATCATCCCCGGTGGTCAATGAACCAATGCGAGATGGCGCAGTTATCCCCGGTATCTCACTCAGCAAAGCACGCCGTGTAGCAACTATAATCAATACTGGTCAACTGCCGGTCTCCCTGCAACCGATAGATCAATGCATACCATAATCCGGGTTGGTAACTTTAAGTCCCAATAACAGCCTTCGTCGGCCTGCCATTGGATTAATCCTTCCGAGGGCATAATAAAACAATCGTGCGGTAGATATAAAAAACGAAAGAGGTGATCAAAAGATCGATACTGAAATGTGGCGGGCTTATGGTACTCCGTTAAAAATATGATCGATTTATTCCTTCGAGTTTTATATGATGTTAAATAGTCGAACAGTGTATTACCATTCTTAGTACCCAAGGAGGGAATGCTCCAGTGTGCCAAAAGAACCGGTTTCGGCAATATGCTTTGTTGGTTGTAACACTCTTACTATTCAGCGCCACAGGCTGTACCGGCACTAATCCAAGTCCGACAGTACCGGAAGAGACCGTCTCAGAAGTTGAGGGTTTTCTGCAGACATACAAGCATGCTGTAGAAACAGGCGATATTCAGGCAATTGCGGCACACCATGCGCCGCCAATGGATAAGCAAATCCGGGCAAATGGCGAGTGGATAAACGCCAGTCAAGAACTCAAAAGAACTATAGAGGAGCGATGGGGGGATACAGCCCCAGCCGATATAGGATTAAAAGGACTTGGCATCAACCCATACCTCAGCACGGACACCTGGAATTATTCGGACCTGCAAATTGAAGATAACATTGCAACCGTTTCCATTGAGCAAAGCGGGGCCCCAGGACCGGAGAAGTATGAACAGCGTATCGCCAGGATCGAAGGAGAGTGGTCCTTCGTGGACCTGGAAGGACCTATCCCCTACAGCAAGGAAAGAAAGAAAACCCTTACTGAGTACATAACCGCCATATCAAAATATACTGATTCCATCACGGACCTGGCAAATGATATCGAGGCCGGGCGAATAGAACAGGAACATGTAATGCCCGCCATTGAAAGAATTCACACTGAATACATCCAGGATTGCCCTGATTTGGGTCCTTCTCCAATTTCACCGGAGTTATAGCAAGTTGTACACACGGTCCGGGCTTTGCAACTATCTCATTTCTGGCCAAATCCAACTGATTAAGCCCGGTCGTATAAGTATTCCTTTATAGCATTAAGGCAGTTATACGTTTCGGTATGCTCAACCATTTCGCCTGTCTCATCAATCCAGCGAACATCACCGCATACCTCCATTACCTCGATATGCGCGGTCAGTTCGCTCCGCGCCATCATCCTGCCACTCCCCTTCAACTGTGATGGCAGAAAGTGCTCTTCGGCAATATCGTCCAGGGCCTTCGGTCCATTCCCCAGTATCCGCAGGATATCGCCGCATCTATCCATATGAAACCGGATTATCTCCCCGGCCCTCTCTGAAGTCTCATGGATCAGGTTAAACCGGCCGTTGTAAAACAGACGATGTCCCGGAAATGTGGCAGAAAAACGCTGGCTGCCGAGACCGGAGATTTTTCTCAGTGAATTGATATAAGTCATCAGGCCATATACTTCATTGCGCTCCTGATACCGAGGGGGAAGTATGAGCCGATTGGCCTCGAATGCCCGCTCCATTGAGGGATGGGGGGTGATACCGGGTAAAACGGTATCGCCAGTGAAAATGACCTCGTCGTCAAGGATGATGCAGATAGAATCCGGGGTGTGGCCCGGGGTGGAGAGGATGGCAAGTCCGCCGACAGGTAAATCGACCTCTTCATTAAGGGCAAGGTCGACTTTCAATCCGCTTCTCCTGCGATGATACGGGATACATTCGCTGTAAAAACTCTCCGGCATTACACAGAAACGGCAGGAACCGGGTAATTCCGGATGGGGGGCGTTACCTTTTACCTCAGGATAGTAGCTTATCATACAGTGATATAACTCATGAGCCCATAGCTCGGGGTTCGCCTCGTTGATCACCTCAGGCAGATTTCCGTCATGGTCCTCGTGACTATGAGTGATGATTATTGCCTCTATATCCGAAAGCCGCCTCCCGATTCTCTCGAGCTGTTGTTGAAGAACCTCAAAATTGCCGAAACGCCCAGTATCGATCAGAATAGTCCTCTCCCCCAGGAGAAGGTAGCACCATGTCGGACC
This sequence comes from Dehalococcoidia bacterium, assembly GCA_046484125.1. Taxonomy (GTDB): domain Bacteria; phylum Chloroflexota; class Dehalococcoidia; order SZUA-161; family SpSt-899; genus JBGLNL01. The sequence goes on along the minus strand of JAWOBX010000061.1, from coordinate 2,686 downwards.
CAGATCCCACCCCTCCCCTCCCCACAAATTCGGCACCGCCAGCCCGAAAACCTCCGTTCCCCTGGAGGACCGGTAGCGAATAATCATGCCCTCGCCATTTTCCTTACCCTGCAATACGATTTCAGGAGTTTCCATGTGCATCCTTTCAAACAATTCGAATTAAGGTAACTCTTATCAACCCCCCCAACCCCTTTTAATTCCCAAAACTTGGGGAAATTTGAATCCGGGGGGCACCCTCAGACCGGGCGAAGTCGCCACTTACTGAAAAGAGTCTCTTCAAATACTCAGCCTTATCCCCACCACTCACCGGAGTAGTCAGCTTTTTATGTGAAGCAACGCGGTGAAAACGGCATTTCGTAACATTTGTATAAAAGCGTTAGGGACTCACACTAGAGCTCAATTCCAAGAGAACGGCTGAGAAACTGTCCGATATCAATCACCTCGATATCAGCACCGGTTGATTTCGCTGCCCTTCTCAGATTCCAGTCGCAAAAAGAACAGGCTGTCACTATGGTATCCGCTCCGCAGTCTATGGCGTCGTTTACTCTGTTGGTGCCGGTCATCATGGAAAGCTCCGGCAGTTCAACCGGGAAGCGCCCGCAGCACTGCGTATCCCTGCCACTGCCTTCCATTTCCACCAGGTCGACACCTGGTATACTCCTGATAACCTGCCTTGGCTCCTTGATTACCTTGCCTCCCAGCCGGACAAGGTGGCACGGGTCCTGGTATGACACCTTCGCGTTAACAGCGTTCGCCGGTTCGAGTTTGCCTTCCTCAAGCAGTTTCGCCAGCAGCTCGGTGATGTGAATCACCTCGAAGTCCAGCTCACCCGCAACTTTTGGGTAATCGAACTTGAGAACATTGTACCCGCACGCGCAGGAGGTCACCACCTGCTTCGCTCCCGCCTTTTTCAATGCCGCGATATTGCTCCTAACAACCGATTCAAAAAGCTCCGTCTGTCCGGAGCTCACCAGTGGACTGCCACAGCATTGCTCCTCCTTCCCCAGGATCGCAAACGTGGTTCCCGAATGCTGTAGCATCCTGGCCGTGGCCTGCGCCAGTTGAGGGGCACGGTATGAAGCCACGCATCCGGCGAAGTATACCAGATCAGCCTGCACCGGGATATCCATCCCCTCAGCCCACTTACCTCGCTCCTCTCGCGGCCTGCCGAACCGGTTGCCCTCCTTTTCTATCACGGCGGCAGTCTTCCTGAAAGGCTCCGGTGGCAATATACCAATGTTCACCAGGTCGGCCCGCATATCACGGAACATCGGCACGTGGTCTTTATCCACCACACATCCGACGGTACTGCACGCCCCGCAGAGCAGGCAATCATAAAGCACCTTTACGAAATCCTCCGTCGGCTCGTATTGACCTTCCAGCATCCAGCGGGCGGCCTGAATACGGCCCAGAGCCGAATGAGTGAGGGTCCGGAACTTCTCATATTCAGGACACAACCGGTCGGATGTCGGTCCCCTCGGCGGATACGGATTCCAGGGGCCTCTCTGGCATACGCTGCAAACCTGGCAGTTGAAGATGACCGGTTTATGCTTTTCAAGTAACTCGTATTCCATTAAACTATCTCCAAGGTTTTTTCTTTGCCCGCCCATCCACCCATTAATCTCTCGCGGCCCCGTAACCCTTACTCATCTGTCGTTCCCGACCCTGATCGGGGATCTCTACGCCTCCGGCGGTCAACTCCCGCCCGCCAGCCCTGTGAATCCGAGGGGAAACCCCGGAAGCCCCCGGCGGGAAAACGCCCCCGGCGCTGACGCGCCACCCCCTCTTTAGCAAAGAGGGGGTTCAGACTGTATTTGGTCACTGACCGGTTTCTCCCTCTTTCGGAAAGGCATGTCCCGTACTATTCTTTCCCCCTTTACTCAAAGGGGGACTAAAGGGGGATTTCCCCCGGGATACAAGGGAGTTCGGTTCCCGACCCTGATCGCTAATCTCTCCCCACTCTGGTGCGTGTTTCCAATCTGGTGAATTCGCCAAATCGTCTCTCGAAAACCTTTCCGTAGCGCGACCCTTTCAGCCTCGCCCGAGGCGACCCTGAAAGGGTCGCGCTACGATTACACCACATCGGTATCAATACACCATAGAAAAAAGTGGCGAGAGAGAGCGCACCCCTCCTTCATTCTGTATTCTGACTCCTGCATTCTTTCTTACGGCACCGGCCCCGAAACCCCAAAACTTGTCATTCCGTACTTGATACAGGGCAAACGACAAATCCCGACAATTCTACCTTCTAAATACTATCTTTCCACCTTCGGTGACATTCCCCGGTGCATTATGTCATTGGGATCCAGAGCCCCCTTGATCCTGGCATACAAATCCAGGTACTCCGGAACGATATCAGGAGTGCAATCCGGGTTCGGCCCGGGATAATCGGGAACAGCACCGGCCGCTGTCCACCCCTCACGCACCTCCCTCGTGGCCTCAATCGCCCTATCCGCTCCCTCCAGCTCGTCATACACGTAGACCGGGAAGGCGTTGGCATAGTTCTGGCACACCCACCAGAGCATTCCCCGGTTCATGCCATACTTCTCCCCCACCCGGTTGTACACGTTGAATACCTCCGCCGTGGCATCGAGTGGATGGAAGCAACCCACGCAGAAGTATCTTTTCGGCGGGTCGGAACGCAGCGAGGTACCCCTCGCCCCTCCCCATAACAGCTTTAGCGTGT
>JAWOBX010000048.1:0-54140 GCA_046484125.1 Dehalococcoidia bacterium | reverse complement strand
CCAGCCTCCACAATAAGGTTATTATAGATATTTTTGTCTGTTTTGGTTTTTCGTGTGAGTGACATAGGTATCCGTGTTTTACAACTCCTTATTCCTGCCAAGACCCAACCAACTCTTGTCTCATACTATTTGAGACTATGTTTGGATTACTCACATCACAGATTAAGATTGTTACGGAAAACCCGGCACCCTTGCCAATTAAACACAGTATCTGACGCGCTTTTTTGATTGACCAGCCCTAAACGCAACCCGTCGGCTTAGGCAGGCCTGCTACCTTACAGGCACCAGCCGCCGGACCTTTGGGGAACATCTCGTATATATAATTGAGCTTGAATCCGGTCTTCTTGCACAGCATTCGGATTGCAGGTGCGGTTTCATAATCCATATAGTACTGGCGAATGAAGTTTACCAGTTTCCAGTGATCCTCCCCCATCGGGCTCTGATTGGCCTCCTCTTTGGCCAGATCCTCCGCTACGGCTTCATTCCATTTATCCGGCTCCTGAATAAAACCGTCCTCATCAATTGTGATTTCCTGTCCACCCAGTGTCTTGGTTGCCATCTATTAATACCTCCCTGTTTAAAATTTTAACTGCTCGACAAAGAAAACATGCGCTGGCTTCCACATTGCCTGACAGCCAATGAAACAAACGCATCAGCCCAGCAGGGGTTACCCAACGCGTGTATATGAGTATAGGTAGCAAATACGTTTTTATATATTATCGCATCCGAGCCGTTACCCATCCCATGCCCCCGCTTGATCTTACAAGCAAAATTCAGTTTCTCTTTTCCGCTGATCTTTGAATGATGGAACTCATGCCCTTTTATCATTGTTCCCAGCGGATAAAAATCGTTATCTTCACTGATCTCTGCTTCCACGTAGCCATGACCTTGAGGGCGTTCCAGCAACTCTACATCAATTGATAGCGCACCTGCCATTTGATGTGATCGCCCTTTCCAGGTTATGCTCCTGCTTAAATACATCAAGCCAGCGCATTCCGCATACACAGGCAACCCTCCCTCTACCGCCATGGCTATATCATTGCGCAGAAGCTTATTTCCCTCCAGTTCCTCAAGGAAAAACTCGGGGAATCCACCACCTATATAAAGACCATCGATTTCGGGCAATCTGTCATTAACGGAATCTATGTAAACCAGCTTCCCACCTGCCTGACTCAATGCCTCCAGGTTTTCGGGATAGTAGAAGTTGAATGCCTTATCCCTAAAAACCCCGATTCGGGCCACATCTTTGCTCTGACCGCCACTTGCGATTCCATGACTGACCGCCTCGTCCGGCTCGAACGTGTCCGCCACTGACATGATTGCGTCAAGATCAAGGTGCGGTTCAATATTATTGACTATCCTGTCTATTATGTACCCGGCTCCATCCTTTTCAACAAACGGAATATGACCCAGGTGTCGTTGCGTCATGCTGAGATTTTTTGATCGGGGAATGCTGCCAACGACCGGGATTTTGCAATGCTCCCCCACAGCCGATGCCAGTTTTTGATGGTGCCGGTTTCCGGCAACGTTGTTGAAAATAACGCCACCGATTGTAATCTCCGGCTGAAAATGCTGATATCCACTTACCATAGCTGCTACGCTGCCCGTCATGCGGGTACAATCGACTACCAGTATAACAGGAAGACTGAGCAACCGCGCAAGATGCGCCGTACTACCCCATCCCGTTGAATCCGGGGCGTCGTATAATCCCATGGCTCCTTCCACAACCGCAAGATCGGCTCCCTGACAAGATCGATAGAAAGAACCGGTTACTGTTTCTTCGGGCATCAAGAACGTATCAAGGTTACGGCAGTTACGTCCGGCGGCTTCCGACAGCCATGAAGGGTCTATATAATCAGGTCCTTTCTTGAACGGTTGAACCACCCAGCCCTTTTTCTTGAAAGATGCACAAAGCGCCAGGCTTGCAATAGTCTTGCCCGAACGCCCCTGCGGGGCGGAGATTAACACCCCACGACAGCCAGTTCCTGCACTATTCATTAACTTCACCGAGGCCTGCTGATTGAAGTAGGGTGTGATCCACCTAACCAGATCACACCCACTTCATTTGTTGTTTTACTCACAACTTCCGCAACAAGAATCCGGGTTGCGTCTTAGAATCGCACTTTATCCCTTAAAAAACTCAGGCAACGTAATCATATTGGTACTCCCCGTAGAGAACCACACCACCCGCTCCTCCTCAATAAGCTCGTTCAGCGCCTGCTGAACCTCTTTTTTGGGGTAATCAGCGGCCATGGCCTTGACCACGTCTTTCATGTAAAACTTCTTTTTCTCACCCGTGGACTTCTTATGAAACCACTCAACTATCTTGTCTTTTAATTCCTGGTCGGCCATTTTGGCCACCTCCTACCACTTGAATTGGGTCGTGGCTCGTAATGTCTCGCGCGATAGCTCGAAGTCATCAATATTTTGTGCCGTGAATGGTATCCCCGCCAGTTTGTAAAACTGTTCATAACCAATACGCTCGATCCATTCCCCGAACCGCTCATAGGGCCGGGCGTGCTCTCCATATAGTTCTACCAGGTTCTTGATGACGGTTACCAGCTCCGGCCATCGGGGCGGGTTATTCGGAATGAACGGAATAATAACGCGAGACAACCTCGGGGGTTTCCGCGCGTTGGAAACCTTTCCACCCGCAAAAATAGCTACGCCATCCTGTTCCGGATTTGCGATCGGCATGGACGGGCAGATTGTGTAACAATTTCCGCAGTACATGCACTTTTCTTCATCTACAACCACGCTCTTGATTTCCTTGTCCGGATGCCGCCGAATGGCACCAGTAGGACATCCAGCCATAGTGGTAGGTGTTTCACACTGAGCGGCGAAGGTGTCGTGAAGGACTTCTGGAATTGTAGTATGCACACCAACTACCGCCAGGTCTGAGGCATGAATAGCACCACACATATTCAGACAACAGGCCAGGGAAAGTCGTAATTTATGAGGAAGTGTTTTCTCTCCCGTGAAATATGGATAAAGCTCATCCATCAACGCCTTGACCACGCCGGAGGCATCAGTGGCTGGAGTATGACAGTGAATCCATCCCTGGGTGTGAATAACATTGGAAATACCCCTTCCGGTTCCACCAACAGGGAGGCCCAGCTTCTGACATTCCTCAACGATCTTCTCAACGTTTTCCTGCTTGGTAGTCAGGAACTCAGGGTTATAACGACTGGTGAACCGCATGTGTCCATCGCAGTATTTGTCGGCAATTTGACACAGATCCCGAATGAACTCCGTGGATACCAGCTTTGGTGAACCGCACCGAACGGTGTATAGTTCATCGCCGGACTCACCTACATGCTTGAAAACGCCGGTCTTGATATTTTCGTGATATTTCCATTTCCCGTAATTGTTCTTACATACTTCAGGCATCATATCGTAGTAATACGGGGGGCCTATATCTGTTTTCGCCATCTGTTTCTTCTCCTCGTTTGAATTTAATATATACCCAAACCACCTATTTCTTCATAATATCCCAGTTACGGATATCCTCGATTTTAGGTGGCGTTGCATGTCTCCAAAAGATGTATGGGTTAGCCCTCGGTACCTTTACCATCTGCGGTACGGCTGGCAGATCCATGGCCCTCAGGAACTCCTCCATTCCGACGCGATCGATGAGCTCCGACAATCTTTCCCTGATTCGGCCATTCTCATCCCACCAGTCCATGGCCTTCTCCCAGAATTCTTTGAACTCGGTATATGGAGACTCCATCTTCATGAACGGAATCAGCACCGTAGAAAGGACCGCTCCATGAATCACCGGAGCTTTGGCGCCAACCAGAATGGTTACGCCGGTATCCGTGCCCGGCCTGATCGCCTTGGGCATCAGATTGATGCAGTGCATACATCGAACACAGTCCTCCGGACGGGCAAGCTCTAATTTCCCGTTGACCATCTCCAGCGCTTCTGTCGGACAATAGTCTACCACGAATCTTTGAACGTCGAACCCGCTGTCGATATATTCCTTGACAGCATCCTGATCGATCCGCAGTTCATCTCTCCATGTGCCTATTACCGCAGTATCCGACCTGGCAATTGCCGCCACACAATCGTTCGGACAACCTGATGCTTTGATCTTGGTTTTGTAGGGATAGGGCGGGCGGTGGATTTCACTCTGGAACTCCTGGGTAACGTCATTAATGAAATCCAAAGTGTCGAAACAGGCCCATTCGCATCTACCGGGTCCGACACAACCGGTCGGTGTTCTTAAAGCTGAACCGGAGCCTCCCAGATCCCACCCATGATCAGATAGATCGTCAAATGTGGGCTGAAGCTCATCAGAGGTTGTCCCCAGGAAAATGATGTCTCCCGTTGAACCATGCATGTTTGTCAATCCACAGCCGTGACGGTCCCAGATATCACATACCTCGCGGAGTTTATCAGTGGTATAAAACCATCCACAGGGATGGTTCACTCGCATTGTATGAAAAGCCTCAAGAGCAGGATAATCTTCCGGCCGTTGATGATACCGTCCGATCACTCCGCCTCCATACCCCTTCACACCAACTATTCCCCCGTGCTTCCATAACCCCTGTTTTTCATGGAAAGCCGCTTCAAGCTGCTTGAGCAGATCATTTGCTGACTCCTTCAATTTTGCGTTCGACTTCCCCGCTCGCCTGAGTTCAGTTACGAAACTGGGCCATGGTCCCTTCTCAAGATCATCCATCATCGGGGTTTCACTCATAAACCTAACCTCCTTTTCCGTTCTCGATAGATTTTATCATCAATATCTTTGACCCCCTTAAAATACCCTTCTGTTTCCAGGGGACCAATATTGAATCTCCATATTATGTGAACATGCAGTTCACAAGGTTAATCGTATCACCCGCTTCATCGGCCAAGCATCGGCAGGCAGGCTTATCTTTCGACCAAACAAAAGGCTTAGATAATTTTCACTTGCCTTAAGCACAAATGCCTACTAACCCATATATCATGTAGGCATAATAACCAAATCACTAATAGGTACAAGAGCTTAGGGGGCTCTGATCAATCCCCAATACCGGGGGGATTCGATACGAGGTATATCCCCACACCCCGGAAGTCGGCCCCTGTTCAAACAATCCTTTACATGCACAAAATCGGCGACGAAATTTACCCTGAAGACTGCCTGGCTTCATAAAACCCTAATTCAAACTCTGACCTGAATCAATATGGTGGTACCCTTATTGGGTTTAGAATCCAGTTTCATGGTCCCTCCAAGCAACCTCGCCCGTTCCTGCATGCCCGCCAGACCGAGCTTTCCCAAACTGGCCTGATCCCCGAGCCTCTGTGGCAGCCTGAACCCCTTTCCATTATCGGCAATGCGCATTTTGAACTTTGAATCCACGAACTCCAGAGTCACGTCCGCCTGTGTGGCATCGGCATGTCGCCAGATGTTCCTGGTCGCCTCCTGAGCTATGCGAAACAGCATAACTTCAGCCTCGGGCGCCAGACGCCGAGCCTCGCCTATCACCTTGAAACTGGTGGAAATACCCTGCTTCTCCAGATCATCAGCCAGAAGCTCAATTGCCGGCAACAAACCGAGATCATCAAGCACAGAGGGCCTGAGGTCATGGCTGAACCGGCGAATCTCCTGGACCGCCGCCTCTATCTGCTTCTTCAATCCCCGCACCACCTCCAGGCTCTCCTCCCAGAGCGCTTCACTGGAAGTTATCTTCTCCAGTTGACGGGAGATGACGATGAGATTCTGGAGCGTCTCATCGTGCAGTTCACGTGCTATTCGCTTTCGCTCTTCCTCCTGCGCACGGGTAACCTGCTGGAGATAATACCGGAGATTTTCCTGCATGCGCCTTTCATCTGTAACGTCACGGGCGGCATGTTGAAACCCCATTACCTCACCCTCATGAGCAATTAAGCTGGTTGTCAGCTCCACGATCCCTTTGCTCCCATCCTTTCTATCCAGCTTTACTTCGCAGCGGTGGTCGACGGGTTCCCTATTGAGCAGAGCTTCTTCAATACTATCTATGCATGATTTCCCGAACAAATCCATCAGTTGATCAATCTGTATTCTTTTCAGCTCTCTCGCGGTATATCCGGTGACCTTTTCACATGCCGCGTTCGCAGCCAGAGTCTCTCCCTTGAGATCATGGACCCATATAGCATCGCTGGCGTTTTCGAAGAGATCCCTGTAGCGCTCCTCTGACCTCTGAAGTTGCCGCAGTGTGAGCTTCATTTCCTGATAGAGGCGCGCATTCTCGAGCGTGGAGCCGATCTGATTACCAATGCTGCTCAACAGGCCAATCTCGTCAGAAGAGAACTTGACCGGTGTACGCCTCGCCACACACAGGGTTCCTATCACAGTGCCCTTGGCTTTCAGCGGAACAATTAATTGAGACTTAATTCCCTCGGTTACCACTACTTTCTTGTGTAATAACGGATTGTTGGTCGCATCATCTATCACCAGAGCCTCTCCGGTTTCGGCCACCCTGCCATTGAACCCTTCGCCTACCATAATGGTCTTAACCCCGGCTACGAACTCATCCGAAACGCCCTGGTACAATTGAAGAATAAGGTTTTGGCCACTTTCATCCAGAAGGAATGCCAGAATGGCATCGGCTCCGAGCACCTCCTGTATCCTGTCACTGGCCAGAGATAAAACCTCCTGGTCTTCAAGAGACTGGGTGATCAGGTCGGATATGGCGCTCATTGCCGCCAGCCGCTGTTCTCCTGTGAGGGAGGGTGCGCCACTACCTGGATCCATCTTTTCACCCTGCCGGGTAGTTTCCGAATTGAGCGATGAAAGTTTATGAGGTGACTTGAGGTTTCTGGCCCGTTTCTCTTTCATAATAATGTTAAATGCATAACTTACGTATCTTCCGCGTTCGAGTAAAACTTGAGCGGTTCATCTTCGTCCGAAAGAAGAATCAGCCTCTTTCCCGCCAATTTAATTTTCCTTTATATCCTCAAGCGATAGCAGACCATTCTTCAGCCCCACAATTACCGCCTCGGTACGCGAGCCTACCTTTAGTTTATTGAATATATTACCCAGATGGGCCTGAATAGTTCGCACACTTAAATCCAGTTCGGCTGCTATTTCCTTGTTCCCCCGCCCCCTAGCGGCAAGCCTCAGCACCTCAGTCTCCCTGTCGGTTAAAGTCTGAACCTTAGGTGCTTCCTCCTTTTCACCTGGATGTACAAAATGATCCAGAGCCTTTCTTGCCACGACAGGATGGAGCACTGACTCTCCCGCATGAACCGCGCGAATCGCCGCTATTAGTTCCTGCCCCCGAACATCTTTCAGTAGATAACCAGCGGCGCCCGCCTCCAGCAATGCGAAAACATACTGATCATATTCGTACCCCGTGAGTATCAGTACTGCTACTCTGGGATTGAAGGCCTTGATCTGTTTTGTCGCCTCAATGCCATTGACACCCGGCATTGCGATATCCATGATGACGACATCGGGTTTCTGCCGCTTGACCAGATCAACCGCCTCCGCGCCGTCACCCGCCTCCCCCACTACTTCCAGATCCTTTTCCTTTTGTAGAAGCTCCCTCGTCCCCTCACGCACAACCTTGTGGTCATCAGCTATTATTACCTTTATTTTTGTGGGACTCATAGCAGCAACATTATACCTTCCCCGGGCTACACGTGCAACTCTTACACTCTTTCCTGTGCCCCGGACACAGCATTGTTACTGACATATTGCAGCGCAGTATCAATGCCGATTAACTCACACATGTTGTGAATGGTTTACATTGAAATTGGTGTTTCCAGGTAACAATAGTTCTTTTATCCTTGTCCATCCGCCATCGTACCTATTTATTATAACTCATTATACTTAACCTGACAAAACCTCACTACGCATATATACTTAAAAACCGGCTTTCCTTTCTAGGTCTTTTTTTCGCCTTTTAGTAAGTCGGCCAGACGATGCCCCCTGCGCACCGGCAGTGTTAGCATTTGACTAGTATCAAGGGGGTGTGTACCTGCTATATTTTTATACCATGAAATACATTCCCAAAAAATCAAATTACGGGAGAGAAAATGGCTGATGATCTAATTAAACCCCATGGCTCCGACACCCTTAATCCGCTGTATGTATTCGATGATGCCAAACGGGCAGAACTACTTAAAGAAGCTGAAAGCCTGCCTTCTATCGTCGTCTGTTCGCAGGCGGCCGCCAACGCGGTCATGCTTGGCGGTGGGTATTTCAATCCCTTGAAAGGCTACATGGACCTGGAGGAATCGCTCAAGGTTGCTGAGAAGATGGAGACCAGAGACGGTCTCTTCTGGCCTGTTCCAATTGTTAACGTGGTAAAGGACCCTTCACCGATAAAAGACGCCAAGCGAATAGCTCTTCGCGACCCAAACGTCGAAGGCAATCCGGTTCTGGCCATTCAGGATGTTGAGCGAATTGACGAAGCTACCGATGAGCAAATGACAAAAATGGCCGAGCAGATATTCGGAACCACAGACATGAAACACCCCGGTGTCTCTGTCTGGATGGATCAGGGCAGGTTTTTCATTGCGGGCCCCATACAGGTATTGAGCTTTTCTTATTTCGAGAAGGAGTTTCCGGAAACATTCTGCTCCGCCGAGCGAATGCGAGAGCTCATCAAGGAAAGGGGCTGGAAAAGGGTCGTGGCTTTCCAGACGCGCAATCCCATGCACCGCGCGCACGAAGGCCTGGTAAAGATGGCAATGGAAGCGGAGAACGCCGATGGAGCGGTAATTCATATGTTGCTGGGCAAACTCAAGAAGGGCGATATCCCCGCCGATGTTCGCGATGCCTGTATCAGAATAATGGTGGACAAGTACTTCCCGCCCAACTCGGCACTAATCACGGGTTACGGTTTTGATATGCTTTACGCCGGACCCAGGGAGGCCCTGCTGCACGCGATTTTCCGCCAGAACATGGGGGCCACATGCCTGATTACCGGACGCGACCATGCCGGCGTGGGAGACTATTACGGACCGTTTGACGCCCAGACGATATTCGACGAGATTCCCAAGGACGCGTTGAAGATCAATATCTACAGGGGCGACCATACCGTCTGGTGCAACAAATGCCAGGATATCGTGATGATACGAGATTGCCCCCATTCTCAGGAAGATTACCTCATGCTTTCGGGAACCAGAACACGGGAGATTCTCTCGAACGGTGAATACCTGCCACCTGAATTCTCCAGACCGGAGGTGGCCGAGGTACTGATGGATTACTATCGGAACGATCCGAGAGCGAAAGCATAGGATAGACAATAAACAGATCCTGCATTAGAGAGGAGGTGAACCGCAGTAGAAAAAGGTGATAGTGGTTATCCCGATTGTCTGTTTCAAGGCAAACTGTAATAAGGAGGAAATGTATGCCAAGTTATGTAATCGTAGAAAAATGCGATGGCTGCAAAGGCCAGGACAAGACCGCCTGTCAGTACATCTGCCCCAACGACCTGATGGTGCTCGATACTGACAAAATGAAAGCCTACAACCGCGACCCAAAAATGTGCTGGGAATGCATGTGCTGTGTTAAGATCTGCCCCCAGCAGGCTATGGCTGTAAGGGGTTATGCGGACTTCGTGCCCATGGGAGCACAGGCCACTCCGCTCCGGGGTTCTGAGGACATCATGTGGACTGTGAAATTCAGGAACGGAACCCTGAAGCGATTCAAGTTCCCCATCAGGACCACACCCGAGGGCACAGCCAAGCCGGACGGCAATTTCAAGACGGACCCGGCAGCGGATGACCTGAAGAGCCCGCTGCTGTTTACGGAGCCCGAATCACTGAAATTAGCCGAGCTTCCGACAATCAAGAAGTAATATTGGGGGGGATAAAGATGGTATTAAAATCAAGCGATTTCGAAACTGTAGAAGTTACCACTGACCTGTTGATAATCGGCGGTGGTATGGCCGCCTGTGGTGTTGCGGTTGAAGCAGCCCACTGGGCAAAGAAAAACAACGTTAAAGTAACCCTCGTAGACAAGGCAGCTATGGACAGAAGCGGTGCCGTAGCCATGGGGCTTTCCGCTCTGAACCAGTACATCGGCATGGCCAGCCGTGGCAAGACACCGGAGGATTACGTCGAGTACGTCCGCCAGGACCTCATGGGAGTCAGCCGCGAGGACATGGTATATGACATTGCCAGACACGTCGACGGTACAGTTCACCTGTTTGAGCAGTGGGGCCTTCCCATCTGGACTGACGCTGAAGGCAACTATGTGTTTGAGGGCGGCTGGCAGGTAATGATCAATGGTGAATCCTATAAGATCATCGTTGCCGAGGCGGCCAAGAACGCTATGGCGGAACTGGGCGATAACGGCGAGATTTACGAGCGCGTTTTCATCACCGAGCCGATTCTAGATGGCGACCGGATTGCCGGAGCTGTCGGATTCAGCGTGCGTGAGAACAAGTTCTACGTCTTTAAAGCCAAGGCCGTAGTCTGTGCGATGGGCGGCGCGGTGCATGTCTTCAAGCCCAGGTCTACCGGTGAAGGATTCGGTCGTAGCTGGTATCCTCCATTCAACAGCGGTTCAAGTTGCTACTTCATGATGCAGGCCGGTGCCGAGCATACCTGCCAGGAAGTTCGGTTCATACCGGTTCGTTTTAAAGATGCATATGGCCCGGTCGGGGCCTGGTTCCTGCTGTTCAAATCGCGCGCCACAACGGCACTCGGTGGCGAATATATGGTAGAGAACAAAGACGAGCTGGAGAAATGGGCTCCCTATGGCCTGGTCAAACCTATACCCGCCAATCTCAGAAACTGGCTTATGATGATGGACCAGCAGGAGGGCAAGGGACCTGCGTTTATGAGAACTGAAGAGGCCATGAAAAAGATCGTCGAGGCAGAGCCCGATGAGAAAGCCCGGAAGAAACGTGTGAAAGAGGTTGAGGCCGAGGCATGGGAGGACTTCCTCGATATGACCATCTCCCAGGCCATACTGTGGGCCGGCACAAACACCGCTCCAGAGGAGAAACCCTCCGAGTTGCAGGCGTGCGACCCGTACTTCATCGGTTCCCACTCAGGTGCCTCCGGTGCCTGGCTGAGCGGTCCCGAAGACCTGCAGACAGCGGAATCCAAGTCGGATTATTTCTGGGGCTACAACCGAATGTCAACCGTCAAGGGCTTGTTCGGTGCCGGTGACGCCTCCGGCGCCTCCAGTCACAAGTTCTCCGATGGCTCCACCACCGAGGGACGAATCGCCGGTAAGGGCGCCATCGCCTATATAGTAGATAACAACAGCCAGCCAAACGTTGATGCGGCTCAGGTTGAGGAGCTGAAAAAGAAGGCCCTTCAGCCACTGGATATCTTCGCAGAAAATTGTGAGCAGACGACTGACCCGGATATCAACGAGAATTATATCGTTCCCGAGCAGTATATGTACCGACTGCAGAAGATCATGGATGAGTACGCCGCCGGCGTTGCGGCCCAGTTCCAGACCAATAAGGCGTACATGGATATCGGACTTGAGCTGCTTGCATTCCTCAAAGAGGACTCCGAAAAGCTTTGCGCCCGGGAGCTTCACGAACTGATGCGTTCCTGGGAGTGCTTGCACCGTACAATGCAGGCTGAGACTCACATCCGTACCATGTATGCACGTGAGGAGACTCGCTGGCCGGGATACTACTTCAGGGCGGATACGCCAAAGATGGATAATGATAACTGGCTCAAGTTCGTCAACATCAAAATGGATCCCAAGTCAGGCGAGATGCAAACGATTGAGCGACCTATTTACAAGATATGCTGATTGAACTGGACAATGCCTTTAAGAAACTGTAAAGTAAGATCGGGAGCTAAATTGTAACCGAAGCCGGGGACTCCAGGCACCTCTGAAGGTGCCTGGAGTCTTCTTGTGGATAATAATGAATAACTTTGAAGAATATAAGGAAAGAATCCTCAGCGACTACCCAAGGCTATCACTCGACGATAAATTCAAGTTTTCCTGCCACCCGGGAGTATCTTGTTTTGGTAAATGCTGTGGCAACGTGAATATTTTTCTCACGCCTTATGACGTTCTTCGTATGAAGAACGCCACAGGAATTCACTCGACTGAATTCCTTGAGAAATACACAACACCTCTGGTACTGGATGAAAATCAACTCCCCGTAGTCCTTCTTAAAATGAGGGAGGACGATGAAGATAAGAGGTGTCCCTTTGTATCCGATGAAGGATTATGTACTATATATAACGACAGGCCGTGGTCATGCCGGATGTATCCCCTGGGCCTGGCATCATCGAAAACCCGGCCCGATGAAGGAGAGGAGTTCTGCTTCATCGTAGACCAGGAGGAAACATTCTGCGAGGGATTCAAGGAATCCAAAGAATGGAAGGTCAAAGAATGGCTGGACGATCAGGATGTCGGCACATATAACAGGAAATCGGATTCCTATATGAAGCTGTCCCTGCATCCCCATATTCAACAAAGAAAGGAACTCGGTGAGAGAAAGCAGCAGGTTTTCTTCAAAGCCTGCTACGACCTGGACGGTTTCCGGGAAATGCTGTTGGGCAGCAGCTTCTTCAATCGCTTTGAAGTGAAAGAGGAGGTAAAAGAGCAGATTTATCAAGACGATGAGGCATTACTGGAATTCGTGCTGGCCAAATGGCTGCCGTTCGCCCTTTTTCACGAAGATACCATGATTTTAAAGGATGAGGAACTGGAGAAAGGGACGCGCGCCCTGGGCTGGGAGTCGGAATAAGTCGAATAAAACGGATTGATACTTTAATAGAGGGAGGAACTATGGTCTCTCAAGACAGTATTACGGTCATCGGAGGGGGCATCAGCGGTGTAACTGTAGCTGCAGAAGCTGCTGAGGTTGGTTACAACGTAACCCTGATCGAGAAAGGCCCCTATTTGGGTGGCAGAGTTAGCAGGATGCACTCGTATTTCCCGAAGCTCTGCGCCCCTGACTGCGGAATGGAGATAAACTACAGGCGGATTAAAAACAACCCGAAAATCAGCGTCATTACTCAGGGGGAGATAAAGAATATTTCTGGCAACCCAGGGAATTATGACGTAACCGTCAAAGTAACCCCGCGTATGGTCAACGATAACTGCACTGCCTGTGGCAAGTGTGCCGAAGTATGTCCGGTTGAAAGGGCCAACGATTTCAATTATGGCATGGACAAAACCAGGGCTATCTATCTATCAAGTGGCATGGCTTTCCCGATGAAATACACTATAGACAGGGAAGTTTGTCCGGGCACCGAGTGTGGCAAATGCGTGGAAGCCTGTGCATATAACGCGATCGATTTGGGAATGACCGAGGAGACGCTTGAAATAAAGACCGGCGGTATCGTCATAGCGACCGGATGGAAGCCCTACGATGCTACCAAACTGGATAATCTCGCTTTCGGCCAGGCCCCCAATGTAATCACAAACGCGATGATGGAGAGGCTTGCCGCTGTAGACGGTCCAACCGGTGGTAAAATCCTTAGGCCTTCGGATAACGCTGAACCGAAAAGTATAGCTTTCGTTCAGTGCGCCGGCTCCAGGGACCAGAATCACCTCCCCTATTGCTCCGGTGTCTGCTGCATGGGCTCCCTGAAACAGATCAATTACGTTAAGGAGCAATATCCCGACTGTCAAATTTCCATGTTTTATATAGATATAAGAGCTCAGGGCTATCTTGAGGATTTCCTGGTGAAAGTTCAGGAAATGGAAAACGTCTC
The DNA here is from genome assembly GCA_046484125.1 of Dehalococcoidia bacterium. Taxonomy (GTDB): domain Bacteria; phylum Chloroflexota; class Dehalococcoidia; order SZUA-161; family SpSt-899; genus JBGLNL01. Next base: position 40,520 of record JAWOBX010000048.1, on the reverse strand, counting down.
TCTAATAAAAGGTAAGGTAGCCAAGATCACGGAAGTAAGTGGTGGCAGCCTCAAGCTGGAGGTTGAGGATATAGCCGCGGGTAACAAGATCAACCCCGAGATAGAAATGGTGGTACTGGCTACAGGTCTGGTCCCATCTATAGCAGACGAGAGACTCCCGGGCGATGTAAACTATGATGACTACGGCTTTGTTGCCCCTGATAACGCTGGTATCGTTGGTGCAGGTTGCGCCAAACGGCCGACTGACGTTTCCAGTTCGGTAATGGATGCCACGGGAGCAACGATAAAGGCAATTCAATCCGTCGTAGGTGGAGGAGCATAATGGCTGATAAAGTAGGTGTCTATGTTTGTACCGGTTGCGGTATCGGTGATGCCCTCGATGTTGATGCGCTGTGCGGAGTTGCCAGCAAAGATGGAAAGGCCGCGCTCTGCAAAACCCATGAATACATGTGCGGCGAGGAAGGGCTGGCACTGATCAGGGGAGACATCGAGAGTGAAGGAATCAACGGCGTGGTTATCGCCGCATGCTCGCAACGCTCAAAAACCAACGCCTTTGTATTTGAGCCACCTGTATACACTGAACGAGTAAACCTGAGAGAACAGGGCATCTGGTGCCATCCGGCCAACGATGAGGATACCCAGATGCTGGCTGAGGATTATATCCGGATGGGTTGTGCCAGGGCCAAAAAGGCTACCGTCCCGCAACCCTATCAGCCTGAGGAGACAATCAATAAGGACATTATGGTGGTTGGGGGAGGTATCAGTGGTTTGACGGCTGCGCTTGAAGTTGCCAGGGCCGGTTACTCTGTTCACCTGGTAGAAAAGGAGCCGCGTCTGGGCGGCATGCTCAACAGGCTTCACAAACTCTATCCTAAAACTCCGCCGTATCGGGATTTGCAGGATACCGGGATAGAATCTCTCATCAAGAAAATCGAAGACAACGCAAAGATTTCAGTTCACGTCGGAACGGAGGTAGACCAGACAACTGGCAGTCCCGGTTTCTTCGACATCCAGCTCAAGAATGGCGATACCTTCTGTGTAGGGTCCATCATCCAGGCCACTGGATTTAGACCATATGATGCCAGCAATCTTGCGCATCTGGGCTACGGTAAATCGCCTGATGTAATAACCAACCTCGAGATGGAGGAAATGGCCCAAAAGGGGACAATAGTTCGGCCTTCTGATGGGAAAGAGGTTCAAAGCGTAGCCTTTATCCAGTGCGCCGGCCAGCGTGACAAGGAGCACCTTCCTTACTGCTCTTCCATATGCTGCATGACCTCTCTCAAGCAGGCCATGTACCTGACCGAGCAAAACCCTGAAGCGGAGGCCTACATTTTCTACAGAGATATGCGCACGCCAGCGCAATACGAGGATTTCTACAAGCGGGCACAGGAGGAAACCGGTATATTCCTGGCAAAAGGTGATGTAAAAGAGATCTCCCCCAATGGCGGAAAGATCACCGTCGGAGTCAATGACACCCTCCTGGGTGAAGATATAGCTGTTGAAGTGGACCTTGTAGTCTTGGCTACAGGATTGGTTCCAACCTCTCTCCCTGAAATTCGTAACACTGAATACGATCCGGAGACCAAGCAGGAGATACCCGTAGCCGATGATTCCGGGAAGTATGCCGCTCTGGCACTGAATTTAAAGTACCGTCAGGGACCGGAGTTGCCTACCCTGAAATACGGGTTCCCGGATTCGCATTTCATCTGTTTCCCTTACGAAACACGTCGAACAGGGGTCTATGCCACCGGCTGCCTGAGACAGCCTCAGGATAGTGCAGCGTGCGCCGATGATGCTGCCGGTGCCGCGCTCAAGGCTATTCAGTGCGTAGAACAAACCGCAAGGAGCAAAGCGGTACATCCGAGAACCTGGGACCAGAGCTTCCCTGAGCTATACATGTCGCGCTGTACACAGTGCAAACGCTGTACCATGGAATGCCCATTTGGAATGTATGACGAGGATGAAAAGACAAATCCCATTCCAAATCCGACTCGATGCCGCCGATGCGCCATATGCATGGGCTCCTGTCCAGAGAGGATAATTTCCTTCAGCGATTATTCCGTGGACATTATCGGCTCCATGCTCAAGGCCATCGAGGTACCTGAAGAGGATGAGGAAAAGCCGAGGGTGCTGGCCTTCGTCTGCGAGAACGACGCCTATCCGGCTCTTGACATAGCCGGAATCAATCGCATCGAATACAATCCCTGGATAAGAGTCATACCCGTGCGATGTCTGGGGTCAGTAAACCTGATGTGGATCAATGACGCCATGAATAAGGGCTTTGATGGCGTTCTGTTAATAGGATGTGTACACGGTGATGATTATCAGTGCCATTTCGTGAAGGGGAGTGAACTGGCTGAATACAGGAGCGAAAAGATCCAGGAAACCCTTGATCGATTGATGCTCGAGCGGGAGCGGGTTGAGGTTCATCAAATCCAGATCGATGAGGGGCAGAAGTTGACGAAAATTTTCGACGACTTTATGGAAGTAGTGGACAGGGTCGGCCCCAACCCTATGAAAGAATTCTAATATAACCCCTCTCGAGATTGGTTCAGGGATGAGTAAATTGCAGGAAGGTAATTCATCGTTCTTAAATCTGGTAAATCGCCCTCATCCTTACGTGAGGGGGATTAAATTATAAAAACAGACTCGAAGGAGAGCGAACATGACTTTAGCTCCGGATAAAGAGACGGTTGATATTCTCCTCATGCAAGAGGAGGACCAACCCCTTTTCAAAATATGTTATCAATGCGGCACCTGCACCGGCACCTGCCCGTGGAACCTGGTAAGAAACTTCTCTGTCCGAACTATCATGCACAAGGCCCAGTTCGGATTGATCGACCTGGCTGATGAGGATATCTGGACGTGCGCCACTTGTGGCGCCTGTGTCTCTCGCTGCCCCAGAGGCGTGGAAATCATAGATGTTATGCGCGCTTTTCGAAAGATAGTCGCCGAGATGGGGGTAGCCAAGGTGCCCGATTCTTTGAGGCTCACGGTGAAGAACATTCAGGGCCTCGGAAATCCAATGGGTGAGCCTGAAGAAAAGCGCAGCAAGTGGGCCGAGGACGCGGGAGTAAAACAGTTTTCGCCAGATACTGAATACCTTTATGTTCCATGTTGTATTCCGGCATATGATGGCAAGATAAGAAGAATGGCCCTCTCGACAACAGCTGTACTTAAAAAGGCGGGGGTCAACTTTGGTGTGGCCGGAAACGCTGAGAAATGCTGTGGCGAAGCCGTACGCAAGAGCGGGAATGAGACGGTCTTCACAAGCCTGGTCCAGAATAATATTGAGGCCTTTGATGGAGCCAAAAAGGTAATTGCCACATCTCCTCACTGTTATCACACATTCAAAAACGAGTATCCTGAGTTTGGCGCGGAATTTGAAGCGGTTCACTACACTCAACTTCTCGATCAGCTCATCCAGGAAGGGAAAATCAAGCTTTCCAAAGAAGTAAATAAAAAGGTTATCTATCATGACCCGTGCTATCTCGGGCGGCATAACGACGAATACGAGGCGCCCCGGCGGATCCTGAAAGCCATACCCGGCCTGGAATTGATCGAGTTCCCGGATAATCGTCAAAACTCCATGTGTTGTGGAGGCGGGGGCGGTCGTGTATGGATGGAAACACCACCGGGTGAAAGATTCTCGGAGATCAAAGTGGAACAGGCCGCGGAACTTGGAGCGGAAATCTTGGCAGTGGCCTGCCCGTATTGCATGCTCATGTTCGATGATGCCGTACTGGTCACCGGAAAAGAGGATACACTGCAAGTCAGGGATATCTCGGAGCTCGTCCTTGAAGCGATCGAATAGACACAGCGCGGAGGATATCCAATGGACGAAACGCATGTCATCAAACCGAACAGGAAGTTCGTTGAGGAAATAATCGGTCGCGGCGGCGACTCTCTAAAACAATGCTTTCAGTGCAGCACCTGCACTGTTATGTGCCCCATCGCACCGCACGATAACCCCTTCCCCCGTAAGGAAATGATCTGGGCACAATGGGGCTTGAAAGACAGGCTGATGACAGATCCTGACATATGGATTTGCCAGAGATGCGAGGACTGTTCCACCAACTGCCCTCGTGACGCAAAGCCGGGAACCGTTCTGGCAGCCATAAGAGAGAAGGTCATAGGCGAATACGCATTCCCCGGCTTCCTGGCAAAAGCATTTTCCTCACCACGATATCTCCCGCTGATACTGCTTATACCAGTCGGCCTGGTTGTCCTGTGGCTCTGGATATGGGGAGACCTGCACTATCCAAATACATTTAGCGCCAATGGTGAAATAGTGTTGAGCGATTTTATTGAGTCGGTACATGGTGATTACGGCCTTGCTATTATGTTTGCGTTTGTATTCGGAGTACTGGCGTTCGGGATAAGGCGCTTCTGGAAAGGACTGATGACATCTGAGGCAAGCCATAATCGTAGTGGTTTGACTATTAGGCAAAGTCTGATACTGGCTGTCATACAAATATTCAAACATTCCAATTTCAAGAAATGCCAATCAAGTAAAAAAGTTTATTACGCCCATTTGTCCATTTTTTATGGATTGCTCTTCCTGCTGGCAGCTACCGGTGTAACTTTCCTCTTCCATTACGCTTTTGGATGGCACTCACCATGGGGGGTATTCAGCCCGACAAAAGCATTCGGTATCATTGGTAGCGCGCTTGTCATGGTGGGACTTTCCATCGCTGTCTATCGCCGCCTCGCCGACCCGAACGCAGATAAGTCCAGCTACGGCGACTGGCTACTTCTGTGGTTGATCATATTCGCAGTTTTGACCGGTCTTGCCACCTGGCTGATCCGCGTTACCGAATGGGAAGCGGCAACTTACTGGGCTTACCTCATTCATATCGTTGCGTTTTTTGAACTATTCATCTTTGCTCCCTACTCCAAGGGAGCACACATTTTCTACAGATTGACAGCCATGACCTGGTCCAACTATACGGGGAGAGGGCTGTGATCATTGTACCAGGCGTATTTTCCCTCTAGTGTACTGTATGGTCCCTGACGCTTCTATATAAATGTTGAAGCAATGCTTTTTTCACCGCATTGCTTCACTAAAAAAGCTGGCCCAAGGGTAACGCACCCGCGACCGCGGGTGCGTTACCCTTGGGCCAGCTTCGGGCGGGTGGTGGGGATAAGGCCGAGTATTTGAATACAATTAATATCAGCGAAAGTCTGGTTATTTACGGGACGTTATACTAGCTCGACCCGACTGAAGCAAGTCCTCCCGCCCTCTTCCCTGGATAAACAGAAGCACTTTAGCTCTCCGAGGTTCTTACATCTTCGTAATTTCCCTGCCAACTAAGCCAAATTACTCAGACATAAAATACTAAGTACGGTATTTTGGCTTAGGCTCCGTTGCAGAGATGTACGATGACATAGACCCACGATAATGCAATAATCTACACCATCAACGACCTAACGGAAGCCTACGACGATAAGATGCACATGATTTTGAGGGCTCAAGTGAGTAATTGATGCTTAATCACACTGGAACAAGAGTCAACCTGATAGACACAGTTTCATATGCGCACCCATCCCAATGTATTAATGCTGAAAGCATGGTCATTTTCACTAGGAGTCAATTCCATAATTATGTTATCCAAATTGGGGTCCGGCTCCATTTCGTACCATAGGCCGGAAGCCTCGTGCATTTTACAGCCATCTTCCAGAAAGGGGGGCAATTGTATGGGAAGTATCGCCAGCAAGATGCAGAATAAGCCGATATTCGGTGTTTTTATGGTTCAGCCCCAATCTACAATTGAAGAGGCAAGCGATGGTTTCGCTATTGACTAAAAGAACAAACCTGAGCAGACTTCTCATCATTTTGATATTGATTGGACTAATGCTTATTCCTACTTTCGGTACAGCTTTTGCAGCGGAAGGAGGAGGAGAGGCGGCTGCGGTCGATACAGAGACGGCTGTGAGTGGAGATGACGCAGCACTCGGACTGAGTCCAATCGCATTTTTCTTCATCATATTCGCAATATGTACGGTGATAGGAATGATAGCCGTGCTGGGGGGTGTAGGCGGAGGAGTTGTATTCACTCCGTTGTTTATGGGCTTTACTCCGATCGACTCTTTTATTATCAGAGCGACCGGCCTCTTCGTTGCCATGTGCGGCGCCCTGGTAGCAGCCCGTCCTTTTCTCCGTAAAGGGCTGGCAAATATCAGGATTCTTATGTTTGCCGCCGTACCTTATGCCGTCTTCGCCGTAATCGGCGCATTAATGGCAGGATGGATCGATCAAAACATGGGGGCCACGGGCGACGCTTTGATAAAGTTGTCTCTCGGAATTCTGGTTATTGGCATAGGTGGTTTGATATTCTTCGGGGGAAGCAAGGTGGAATACCCCGATGTGAGGGGTGTGGATAGCTTCACAGAACGCATCAAGCTGTCAATGTCTTACTGGGAGGAATCCCTGGGTAAGGTGGTTCATTATAAAGTCAAGAGAGCCCCGATTGGTATACTCCTATTTTGCTTCGTTGGATTGATTTCCGGCTTGTTCGGACTGGGCGCCGGCTGGGCGATGGTTCCCGTATTCAATCTGGTGATGCTCGCTCCACTGAAAGTAGCAGCTGCCTGCAGTAAAGTCCTGATCGGAATCGGAGACACCGCCGCGGTATGGCCTTATATCAAGCATGGAGGAATCTTCCCATTATTCGCCGTCCCCTCTATGATGGGATTGGTACTGGGAACGGTATTAGGAGCCAAAGTAATGCTGCGGATAAAAGCAGGACCTATCCGTTATTTGATCATCGTTATAATGATCTTTTCCGGAATTAAACTGGTAATCGATGGAATTGGCGGGATGTGACGCCAAGCATTGCTGGAGAGGTGACAAATGATGGAAGACCGAACTAAACCAACACCGCCGCTCGCTGGCGTTATCTACGGAGAAATCGCCTACTGGGTTGTGATCTTGGGCGTATTTATTGCCGCAATTGGATCATTTATTTACCTCGCAACAGACGGCTTCGTCAATAAGGGCGATTTGCTTAACGGTCTGTGGAGTGGTGATGATATCGAAACGATCTGGGCCTCATCTTCTAAGGCCGAGGTCAACAGTCTTTGTTATGATGGAACCAGTTGGAATTCCATAAGCCCCGAAAATCCCATACATCTCTGGGGGATCTGGGGCAGCTCTGATTCCAATGTTTTCAGTGTAGCCAGGGACGGCACCATTTTTCATTACGATGGAACCTCATGGAGCAAAACGGTAACTGGAACCGGAAATGACCTCAACAGTATCTGGGGCAACTCCAATTCAGATATCTTTGCTGTCGGTAATAACGGCGTAATCCTGCACTTTGATGGCAATAACTGGGTCTTCATGAGAAATGAATCCTCCGAAGACCTCACCGACATTTATGGCATCTCGTCGTCGGATGCCTTTGCCGCCGGTGACGATGGTACTATATTGCGTTATGACGGAACATCATGGAGCAGGATGGAAAATGAGTATTCCGATGACCTTAAAGGTATCTGGGCACATTCACCCTCTCATGTTTTCGCGGCAGGAGTTGAGGGCACCATCCTTCATTTTGACGGAACTACCTGGACCAAGATGAAAAGTGGTACATCCGAGACACTTAAGGATATCTGGGGAAGCTCCAGTTCTGACGTATTCGCGGTAGGAGCCAAAGGCACCGTCCTCCACTATAATGGAACCGCCTGGACCAAGATGGAAAGCGATACATCCGAGACCCTTAACGCAATATGGGGAAGTTCATCCTCCAATATATATGCCGTAGGGGTCGAGAGTACTATTCTGCACTTCGACGGAGTTGAATGGCTGGAGATCGAGAATGAATATTCTGATTCTCTGCGCGCTGTATGGATCAGTACACAATCAGAAGATGTCTTCACCGCGGGGGGAGGAAAAATTGCTCCTAGTGGATGGTATTTCGACGAATTCACCAAAGGTGATGGCATAGCAATGGGTGGCATAGCTATCGGTTGTCTCGGTGCCGTCTTAGGCATTTGGGGAGCTGTTTTTGGTATGTGGAAAGATAGAGAGAGGGTCTATATGCTACTCTCAATCATAGTCGGTGTCATTCTGGTGGCCAGCGCTCTGGGCTTGATATCAATACACTGAAAACGTTAATATCTTATTATCGGATTTATCGGTAAATTAAGGACTTGCTCCGGGTTCCGGTGTTCCGGTGAGGTCCGCTCCGTCGTTATCAGACACCTCAGGAGGTACTAATGGCAATTATCACCATATCCAGAGGGACTTTCAGCGGAGGTAAGCAACTGGCGGAATGCATATCCGATCATCTCGGGTACCGTTGCATCTCCCGTGAAGATATGCTGGGGCAGGCATGCCGGGAATTCAGCATCCCTCAGGAGAAGCTGGATATTGCCCTTATGCATAAGCCTGGTTTTCTGGAACGCATGAGCCTGAGACGAATACACTATCTGGCTTATATCAGGGCAAGTTTGATCAAACAGGTCAAAGATGAGAACATCGTTTATCATGGCCAGGCAGGGCATCTACTGCTGCACAATGTGCCAAATGTGTTGCGGGTCAGGGTTATCGCCGATTGGGAGTATCGTATTGAAGCCGCCATGGAACGTAACAACCTCGACCGGGAAAATGCTATCAAATTTATAAAGGAAGCTGATGAGGAAAGGAACAAATGGGTGAAATCGATATATGGAGTTGACCGGAACGACCCCTCCGGTTACGACCTCGTCATAAACCTCGAACACATCATCATAGACAACGCCTGCGAAGTAGTGAGCACCCTGGCAACCAGGGACGAGTTTAAGAAAACACTTGACTCACAAAAGAAGATTGAGGATTTGATCTTAGCCACCGATATAAGAGCCCGGATAGCACTGAGCAGGAACATTACTGATAGCGATATCGATGTTACCGCTGATAACGGATTGGTAACCATCACCGGTAACGTTGACAGGATCGACGATGCTGACAGGATAAGGGCACTGGTCCGGCAAATACCCGGTGTCAAAGATGTCGACTCACAGATCAAAGTCTCGCAATTCGGATGACAAATAACGGACATTGCCACCGACAAGTTACCTTCAGTCATAGCTCTGGCATCGACACTGTATTTTTAAGTATTCATCTACTGATACAAACGTATCGCTCAAAGAACTCGGCTGAGGCTGATTCTTTTTCACTTCCTCAAATTGTCCGAATCAATACCTACCCATTAGTGGACTTAATACCCAACAGATATATCGCAGCGGGAATACAGTTGCGCCCACGTGAAACACATCATATAATTAATACGAAACAGGAGCCATAAATCTATGCCTATCATCACCATTTCCCGAGGAGCATTTAGCGGCGGTAAAGAATTGGCTGAGTGTATAGCTGCGCAGCTTGGATACCGTCTGGTCTCCCGCGAAGTGCTGGTACGTGCAGCCAGGCAATATGGAGTCGCTGTTGACAAGCTTGACCATGCTTTGACGGATAAGCCCGGATTGCGCGAACGCATGGGCCTGGAGCGCGTTCACTTTTTGGCCTACATACAGGCAGCCCTGTGTAAAGAGGTCAGGGACGATAATGTAGTTTATCACGGAAACGCCGGCCATCTGCTGCTACAGGGAGTTCCCCATGTCATCCGTGTCAGGGTTATGGCCAATATAAAATTCCGGGCAGGAAAAGCTATGGAAATTGCCAAAATCGATCAGAGCAACGCCTTTAAACTCATTGAACAGCGGGACGTAGAACGCGCTGAATGGACCCGATACCTATATAACGTAAATTGGCTCTACCCCGAATTGTATGATGTTGTAATCAATTTTGATCACATCACCCCTGAAACGGGGTGCAACATAGTCTGCCTCACAGCCCGGCAACCGCAATTCAAGTCCTCACCAGAGGCTGAGCAAATCCTGAAGGATTTGACCCTTTCAACAGAGGTAAGAGCCAGGATAGCAACAGAGGGAAAGGGTCGCGACCGCAATATCAAGGTAAACGCCAAAGGGGGCACAATCACACTCAGCGGTGTAGTCTCATCCATTGAGGATGCAGATCTAGTGAAGTATATCTCATCTAGAGTTGACGGTGTGCATGAGGTTCGTTCCCTGATGAAGGTTCATACAAACTGGTAGGCTTAGGAAGGATAAACGATATTCCTCCATCGAATGATTCCCCGCGATTGTTTCCACCAGACTTTGAGCAGATTACACGGGTAACTCAACACGCACAGTGGTCCCTTTATTCGGACTGGATATGATTTCCACTGTACCACCAAGTAGTTGTGCTCGATCCTCCATTCCAGCCAGTCCGAGCTTCCCATATCGAGGGAGGTCAGCCATGGAATCTGGTGCATCAAATCCCTTTCCATTGTCTTGAACGGAGATGCTGGTTTTATTATGGCCAAACTCCACGACCACCTCTGCTAAAGTGGCTTCCGCATGCCGCCAGACGTTTCTCAACGCCTCCTGGGTTATACGGAATAGCACCAGCCCAACCTCGTCAGGCAAGCGTCTTTCCTCGCCAATGAAACGAACATCTACCTCAATGCCGGAATATTCAGCCGTTCGAGATGCCAGCCATTCTACGGCAGCGAGAATCCCCAAGCGATCCAGAGTGGCAGGGCGCAGGTCCTGGCTTAAATGCTGCACGCCCTGCATAATATAGTTCGTCTCTTGTCGCAATTCTTCGAGCCGGCCAACGAACTCCTGCCTGCGCAGCTTATCGCCTTTAACCACCAATGCGTCCATTTGTCGAGCCAGTATTGCCAGAGCTTGCACAGTATCATCATGAAGTTCCTGCGCAATCCGTTTTCGTTCTTCCTCCTGAGCCCTGGTAATCTGTCGAATAAAGAAATGCAAGTTCTCCTGCATCCTTTTCTCGTCGGTCATATCGTGTGCAATGCTCTGAATCGCCGCAGGATTACCGTTGGCTGCCACCAGGCTTATGGAGAGCTGAATAACGGCTTCGGAACCATCCTTCTTGACCAACCTGACTTCGCCTCGTGATCCCACTGTCTCACCTGTGAGTATATCGTGTTCCATAGAATCCACCGTGGGTCGCGTATCATGAGAGATCAACTTACTGGCTCCAAGGGCATCCAGCTCATCGAGCGTGTATCCAGTCAGTCTAACAAATGCATCATTGGCTGCCACAATCCTGTCATCTAAGTCATGAATCCATATAGCATCATGGGCATTCTCGAACAACTCGCGATACCTCTGTTCTGATGCCCTTAATTGTCCGACCACTTCCAGTTCGTGCTCATATAGCCTCGCATTATCCACCGCCACTCCAATCTGGTTGGCGATTGCTGTCAGTAAGTCTATTTCCTCCGGAAAGAACTGGCGATACCTATGCATGGCAACCGAAAGCGTTCCTACCACCTTTCCCTTGGCCATCATGGGAACGATCAGCTGAGAACGAATATTTTCATCCCTAACCACCATCTTGGTCAACCGTGAATCTTCGGATGCATCCTGCACAAACAAGGGTTCGCCATTTTCAGCTACCCTTCCATTGAACCCTTCTCCCATCGGTATTCTACCCACATTCCTCACGAAATCCTCCGATACCCCTCGATGTGCGAAAAGCACCAGTTCTGCATTCTCTTCATCAATAATATATATCCGTATAACCTCGACACTCATGACGTCCATGACGCAGCTAACCGCGCTATCGAGTACTTGGCCAAGCTGTAATGACTGGGAAATTATGGTGGCAGTCTGATTCAATGCCGCCAGTTGCCTCTCGTTCTCTTTTATCACCTCGAGCTGATTCTGCAGTTCTACCTGAGTCTGTTCAAGCTCCGCACTCCGTTGGCGTTCACGACGGAGCAACTCAAGTGAAAAGGCTGTTGAATTGCCTACTATAAAGACAGCAATTGTTTCAATCAAAGCATCCTCAGGATGCGGCGATAAAAACATCCCCCTGGGCAACATGCAACCAGCGGCCAGTATCGAAGTAACAACCCCTCCCTTCCAACCGAAGAGGACACCGGCCCAAATGATAGGCAGTAAATATAGGATTCTCTCTACTGAATAACGGGTTAGCCCCAGATCCTCATTAAGATGAGCTAGAAAGTCGGGATTGCGTATTTCTCCCGAATACTGAAAGAGAGTTATAATAATAAATGCCCCCGCCAGTGGCCATATGTCCACCCGTTTGAGCACTCGTAATCGATTCCCTGGCAAAGCCGATGATGTCATAGCCAATTTTCCTCACGTAATGTTTTTCACTCGAGGAGCGTCTTCAAGATTTATCCACTTTTCTCTAAGTGCATAGACAACCGCTTCCGTCCGGCTATTCACACCCAGCTTCCTAAATATATGACGCAAATGACTCTGAACCGTGCGTACACTGACATTGAACTCATTCGCGATTTCCTTATTGCTGGCTCCGCGGGCCACCAGGGTGAGCAGATCAACCTCACGCTGATTCAAAACACCCGGTTTAACATGCTCTTTAGGTCTATCGGATGATGGTACAAACCGGCTTAATACCTTGCGCGCTATAGCAGGGTGAAGAATCGAATCACCCGCTTTTACGGCTCTAATCGCCGTAATCAGCTCACTGCTGGGTACACTCTTCAGCAAGTATCCAGCAGCCCCTGCCTTAAGTAACCTGAACACAAATTGATCATCGTCATAAGCGGAAAGAATCAGCACATTTATATCGGGGCATTCTTCTTTTATCCTTTTTGTAGCAGCAATACCATCAACGACCGGCATGGCTATGTCTATGATGGCGACATCAGGATTTAGCTCAATAGCCAGATTCACAGCCTCTTCTCCGTCCCCCGCTTCCCCCACCACCTCCAGATCTGGCTCCTGTTCAAGAAGCGCACGCGTACCCTGCCGAAAAACAATGTGGTCATCGGCAATAAGTATTTTAATCTTTTCTGGCATATCCCAACTCCTTTATTGAATATTGTCTCATTTTCTCTTTAGCCGCTTCATCGTGTAAACGCGTAACCATGATACGCATTTACACTTATAGCGTGATGGGCAACTACTCAATAAGTCTATGTGCATTTTGCGCTTTTCCATCGGTCTGAGTACTTTAATGCTACATCTATGCTCATATATACACAATAAAAAGTCTTTGCGCACCTCTTTTTGCGTGTTGGTACGACGGATAATGTGCTTTTAACCGGAATTACCTCGCAGACAGGAATTTTTTTTCAGTGGTATTTATCTATTAACGCCCGGTACTTTAGGCGATGTGGAAACTGCGCGCGCTGGATAAAATTTAATTGACAACATAAAGGAGGTGCTATCATGGCAAGCAATGTTGGTTACATAGGATCCAAGAAAAATGCGAAGGAACGGCGAACAGGGGTGCTGCATTCCATATTAATGGCAATCAACAGCACCGCAAAAAGGGTGTATCGAATGTTATCGTTCGACGCACCGAATATCTTCAAGTCCAGGGAATGGCCATACTATTAAAGGTTATATCTAAGTTCACTGAGGTGTATGCAGATATTACCCATCACAAAGGCGCAAAGTCAAATAATACTTTGGTAACGCCAAGCACTGGAGCCGGATCGGGGTGATAAGAATGAACAGTGTAGAGCAACATGCAATTGGAGAATTAGGAACCGGGAAAACCAGAATGTCGTGGTTTTCGTGGCGAAGCCTGGGAAGAAGTCCGCTCCTTGAAATAGAGGTAATGTCTGTCTTGGTTATCACATCATACATTGCGATGGGCATCATCGGAGCGGGCATTGAGACACCAGAGGACGGAATGTCCGCACTCGGCATACTTGGAGTAATAGCCGGTTTTTTCCTGTTGAGCTTCGCAATAGCATGCCTGGCGGTGATAGCCGGCATTGGCGGTGGCGTGATATTCACTCCAGTCATGCTTGCTTTTACCGGCGTTGATAGTGTTATTGTCCGTGGCACAGGATTGATCGTGGCCATGTTCAGTGGCCTCATCTCTACCGGTCCTTTCATGAGGAGGGGGCTCGCTAATCTGCGAATTGTTATCCTCCTGGTTTGTGCGTATTCAGTAGGAGCATTCGCCGGGGCCCAGGGGGCCATCATGATCGCTGAAAATATGGGCCAAACCGGCGAGGCACTTGTTCGTATTGCCCTGGGGATTATCGTATTTGTGATTGCCGGTTATTTTATCTGGGGTGGCACCAAGATGGAATGGCCGGAAGTTAAAAAGGTGGATGGGTTTACGAAGCGCTTAGGGATACCAATGCCTTATTATGAGGCTTCCCTTGACAAGGTAGTCGAATACGTAGTGCACAGGGCTCACTGGGGCATGCTGGCCATTTTTGTGGTCGGTCTGATTGGTGGTTTCTTCGGCATGGGGGGAGGCTGGGCAGCCGTTCCTGCGATGAACATGATTATGGGCATTCCCTTGAAGGTAGCTGCTGCCTGCAGTGGTGTACTTCTGGGCATGGGTGACTGCGTTGCTGTATGGCCGTATCTGCTGGCTGGCGCTTTGATACCGCTGTTCGTAGCACCGTGGCTCGTGGGACAGGTACTGGGGGGCATTGCAGGATCCTATTTGCTCGTTCGAATCAAGGCCGGATTCGTCAGGTCTATGCTCATCGGGCTGTTAGTTTTCACTGGATTCGCACTTGTAACCAAGGGGATGACACTGGCTGGCGTAATAGATGATGTTCCTTTCACGGTCAATGGGGCGCTGTTTATAGTCATCGCCATATGTGTCTTCCTTTCAATGACAGGCAGGCTTCGGAATCCTCTGAGGAGGTCATAAGATGATAGGTGGAAGGCCGGTAGTCAGATCTTCGCAACGGCTGTTTGGAGAGATCGTATATTGGACAACGGTCCTGTGCGCCATTCTTTGTATAGTTGGTCCGGTGGTCACTTTCGTCAGTTTCGATAATAATATACTAAACCCAAGCACGCTTTACGGCAACATCTTCGAGGGTATGCCAACAGAAAGTGGCATTGCGCTGGAAGAGGATGTTTCCTCTGGAGCTAGTTCCCTGAAGGTGAAGAAAGTCTCAGCTTTTGAAACAGGCCAAACGATTACCATCAAGAATGATGTTGACTTAGAAACACGCGTCATATCAGCCATTGATGAGGACGCAAATATTATATACCTGACTGAACCTGTCAACTATAGCTACTCTGTAAGCGATGAGTCGGTGGTGGCAGAACAGACAGTCTGGGATAATGCCAAGGATAATGTCAAAGGTGGGCATTACTGGCTGAGCCATTTAACTACCGGGGATGGATTTACTTTATTCGCCCTGGTACTTGGATGCTCAGTAGGAATCATTGCCATGACAATCACCGCAGTTTTCCTTATTATTAAGGAAAGAGCCTGGGGGTGGGCGACAGGCGCTCTATTTATCGCGTTCATTAGTGGGATTTCAATGGTCGGTTTAGTGAGTATGCATTAATCAGGCCGTTATACTAATGTTGCATTGGTTACAATAAGCCGGGGCGAATTGTTCGCCGCCAAAACTGAAACCATAAGCACCGGATTAGATTACTAAATAGGATAGTATCAATAGGCGGCACGTTCACAATTGTGAACGTGCCGCCTTGATTAAACCCGGGGGATCCGTAAAACCTTTGAAACGATTCCAAATAAAGCCATACAATATTAATCCTGAACACAGCCCTTAAATAAGCATTTCCAATGCAAGACGGTTCGCCCAACGGATGAGTATAGTTAATAATACTATTTTTCGTTTTTGCGTCAGTAAACAATCCGTGTCTCTTTAAACACCAGGCAAGTTGAAGCAGTGTGGCGGGAGAATGCCAGCGAGTATCCAAATTAACTCCTGGTTTGATAGAGTTATTTCGCTTGAAAACCTTCCCATCTTGTCTTATTCTGAAGAGAGGGTTGATAACAATGCAACCCCAGCAAGGAGTTACAAATGGCCATAATTACCATATCTCGAGGAACTTTTAGCGGGGGCAGGGAGCTGGCAGAGCTTGTAGCAAGCGAACTTGGTTATGAGTGCGTTTCCCGAGAGATATTAGTTGAGGCTGCACAAAGTTACGGGGTATCTCTCGATAAGCTGTCCGGAGCTCTCGAGGAGACACCAGGAATTCTCCAGGGCATGAGTTTGGAACGTGCGCATTATCTGGCCTATATCCAGGCAACGCTAAGCAAGTACGCACAGAGCGAGAGACTTGTATACCACGGTCACGCAGGCCATTTACTCCTTTATAACGTACCCCATGTACTCAGGGTAAAAGTCATTGCCAGCATGGAATATCGCATCGATAATGCGATGGAAAGGAAGACCCTTTCACGGGAACAGGCTATAAGGTTTATCAATAAAATAGACTCAGACAGGGCTAGGTGGACGAAGTTTCTATATCACGTTGATTGGAACGACCTCTCGCTTTATGATCTGGTTATTAACCTGGACCGGATGACAGTCAACGGAGCCAGCGAGATAATATGCTTGACGGCACAAAGCCCGGAGTTCCAGCCAGATGCAAAATCCCGGAAAATACTCTCCGATCTTGTCCTCGCAACGGAGGTAAGAGCCAGGATTGCCTCCCGGGCTAACGCGCATGATGACGGGCTTGAAGTTGAGGCAGATGATGGAATTATAACCCTCAGTGGAACAGTTCGTTCTTATGATGATGCTGACAAAATTCGTGAACTAGTCCGTCAAATGCCCGATGTCAAGGAGTTCCACTCTCGCATGGGTGCACGCTGGTAGGAATTGATATTGTCAGTATAATTCAAGTATCTCGCCCCTTCTCAAAGGGGCGCTTTTTTCTATCCCTTGATTGACATCGAAGGATAGCAGCCATATACTCCTCATAAAGGCCTCCAAATGCGCTCAGGAAGCTATGAATTCAATATCAGAGAGCTTTCAGGATCAGTAGGAGATTTCGGTACCCTGATTCCACTCTCTATAGCACTGATTACCATTAACGGACTGGGCTTTACAACCGTTTTTCTAATGGTAGGTCTATTCTACCTGTTTTCCGGCCTTTACTTCCGGCTACCCATACCGGTTCAACCCCTGAAAGTCGTGGCAGCCGTCGCCATCGCCTCACCTGAGGAGGTTACCGTTCCCGTCATGGCTGCCACTGGTATCATCTTCGGTTCGGTTCTTCTACTGCTGGCGTTTACAGGACTTATCGAGCAAATCGCCAGGCTTTTTACCAGACCTATTGTCAGAGGTATCCAGCTTGGACTCGGATTAATCCTGATAGTAAAAGGAATCAACTTTATCAAAGAAAAGGACCTTTTTATCCAGGGCTTAACCAACGAATCGATGATAGGTGGCGTTCCCGTTAATTTAATCGTCGGCCTCATCGCTGCCGCCGCAGCGTTAATCCTCTTGAACAGTAAACGCTTTCCCGCGGCTCTGGTTCTCGTCACCGCCGGACTTATAATAGGGGCGGCCTACGGAGCGCTCAACAACTCCGAATGGGAACTCGGCCCTGGTGATATCAGTTTCTACAATCCGGGCCTGGGCGACTACGCAACAGCAGCCTACCTACTGGTTCTGCCTCAAATCCCTCTTACCATCGGAAACGCGATCATAGGAACTACCGATACCGCCAGAAGCCTGTTCGGAACGGGGAAGGCCACGAAAAAAGCCTCTAATACCCGGTTTTGTTTCAGTATGGGACTGGCTAATATCCCGACAGGTTTCATTGGCGGCATGCCCATGTGTCATGGAGCAGGCGGCCTTGCCGCTCATTACCGGTTCGGTGCCCGAACAGGTGGATCAAACATCCTGATCGGACTCATCCTGGCGTTCATCGCCCTGGGGTTCGGTACAGCAGGATTGACACTTCTCTCTTCTATTCCTCATGCAATCCTCGGTGTGCTGCTGCTATTCGCGGGAATCGAGCTGGCTATCCTGGTAAAAGACATTCATGAAAGAAAGGACTTTTTTATCGTTGTATTGATCGCCGGGATCGGGCTGGCCACCACCAACCTGGGAATCGCCTTTGGGGTCGGCATTTTGACTTCGTATCTGTTCAGGTGGTGGAAAGTCCCGATCTGATTCCCACTGCCGGGATTTGCATGTTTGGAACATATCAATTACCCTAATATCAGGGACCACAATAATGAGGGGAGGGGACCATGCGAGTCGCAAATAACAGGGTAGCAACTTTCGAATTTACCGTTACCGATGAAAGTGGTGAGATACTGGACAGTTCAGCGGAGTCAGGGGCCTACCCGTATCTTCACGGAGTTGGCCACCTCATTCCGGGACTGGAATCGGAGATGGAAGGTAAATCATCCGGGGATCGTTTCACCGCCAGCATAACACCGGAGTTCGCCTATGGTGAATGGGACGAATCACTTGTCCAGAATATCCCCAGAAGCCGGTTTGAGGGGATTGAGGATCTCCATGAGGGAATGATGGTCGAGGCACATTACGAAGATGGGGCCAGAGTTATGACGGTAAGAAGCATCGGCGATGAAATGGTTACAATAGATGGAAATCACCCGCTGGCAGGACTTACGTTGAATTTCGACGTTAATATAATTGATATCCGGGAGGCAACTCCGGAGGAACTGAACGAGGGACGCGCCCTCTGGTAATCCGTCGCCACGCGGGAGATACAGGCAAGAACATTTACTATACGGAATTGAGAGGCTTACTATTTTTCGTCGGGAAGCGGCCATGATTTGCGCTTCCTTATCTCAACCTGATATCCCTGGCTGGTTAAATCATCGATCAGCGGAGCAGGTTTCTTAGTTACTACTTGCACTATCAGGTCGCGCTTGCCTGTCTCAACAGAATCATCGACGTGAAGCGCTTCCAGTTCCAGATTCTGTTTTTCGACCATGGCAGCCACTTCACGTATTTGCCCGATTTTACCACAGTCACGAATGTGAAGGCGAACACCGGGTTTTCTCAATCCAAGCAATGGATTGAGAATGCGGTATATGAAATCATTGGTGGTAACAATTCCAACCGGCTGGGATTTTTCCCCTACCACTACCAGGCAACCCACCTTGTATTCCTGGGCAATATCGAGCGCACTCTCCGCAGTCGTATCAGGAGTGACAGTTATTACGTCCTTATGCATTATCTCACGCACTTTGATATTGGAGAGGGTATCGGACATCTCTCTGGGACTTATCATCGTCGCCGCAGATGGCAATGCAGCGGAAATCGCCCTGTCACCAATTATGCCCACCAGCTCTCCATCATCAACTACCGGTAACCGACGCACTTTGTGAACGTACATCAACCTGGCGACCCGAACAATCGTTTCTTCGCTTGTTACGGAGACCAGTTTGGTGGTCATAAATTCTTTTATAAGCATTTCATCACTCCTGTCAGTATTCGGAACCTGTATCTCATCCTCGACTCCTCACTAATTCAACAGTAAACGCTACATACTGCAACCCCAGAAACGTAGTAAATGATGGTGTTGTCTGCAAAAACCTCAAATCAACGCCCTCGATCTTCCAATCCTGGGGTGGTGTGATGGGGAAATCCCCCAAAATCACGGCAGCAGTCATATTCCGCGCCTTTTTCCAGTAAGAGCAATGCTTGCTTCCCTTAGAAATAAATGGCATACAAATATTACGCACTGCCCTCCGCTAATTTACTGCTTCACTTCTTAACCGGCCGGTTTGCCGATGGAGGAAAACCAGTGAAAGAATAATACCATAAAAAGAAAGCCTCACGTAAGAGGCTTTCTTTTTATCAGCAACATCCCTGTGTCTAACCACATCATTGAGCTTATGCTGAAGGCGCGACAAGCAGCAGGAAAACGAACCCAAACAAGCCAACGGTCTCACAAATACCCATCATGATTATCATATTGGCCAGGCCTTTGCCTTCGCCTTCCGAGAGGGCCCGAACCGCTGAACCACCAATTGTGCCCTGCATCCAGGCACTGCCCAGCTGCGCCAGACCACATCCTAACCCAATTCCAAAAAAGGTGCCCCCATGCAGCTCGATCAAGCCCGCCACTACGGCCGGATCGCTGCCAATAACTTCGGGTTGAAGCACTATGAACATCATAACGAAGGCATAAATCGTCTGTGATAGAGGCATGCCCGCGAGAATGATGTATGTAAAATTCAAGGGAATTCCGGCTTTGGCTTCCTTGGTCCACGCTCCAGCGGCCGCCCTGCCAACGGCACCGATTCCCAGCGCGCTGCCCAGGGTCGCCAGGCCCATAACCAGACCCACCCCAATTTGTCCCATAATTATCGACGCATCCATGAATCACTCTCCTTAAGCTTTAGTTCTGGCAAACGGAGTATATGGATAACCAGACCACTCCACACTGCAATGACTTGAAAACTCCAGCATATTCAAACGTACGCCATGCGCAAAAATGGCGATTATGATCAAAATGAGATTGAGACCGTGACCAAAGACGAGGATGGGGGCCGCCGCAGCCCAGGTTGCCGGACCGGCCACCATCGAGCCAAGATCATTAAAAGCCACCGCTATGTAGTAACTCGCCAGGCCCACCGCTACCAGGCGAATATAACTCATCATGTCACCGAAACTGCTTATAAGCGGAAGCAGCGAGGACGCCAGCCCTACCCCTACCCGCTTCAAAGGATTAGGATAAGGAGAACTGAACAGTATAACCAGACCCATTCCCGCGGCTACGGTAATAAATGTTGCCGAACTCTGTACCGGTAAATCAAAGAAGGGGAACATTGCCCATATCAATCCCAGTAACCCGAGCAGTACGATGATCCAGCCGGTCTCGGCCAGAGCTCGTGGATCGGGAAAGATTGCCAGAATACGGCGCAAATGAGCTATAACAAGATGGACAGAGCCGATGAGAAAACTTATGGCAATCAGCACGTTGCGCGAGGCTTCTTCTGTTCCCCTCTCAAGAGGAGCGATACTGGCCAGAGCATCGGGCTTTACTCCAAATATATTGCCGTTCAATAGGCCCCAAATTATTGTGGTGACGCCAAAGATAATGAGCAACTGCGTGCCCTCTTTACCCAGTTTCCTTTCTACCTTCCGGTAAAAGAAAACGGGGGGCAGCAGTAATATCAGCCCATAGCCGGCATCTCCATTAAGCATCGCCGCAAAAACCGGCATGGCAATCATAAAGAACACGGATAAATCGATCTCCCGATAACCCGGGAATGTATTGAGCATATCGAACAGGCCTTTTATCGGGATGGCCCATTTTGGGTATCCTATCAGCGTCGGCGGACTTTCTTCCTCGGACGGCTCGAAGGCGCGTGCCGCTGCCGTGACCCCCGAAGCCTCAAGCTCCGGCAGCAATCGCCCGTATTGTTCGGCGGGAACCCAGCCCTCGATGGCAAACAGCTCTTCATCCTCGAGCCCGCTGTTCATCGCAGCGCTGAACCTGGACTTTTCCTCCAGTTCCAGTAAAAACCGTGTGACATCCTCCAGCCGGTTGGCCAGCTCCCCCAGTCTTTCAGCGCCTTCCTTGCGCCTGGCGTCGATCTCCCCTGCTTCGGCACGGATAGCCGGATTATCCTTCACCGGCTCGGGGGCCAACTCAGCCGCATCCGGCACTTCGACTGTTCCATTCCTATCGATCACCGCGACAACGGCTTCCTCTTTCCCCACCTCACCCACTACCTCAACCACGTCGGCTTTTACCTCACTTACCAGCTCCTTCGGCAGTCTATATAAAAGCAGATTGACTCCTGCGGATCTCAATTCCCCCAGATCATCGATGGTTACCTCTCCCCAAACCTGCTGCTGTTCGAGCTGGCGATAGAGACTGGTCAAGCGGCTTTCATACTCGGCCTGGGCACGCTGAATCTCCAGAACTTCGGCCACTGCTTCCCGAACCGATATCTCCGGAACCTCGCCAGACGGCTCAGTAGATGAAAGCATCTGCGCGGCGCGACGCACGTTGTCAAGCTCTGTAGCTATCTCCGACTCAGGAAGAGCCCGGTCCGGCTCTACAGGGTTTATATGCAACACACCCAGATCGGCAAGCCTGTTCAAAAGGCCTTCGCGATCTGCCTCCCTCACTACCACTTGAACCCGTCTCATGGGTTTGATCATTGCGTCAATGGACTCCCTCTCAACTTCTAGCCTGCCCCACTGCCAACCTCAGCGAGCTTGGCCTTGGCGATCTTGGCCCTACCCACAGCCGAGGCCATCTCGTCTCCCAGTTGGATACGGATACGGCGGATATTTTCCTTGGCCTCCGGAATCTTGATCTTCTCAAACAAATTTACGCGCTGAATAATCTTGGTAAGTTCCCTCTGCAGCAGGTCATGTTGCCGCTCGATAATCTCTAACCGGGCCCTCCGCTTATTCAACTCCCGAAGGTCCATGAGAGCCCTGTCCACCCATACCGGCGTGGAAAATAAACTGTATCGCGACTCAGGGAAAACAACATCTTGAAAAACGGGTATGGCTACTCCTGCGATGTTCTTTTGATAAGTTTTAATGTCCTGATACTCCCCAAGGCCCCGGACATCGACGCCTGCGACATCGTTCATTACTTTATCATAACGCTCGAAATTCTTGCGGGCATCTTCGGCAGCCTTGTACGCAGCATTTCGCTCCCGGCCCACCTGCTGTATCGTCAATTGCAGTTGCTGCTGCTTGAGCTTCAACATCGGCAGATAGCGCTCAAACCGCGTCAGCATGTCTCTCTGCCGCTTGAGTTCAGGTCTGGTAAATTTGATTTTCTCCGCCATATACCAGTCTCAGTCGCCGATTCCGGCTTGATCAGGCTGCTACCGCCTCCAGCTTCTTTGGCCAATGCGCCTCGATAATCGAGCGACGAATACCTGTCTCCTCCGGCTCAAAACAATCAGCCAGTATCTGCCAGCACCTGTCCAGCGCATCGAAAAGGGAGATATTCACCTTTAAATCCATGATCTTGTCTTCGAAGAATTCCCCGTACTTAAGGAGTTGCTCGTCCCAACGGCTCATCTCAAATCCCATATCCCGTTTTTCACGACTCTCTCTGCATTGCGCGTAAAGCTGAAGGCAGGCATCCATAATAGCCCGATGGTCATCACGCGTTTTACCGTTGACTTGTTGCTTGAGGCGGGATAGCGATCCGAACGGCTCAATAACTCCGTCACGAAGATAAAACTGTCCCTCAGTGATGTAGCCCGTATTATCCGGTACCGGATGGGTAATATCATCTCCGGGCATTGTGGTACAGGCCAGCACGGTCATTGAGCCGGCACCATCGAAGTCTACAGCTTTCTCATAACGTCTGGCAAGCTGGGTATAGAGGTCACCCGGATATCCCCGGTTGGAAGGGATCTGCTCCATAATTATTGCTATCTCCTTGAGGGCATCGGCGAAAGCCGTCATATCAGTAAGAAGCACCAGAACATGCCTGCCCTCGAGGGCAAACTGCTCTCCAACCGCGAGACACATTTCGGGAACCAGCAGGCTTTCTACAACCGGATCGGCCGCAGTATGGATGAACATGATAGTACGCCCCAGGACTCCACCATCTTCAAAAGTCCTTCGAAACTCCAGGTAATCGTCGTGGCGTAAACCCATACCGCCCATAAGAATGACATCGGCTTGAGCCTGCAGACCGACGCGCGCCAGTAATTCGTTATAAGGCTCACCGGCAACCGAGAATATGGGCAATTTTTGGGACTCGACCAGCGAGTTGAATACATCGATCATTGGTATTCCGGTATGAACCATCTTATCCGGCATAAGCCGTTTCACCGGGTTCACCGGAGGAGAGCCCAGATCAATGGGGTCGGCCTGGACCTCGGGGCGACCATCACGGGGCCGCCCTGAGCCATCGAATATACGACCGAGAAGATCATGGCTGAATGGAACCTGCATGGGCCTGCCGAGAAACTGGACCCGGTCACCAGTCGAGATACCCTGCGTTCCGGCGAATACCTGCAGGCTAATATTATCGGCATCTATTCGAATTACCTGGGCAAAGGATGTCCGGGTAGGGGAGGATACCACGGCCAGTTCATCGTAACCTATGCCCGTCGCCGATACGGTAACCACGTTCCCTGAAATTCGGGTAATCTCATCATAGTACTTTCTCATGTTGACCTTCGACCTTTCCTGGCGATAAAATCATCAATTCCTTCCAGCAGCTTATTAAATTCATCACTCTCCCAGGGGGTGTAGTTCCAGTTCCTGTATTGATCCGTTGCCCGGACCATGACCCGGCGGGCCTCATCTTTGTCTTCAAAACCGAAGTCAAGATCGATAATCTCGAGTATCTTATCGAATACGTACTGCTGCCTCTCGGCGCTGGTTGCCGCATCAACCTCATCAAAGGCGTTCTGCTGCAGATAGACACTATCAAAGAATTCGGCTTTCAGCATGGTCGTGAAATCCTCGACCGAAGTGCCCTCCTCGCCAACCACTGTCATCATTTGCCGCACTTCATTACCGCGATGAAGCAGGTTTTTTACCCTGGCAATTCTGTCAGGGTCTATCAAACCGACGTATTTGGACCAGGAATCAAGAGGATCAATAGCTGGATATCGGCGGGCATCACTCCTGGCACGGGAAAGACCGTGGAAAGCTCCCACGACTTTCAGGGTACCCTGAGTGACAGGTTCTTCAAAGTTACCGCCTGCGGGGCTGACCGTTCCTCCGATCGTCAGCGACCCCACGCTTCCATCTTTCAGTTCAACTATTCCCGCTCTCTCATAAAAGCTCGCTATCCGGCTCTCGAGATAGGCGGGGAACGCCTCTTCCCCAGGGATTTCCTCAAGCCGACCGGACACCTCGCGCATCGCCTGGGCCCAGCGGGAGGTAGAGTCCGCAAGCAGAAGCACATTCAGGCCCATCTGCCGATAGTATTCCCCCAGGGTTGCGGCCGTGTACACCGAAGCTTCCCTGGCCGCAACCGGCATAGCTGAAGTATTACATATAATGATGGTCCGCTCCATTAATGTCTTCCCGGTACGGGGATCGATTAACTCCGGGAATTCTCTGAGGGTCTCCACCACCTCGCCCGCACGCTCACCACATGCCGCGATTATGACCACATCCACCTCTGCATGACGGGATGTAATCTGCTGCAGTACCGTTTTACCCGCACCAAAAGGACCCGGAATGCAATACGTGCCGCCTCGCGCTACAGGGAACATTGAATCAATTATACGTATCCTGGTAACCAGCGATTCTTCGGGCATCAGCCGCTCCCTGGATACGTTGAGAGCCATCTTAACCGGCCAGTTTTGCTGCATCGTTACCGAGAATGTATCGCCCGACGCACTCTTGATTACGGCAACTTCCTTTTCAATGGTATACGATCCAGGCTCAACCACACTTTCCACGGTCCATGTTCCTTTAAGAGAGAACGGGACCATTATCCTGTGTGTGAAAATCCCCTCCGGTACAGTTCCTATGGTCTCCCCTGCTGAGATTTTATCTCCTGATTTGGCCACAGGTGTGAAATCCCACTTTATATCAGTGGGTAGACCATGAATATATAACCCGGGCTTTAAGAAGAAGCCGGCCTGTTCAGCGACCGCCGGTAATGGGTTTTGCAGGCCATCATAAATCTGACCGAGTAGTCCCGGCCCAAGAGACACAGACAGCATATCATCGTGGAATTCTACCTCGTCACCATGCTTGAGCCCCCGTGTCTCTTCAAAGACCTGAAGGTCTGCGAGCCTGCCCCGGACACGTATAATTTCGCTCAACAACCTGGTACCATCTGAGCGAAGGCAGAAGCCTATAGAATTTTGAACGACACGACCATTTGTCTGCGCTATGACCAGATTGCCAAAAACGGCCACTATTTTACCATTCACCAGTCATTCCCCTTCCCTGTATTGCAGGCACCTGTATACACTGCTTAACCCGACTATGAACGCTCCCGCTCACCAAGCCGCATCCAGCGCCTGAGCAACATCAATTTGGCACCATAGGAAACCAGCTCATCATCCGTGAAACTGAACCACGGTTCGTTCTCCGTAATCCATAGCCACCGCTGTTGATCCAGCAAACGAAGCCCGTTGAAGGGGTCAGTAGCTGCGAGCCACTGACTGACAATGTCGGAAAAATCATCCAGATCCCTCCCCACTTCCGAAGCAACTACATATTCATGCGGATCAAGATTCAGCGCTCTTGCCCGGGCAAAAGCCAAAGCATTGCGGAGTCCCACCTCATATTCTATCCATGCCTCCAGGAAATTGCTTTTTCTCTCTCTCGCAATTGCCGCAGCATATGTATAATACGAGTGCCATATGGCATCCACTGATGTCTCAGGAACGCTTTCTTCAGCAGAACCCACCAGATAATCCGGCAAACGCTCCTTTCCCTGACCCTGCAACCTGGTGAGAACGGCCAGCTCCAGTTCCTCAATCTCGCCGGCAAGATAGGCTTGCCGTTGAAGAAGATCGTCGCTTAAAAAAAGTGTACTGAGAAGAGCTGTATCACCTTGAGCAAGATCCACCAGTTCAATCAACTGCGAGGGGGTTACTGTGGGGATAGAACCAAGTTCATCCAGCCCCGGTAAAAAACTCAACAGAAAGTGGTTATCCCCGCTCATTAAGAAAGACCCGTTAATCCTGCGTGGTATCTTCTTTCCTCAATATCTCTCTGAGGCGAGGGCCAACCAGTTGCATCAGGGTTTCCACCACCGACTCACGCGTTATTTCCACTGTTGCGCCCTCAAAGCTAACCTCGAAACCAGCCTGTCGAAGGTTGTCCTTTATATCAACATATATCGAACTATCCGCCGTAACCTGCCGAAGCTGGTTAATAGCCCATTCGGAAAGCCTGTCTCGCATTTCGGGAGAGACATCTATTTCCACCGATTGCGAACCTCTTATATCCGCTTCGATATAGCGTACAACTATAGACTGAATCAGTTCTTTTAAGAACTCCGCATCATTGAGCTTTTCCTCAACTGCCCGGCCAATTACAGACATTAGCGATCTCTGGAGTGCATCCTGAAGCTTTAACGTGGCATCCCTGGCGGCAAGTTCCAGTTCCGTATGACCGCGGCTTACCAGACTTTCCGCCTCTTTATTTGCCCCGGCAATTATATCCCCGGCCTTTGATTCTGCATCTGCTATTATCCGGTCTGCTTGTTGCTGAGCCTCACGGAGTACCTGTTCAGCCTGTCGTCTTCCTTCTTCTACCCCTTCAGCTTTCAATTTTTCAACAAATTCTTCGATAGTCTCTGCCATTACAAACCCCATTTAGCATCTTTCACTATATTGGGCAATACGGACTCATTCGGGATATTTCACTAAAACACGATTATACCAATGCGGGTTCATCTCTGTAAATTGCATTAATTGCTTAGACATAACTAAGTTTGCGTAATGAAAAACCAGCACATTTAGGCAATATTGCTTAGTCCTGCAATTATGGACACCTTTCACAAACGATATCAATTCTCCGCATAAACAAATTAAACGGCCATTAGTCCAAGTTTACCACCAACCATCCTGAATCGAAGTAATAAAAAAGGCTTCGCCTTTATGAGAACTAAAATCCTTACGTTCTCGACTATTTAGGTTTGAAAGGCCTCATCGACAATTCCTGGTCACGATGAACAGGAAAATGAGGAGGGTTCCGTTTCGGCGGTCTGCCGAATGCGAACCCGATTTCCCCTCAGAGTTTAAAGGCAAACAACCGAGAGATTCTGCGGAATATATCGCAGCCTTTTTGAAAACGCTCACTCGGCGTACATTTTACAACAATTCACCCAGCCTCGCCTTCAACTGGCCGCATCCGGCCCCGATTTCGCCTCCTCTTCTCAACCGCACCATATTGGCTACATGATGGCGGGCAAGAATTTCACTGAAGTACTGAATCCTCGGCTTCGGCGGGGGCTTGAAGTCGGTATGATCGGCCGGGTTGACGGGTATTATGTTAACAAAGCAGTTCATTCCACGAAGCAGGTCGGCAAGCTCTACCGCCATCTGAGGCGAATCGTTTACTCCCCGAATGATGGCATATTCGAAGCTGACACGCCTGTTGGTGGCCCCTGTATAATCACGGCATGCGGAAAGCAGATTCTCAAGAGGATACATCCTGTTAGGCGGCACAAGGTCATCGCGAAGCCTGTCATTCGGAGCGTGCAGCGAAACCGCCAACCCCACCTGCTGCTTTTTTTTGGCGAGCTTCTTTATCCCGGGGGCTATGCCACTGGTAGAAATCGTGATATGCCGCGCGCCGAGATTTACGAGCCTGGGAGCAGTAATCCGCTCTATCGCCTGCCATACCTGATCAAAATTGACCAGCGGCTCACCCATTCCCATAAATACCACGTTGCTGAGCTCCCGCTCTTCAGCTTTAAGCCTGCGTGAGAAGTAAAGTACCTGATCAATAATCTCCGCTGAAGTCAGGTTCCGTTCGAACCCACTGGCTCCCGTGGCACACAGAGGGCATCCGAAGGCACAACCAACCTGTGAAGAGACACACACTGTTCTTCGCTTTTTGTAGTACATCAACACGGTCTCGATTACCTTTCCATCAAGGAGGCGGAAGGCGACCTTTACGGCGTCCCCGGCCCGTGACTGCACCTCTTCAATCGGCCCCAGTGACTGATAGGTGAAATCCTCTTCCAGTTTTGCGCGCAGCCTGGGTGGAAGATTATGCATTGACTGGAAATCAGCAACCGGCTTACGGTAGACCCAGTCGAGTATCTGCTGAGCCCGATATTCAGGCTCGCCCCAATCGGAGAGCACATCCTTTAGGTCCGTGGGTTTGAGTTCGGTAATCGGTACTTGGGGCATTTGATACCTTTCAGAAGTTTATGAAAGCAGCGGCAACAGGATATTTTAATCGAATCCGAGTTGATATGAGCCACCCGGCGGCAGAACCTCAAATGGCTGGCCCTGCACCTTCTCTCTCAAACAGGATTTAAGCTCAGATACCGGCACTCTTATCTGGCGCTGAGAATCACGGTCCCTTATAGTAACCCGGTTATCCTCCAGTGAGTCGAAATCTATGGTCACGCAGAAAGGCGTGCCTGTTTCATCCTGCCGCCTGTAACGTTTGCCGATGCTCTGGGCATCATCGTACTGAACCATGAATTCACGACGGAGATCCGCGTATATCGATTCCCGGGCCAGAGGGATCAGCGTCTCTTTACGGCTCAGCGGAAGCACCGCAACCTTGACGGGAGCCAGCAGTGGATGGAAATGAAGTACCACTCGCAGATCGCCCTTTTCATCCAGCTCCTCGTCGTAAGCATCGGCAAGAAAGGCCAGAGTAGCCCGGTCAGCACCAGCCGATGGCTCTATTACATAAGGCATAAGATGTTCCCGGGTCTGATCATCGTAATAGCTGAAAACCTGACCACTGTGTTCCGCATGCTGTGACAGGTCAAAGTCGGTCCGGTTGGCGATTCCCTCCAGCTCCGACCAGCCAAAGGGGAACGAATATTCCACATCGGTACAGCCTCGGGCATAGTGGGCCAGTTCATCCTTATCATGGATACGCAGGCGCAGATTTTCCTTTCTTATACCGTATTTGATATACCAGTTAAAGCGCTCCTGGACCCAGTGCTGAAACCACTCATCATCAGTGCCCGGCCTGACGAAATACTCGATCTCCATCTGTTCAAACTCGCGTGTACGAAAAATGAAATTGCCGGGAGTGATCTCATTGCGAAACGCTTTGCCTGTCTGGGCAATACCGAACGGGATTTTCTTTCGGGTGGAGTTCAGCACGTTCTGGAAATTGACGAAAATCCCCTGAGCGGTTTCAGGGCGCAGATACACCTGAGACGCGTCATCCTGTACCGGGCCCATGAAAGTGCGGAACATCAGATTGAACATTCGGGATTCAGTCAGCTCGCCCCCGCATTCCGGGCAGATATTTGCCTGGAGGTCATCGGCCCGGAAACGCTGCCGGCAATTGCGACAATCGACCAGCGGATCCGTGAAAGTATCGGCATGCCCGCTGGCGACCCAGATCTCGGGATGCATTAAAATCGCTGAATCCAGTCCCACCATGTCATCCCTCTCTCTCACTACGGACTGCCACCAGGCGGTCTTGACATTGTTCTTGAGTTCGACACCCAGAGGTCCGTAGTCCCAGGTAGAGGAAAGGCCGCCATATATCTCGCTGGACTGAAAAACAAAGCCTCGCCGTTTGCAGAGCGATACCAGCTTTTCCATGGTTACGGGGCCCGGCGTTGTTTTGGCCAATGGTAAGTTCCCCCTTGAACGTTTATCCCTTCCAAGATTATCAGGTTTGAGTACGAGTGTCAAAAGCCGGGGTGCTCAAAGCCGCGTTTGAACCCTGGTGCACTGGCATCAACCCATTGCTTCACCTGTAATTAAGTCCGTTCCCCGGCGACAGAAAGAGAGTTGTGAGGGGGAGCCGGTGCGCGCCCAAATCGATCGCTGCTACCGGGTCAATCGTCTAAATTGCCAACTCTAAGCTCCTTCAGCTATAATCAGGCTTGATGAGTAACAAATACAGAACCCACAATTGCGTTGAACTCAACGAAAATTCAGCAGGTAAAGAGGTCACCGTTTCCGGCTGGGTGAACCGGCGGAGAGACCACGGCGGACTCATATTCGTCGATCTGCGCGACCGTGACGGCCTCTTACAAATTACATTCGATCCCAACAAGAGCCCGGAAGCGCACAGGATCGCTGACCAGATGCGTTCGGAATTTGTAATAAGGGTTACCGGCGAGCTCTCAATGCGTCCGGAGGGTACTGAAAACCCGGCAGTATCAACAGGTCGAATCGAGATGATAGCCAGTGAAGCCGAGATCTTGAACGCCGCCAGGCCGATGCCGTTCCCTCTTTCCGATGAATCAGATATTGACGAGAGCGTCAGGTTGAAGTACCGCTATCTCGATCTGCGCCGCCCCCGGATGCGGCGCAATATGATGCTGCGTCACCGGGTAATAAAGTTCATGCGCGATTTCCTGGATGACAGGGGATTCGTAGAAATAGAAACTCCTATCCTTTTGAAGAGCACGCCGGAGGGAGCCCGGGATTACCTGGTACCAAGCCGCCTGTATCCCGGCAGATTCTATGCTTTACCCCAATCACCGCAACAGCTCAAGCAGCTTCTGATGGTCTCGGGCTTTGAGAAATATTTCCAGGTTGCCCGTTGCTTCCGTGATGAAGATCAGCGAGCCGACCGTCAGCCGGAATTTACCCAGCTGGATATTGAGATGAGCTTCGTGGAAGAGGAGGATATCCTCGAGTTGATGGAATCTCTTTTCACCTCGATAGTGGAAAGAATCACGCCGGAATTGGAAGTGGTAAAACCATTCCCCCGACTATCCTACAATGATTCCATGGCACGTTTCGGAAATGACAAGCCGGATCTTCGCTTCGAACTGGAACTCGCCGATGTTTCCGATCTGGTGGCGGAAAGTGAGTTTGGCGTTTTCCGTAACGCAGTTGCAGGTGGAGGAATTGTGAAGGGCTTCTCAGCTCCGGGGTGCTCCGGTTACTCGCGTAAGCAGCAGAATGAACTGGTCGAATATGTCAGGGTTCGAGGAGCCAAAGGACTGGTAACCATGGCCCTTGAGGGGGACCCCGGCGGACCATTGGAGAACCTTACCATTGAGAACGTAAGATCTCAGGTTACCAAATTCTTCACCCTGGAACAGATAAAGGCAATAGCCAAACGACTGGGAGCCGGCACAGGCGACCTGTTACTACTTGCCGCAGACCATGAGGATATCGTAAATACTGCCATGAGTCAACTCCGGGTTGAGATGGGATACAGGCTGGGACTGGCAGATCCCAACCGTTTGGTATTTGCTTTTATACATGACTATCCCCTCTTTGAATGGAACCCGGAACGCAGGGGATGGGATTCGATGCACCATCCCTTTACCTCTCCACAATTAGAAGACATTCCCCTCCTGGATACCGATCCGGGTAAGGTTCGAGCCAAACACTACGATTTTATCTGCAACGGATTTGAAATCTCCAGCGGCTCCATCAGGATACACAACAGCGACCTGCAGTTGAAGATATTCAAGATGCTGGGATATGGGGAGGCAGATATAAAGGAACAGTTTGCTCATTTGCTCGATGCCCTGGACTTCGGTGCTCCTCCCCACGGCGGGATAGCACCAGGCATTGACCGATTTCTGATGCTGCTGGCCGGTGAGGAAAACATACGTGAGGTTATCGCCTTCCCCAAGACCAAGACGGCTCAGGACCTGATGACAAACTCACCAGATGTGGTTTCAGAAGAACAATTGAGAGAACTACATCTGACGGTCACAGATGAACAATTTCCATAATGGCTCTGTTCCCAATAAGGGGTAAACAACACTCGAAGTGACTCCATAACCCATACATTATAATCGCTCTTCCGGGGTTAATAATTCCTCTGCAAGCGGAAAAATGATAAAATAATCAGTGGGGTGAAGAATATGGCAATACCGGAACTGGCGCCGCAATATGAATGCAAACAATGTAAAACCAGCTTCGAGCAGCCGGTTTCCTGCGGTTGCGGAAATCCGGTCAAGTGTCCCGAATGCGGGAGCACCGATACCGAGATCTCCGGTTCGTTTGAGGAACTGCTGCAACTCCTGGAGGATATGGGTCGAACCGGCGGCTGATGCTAGTGTGAGTGAGGCCGTGCGCCTCAGAGAACGTTGAAAAATAGATTAACCAAAGATTTAGAACAGTAAGAAAAGAGGCAGGGACTTATCCCTGCCTCTTTTCTTACCCGATATTTATCTCTATCCCGGCCGTTTTAATCCACCATGCTGTAGCCGCCACTGACACTCAAGGTCTGGCCCGTGACGTAATCCGATAGGCTCGAGGCGAAGAAAAGGACAGCCTTGGCTATATCCACGTTGGTTCCCAGCCTGCCAATGGGGTAAGCCTTCTCCATCTTCTTCTTCTGCTCCTCGGGAATCTTCTCCTGGGTAATGCCGGCGCCGAAGCCCTCCTTGGAGAAGATGCTGATATCGCTTACCTCGTCATCGCTCGAAGGTATCGTAGCTCCCGGAGCCACGCAGTTGAAGTTGATATTATTGCGGCTCAGCTCTCGAGTCAACGACTTGGAGAGAGAAATCACGCCTGCTTTGCATGCACCATAGACAGCCTCGCGGAATTCGCCCATTCGACCCGCATCAGACGCGACGCTGACCACCTTGCCCTTTTTCTTCTCCACAAAGTGATCCAGAACCGCCCGGGTGCAAATGATATTGCTCCAGAGGTTCAGGTCGATCTCTTTACGCCACTCTTCGTATGGTTTCTCCATGAAGAACCTGTCGAATGTCCATCCGACATTGTTCACCAGCACATCCACTCCACCGAATTCCTTAATCGCGGTGTCAACCATGTTCTGCACCGAGTCTTTGTCGGTCACGTCAGTCTTGACCACGATGGTCTTGCCGCCTGCATTTTTTGAATTGGCAACATCCGCCACTTTCTGTGCCGCTTCCTCCATGATATCCGCTATGACCACATTGCTTCCTTCTTCGGCAAAAGCCAGTGAGATAGCACGGCCGATGTTAGAGCCTCCGCCTGTAACTATTACGGTCTTTCCTGCCAAACCCAGGTCAATTCCCATTACTTCATGCCTCCTCTATATTTAGTGATTTATGGGCGAATTACCCGAACCAAAGATTCATTATATTTGTCAGCACCGCTCGGTGTCAATTGTCCGAATGGCCGTAAACACAGCGGTTTAAACGAATCAGTTTCGTCCATTCGCTTCAGTCGCTGTATCCCCCAGTGACAGGAGTTATCGTGCTCTCTCTGGCGCTATTTACCTAACCAGGGAAAGGAGGGTATTTGACCGATAGTGGGGGCATATCACTGTTCACGCTGAGGTGACAAATGAACCTCCAAATTTGAAACCGGCACCGGAACGATAGCCACTTTCAACCACAGTTGCGTGGTCCGATAATGGAATCAGGGAAACTCTGATCAACCCCTTTTAATTCCCCAGTCTTGGGGAAATCTGAATCTGGGGGACACCCCCAGACCCCCGAAGTCACCTGTTACTGAAGAGGTTCCTTAATCTGAAGAAAACGGCCTGCCCAATCAGTAACCGTTTACGTCGCACATGTCGCTATCACTTGCCCAGTTTTCTCACACTGTTGCTGCGACATTTCGGGCAGGTCCTCTCCTGCAGTTTCCCATCCAGCGGCCTGGGAAGAGAATATTCATGCCCGCATCGGAGACATTTGAAGTTATCCTGCTCTGCCATTTCCCTCACTCACGCTTCGACCGCTTTTTTCGCTCTGGCCTCACGCTTCTCTCTATCCTCCCTGATAACCGTTTTTGTATGCTCGATTTCAACCTCAGTAACCCTCTTGCGCATCTCCTCGATCTCACTCATCACCCTGGCGAATTTCTGCCCCTCTGCCGCGCTGATCCACTCAAGCTGCAACCGCTCCGGCCTGACCCCCAGCTTTTCCAGCCTGTCCCACAGCCTGTCGACACGTCTCTGCGTCCAGCGATTGGCATCTATGTAATGACAGTCAGTAAAATGACAACCTGAAACAAGTACAATGGCCGCCCCCAGCTCGAATGCCCTCAATATAAAGTCTTCTGAGACACGCCCACTGCACATGGTTCGAATGATACGGGAATTGGGAGGATACTGCAGGCGGGACGTACCGGCGGCATCTCCACCGGCGTAAGAACACCAGTTACAGGCAAAAACCACGATCCTCTCTTCCGGCTTTTCCTCGACAGCCGCGTCTATCGCCGCATTCAATGATTCATCACTGAAGTGGCGGATACTGATAGCATTGAAGCGGCACTCAGCAGCACAGGTACCGCAGCCGGCACACATGGCCTCTATCACCTCAGCAGGAGTCTTCCTCTCCCTGTCGAACCTTATAGCCCCGTAGGGACAAACCTTTTCGCAAACACCGCAGGCAGTGCACTTATCTTTATCAACGATGGCGGTGATCGCCTCGACGGTAAGCCTGTCAGAATTCAAAACCAGGGAAGCCCTGGCGGTAGCCGCGCTGGCCTGGGTCACGCTGTCCTTAATATCCTTCGGTGATTCCACACACCCGGCCAGAAAGATCCCCGGGGTAGAAGCATCGACCGGTCTGAGTTTGGGGTGAGCCTCAAGCAAAAAGCCGTCACTGGTACTGGAAAGATTCAATGCCTGTCTCAAGGGATCGCCATCCGCCCGTGGCTGCAACCCCACTGACAAGACAAGCATATCCAGTTCATACTGCTCCAGTCTCCCCGCAGTGGTGTTCTCGACGCCGACTATTAAATTTCCGGTATCAGGGTCCTCCATCACACTGCCCGGTAAACCGCGAATATAATTTACACCGGCCTCACGACTGCGCTTGAGCAGGTCCTCGAACCCCTTACCGAAAGCGCGAAGGTCTATATAAAATACGAATATCTCCGTATCCGGATAATGCTCCTTCAGAAGCAAAGTGTCTTTCACAGTATTCATGCAGCACACGTTACTGCAGTAAGGGTTCCCACGGTTTTCCATTCGTGAACCGACGCACTGTATAAAACCGATCCTCTTCGGCCTCTGAAGATCGCCAGGGCGTACCAAATGACCTTCAGCGGGTCCGCCTGCGCAGATAAGGCGTTCGAATTCCATAGTTGTGACAACGTTAGGAAATCGTGTATATCCATACTCATCCATCTCCGTGGGATCGTACACGTCCATGCCAGTGGCTGCAATTATTATCCCGACATCCAGTTCGAGCAACTCATCCTGCATATCGAAATCGATGCACTTCTTTTCACACCTCTCAGCGCACTTGCCACACGCGATTGGATTACTGCCAAGACAATCCTCCGGATTGATCAGATATGCGGATGGCACAGCCTGAGCGAAGGGGATATAGACGGCCTTTCTGGTCCCAAGGCCAACCTGGTATTCATCAGGATGAGTAACCGGGCAAACTTCAACGCACTCACCGCAGGCGGTACATTCTTTCTCATCTACAAACCGGGCATGCCTTCTCACCTTTACGTGAAAGTTGCCGATATATCCGCCAACCGCTTCAACCTCGCTTAATGTCAGTAGTTCGATCCGGGGATGCCGACCGGCATCCATCATTTTGGGTCCGAGTATTCATATAGAGCAATCCATAGTGGGAAAGGTTTTATCAAGTTGAGCCATTATCCCACCGATGGAAGCCTCCTTTTCAACAAGATAAACCTGATGGCCGGCGTCCGCCAGGTCGAGGGCTGCCTGAATACCGGCCACTCCGCCACCTATCACCAGGGCAGCATCAGTGACCGGCACTTCAGTTTCGGTCTGCGGCAACAGATTGCGGGCTCTGGCAACAGCCATCCTCACTGTATCCTTCGCCTTTTGAGTAGCGGCCTCATGATATTGGGAATGAACCCAGCTGCAATGTTCGCGGATATTAGCCATGGTAAAAAGATACTTGTTCAATCCCGCTTCCTCGACGCACCGACGGAAGGTTGGTTCATGCAGCCTGGGGGAACACGACGCAACTACCACCCTGTTGAGATTGTACTCAAGAATATGCCGTTTGATCTCCTCCTGGCCTGGATCAGCGCACGTGTAGCGGTTTCTCACAGCCACGGTAACATCCGGCAATGACTCGGCGTATTGTCGGACCTGTTCGGTATCCACTGAACCGGCGATGTTCAATCCGCAGTCACAAACAAAGACTCCTATTCTCAACCCATCCTCACTCATCTGAAAACCCTCCTATTTGGCCAGCGCACCAGCTACGAAGCCAGTGAAATCCTGAATATTTATCTTACTCTCGCCATCTTGCCCCTGATCATTCAGGGCGCACTTTAGATGTATCTGGCATTTTGGACAGGACGTAAGCAGGATATCAGCCCCGGTTGCCTCCGCTTCTCTCGCAAGCTCGAGCTGCATTTGCTTATTAATCGTACCACAGTTCATCCATGACTGGGTACCGCAACACAGCGCATTCGACCTGTGATGAGCCATTTCCTTCACTTCCAGTCCGGGTATCGCCTCAAGAATGGCACGCGGCTCCTCGTATATTCCTGATATTCTCCCCAGCCTGCAGGAGTCATGATAGGCGACTTTCTTATTAACCTTCTTGAAGCTCAGTTCGCCACTCGATATTGCCTCAGCCAGCAATTGAGTCAAATGAACAACCTCAATCCCCACATCCCCAAGGTAGCTCGGGTATTCCGCCCTGAACATATGATATCCTTCGGGGCACGAGAACACCACACGGTGAGCGCCCGTCGCACTTATCTCCCGCACATTCCGCCTGGCCAGCCTGAGAAACCCATCTACATCCCCGGCGTTGAGAAGATCATGGCCGCAGCAACGCTCATCGGGCATTAACGCGGGGATAATCCCCATCCGATTAAGCAGTTTGATCGAACCCTTTGCCGCGCTCAAGGTATCGACATCAATGTCCTGGAAGAACACATCAAAATAAGGTGCACAACCGACGAAATAAACTGTATCCGAGACGCGAGAGGTTTCAGCCTTCCCGGGCACCCAGTTAAGCCTCTCCTGTTTCAAATCATGACTTTCCATGATGTGCATGAGCGACTGAATCGCTCCCCCGTGAGTACACTGGCCGCATATGCCTTTAGTAGAGGCTTCCTGGCGCAATCTCTGGATAAACTTACGATACCGAACACCAGAGGTACATATTACCTCACAGGCAGAACACGTCAAGCAGTCCCAGAGGCGCCCGTCATCAAGAATGGCTTCCCGCTTCTGGATAGCATCGTAAACAAGCATCCTTGGTGAGAAACCGGGGTTATGCCGTGCGATCGAGCATGCGGCTGTACACTTTCCACAATCGAGGCAATCATAAGCCCCTGTTTCGGTAATTATCTTCCTCACTGCTCCTGCCAATACTCCTCCAAATGCCACTCAGTCCCGCTCTCTATGAGAGGGAAAACGGGAGCTCACCTTCTCCGTTGAGCGGCGTCCCATTCCAAGAGCCTGGGACTCGGACTCCGTTTAACCGGACTCGGGCCCAAATTCCTTATTTTCTGGTCGAAAGCCGTTATCTCACGCGCTACCAGTTTATCATCCCCGGCCGGAACCTCTACCAACCTTATTCGCCTGGCGCCCAAGCCGAGGAGCCTCATCATTTTCCCGATTCTATTAAGTGATTCCTTTACTCTATCAATCCCGAATTCATAATGGCAGTTTCCCGCCGGGCAACCAAGCAACAACACCCCGTCAGCCCCAGCCTCAAAAGCCTTGAGTATCAGCCCATCGTGGACCCTTCCCAGACACATCAGCCTGATAAAATGTACACTGGAGGGATACTCCCTGTGATTCACTCCAGCCATCTCGAGGCCGCTGTAGGCACTCCAATTGCATATGAAACCAATTATCCTCGGTTCAAAGCCTCCACCACTTTCAGCCTGTTTCCGCATCAGCAGTACCTTTTATCCATTAACATTTTCTTCGCCGTCGGGACAGATTACCACAAGCGTGATTTTATCACAGTACCTTGCGCCACTCAACTCAGCAGCCTTTCTTAAAAACAGCGCCTGATTCTGGTGCACCACCGGCATCCTCTCACAACGCTGTTTCCCATCCCCTATAATAAGGTTCTGAAGGCGCCCCTTCCAATCCGATCCGCCCGACTTTTTCAATTTATGGTTATGGAGCACTTCACTCTACCAGGAATCTTACACCAGAAACGACAAAGTACCCTCCAAGTCCCACCAGCCCAAGACCGCACACCATGAGAAGCCACGCATAGATAGTGGTATTTATCGCCTTTCTTCCAGTGGCAATAACCAACGCCACCAGAGCGTACCATGTCAAGTCTGACAGAATATGCCCAGTGAAGAAGGAGGTTATACCGACGGTCCCCAGCTTGAGAGACCAGAGGAGATAGGTGATTCCGATGGTGGCCCACCAGATAAACCAGTAGGGATTGGACATGCTGACCAGAATCCCGGATAAGATCATTCTTTTATTGACTACCATAGTCGTGGAACTCTCCAGTGGCAATGGGGGTCTATGCCAGCCCTGGCGAAACATCATCAGTCCCATAACAATCAATACAGTCCCACCCACCAGCCCGATGGTACTGGTAACCCACTCACTCTCTATGAACCGGTCAAGACCCAGTACAAGAGCGAGGACGAGCAGAAGTTCAAGTATGCCATGCCCCAGGACTATCAGGGGTCCAGCCCAGAAGCCATAGCGGGCAGAGGCGCTGATGGTATAAGCCAGCAGGGGACCGGGCATCATAGCGCCGGAGAATCCGATTATGAAAGCGGTGATAAAAATGACCGGGAGTGTAGCTTCAGGCACGGAACGAGTATATCAAAGGGGTAGGCATCCCGCAATTTTGCTCATCAGTGAATTCCGGCAACCATGTGCCCGGTCATAAGTGTCAATAATATCGCGGACCGCATGAAGAAGAAGTATACCCTCTCCCTGGATTCAGCACGTGTTCCAAGAAGTTCCCAGTGTATCGTCCTATAAATAACCGGACTTTAGATTTTCTGATAATATCATTTAATAACTTATTACATTTCCCACCCCGCCACCCTGTGTTGTTACTCGGTGAGCGAACTCAGAATCCGAGTTCGCTCACCGAGTAACAAACCCTTCCAGTGAATCAATGATTTAAAAAGAACATCGGAACATTTGTACAGATGCGTCAGGGACAGTAAACTAGTACCTAGTTGCATAAATCAGCGTAATGTTTCTTAAGGGATTTAGGATGTACAATTTCTTTAGTCCATTCGAATGGATGCGCGGTTGGATTGTAGGCGGTAACAAAGCGGCTGATAGCGTCCCTTACTTCCATTGGAGAGGTGAAGCTTGCGCCTTTCAAGGCGAAGCGGGTCAGCAGAGAAAACCATATTTCCACCTGGTTTAACCAACTGGCATGGGTCGGCGTGTAATGGAAATGAACATTCTTGTGTCTGGCAAGCCACATATCCCGTTTAGGTTTGTGGGTTCTCAGATTATCCAGAATAACATGGATTTCCCGATCAGGATGAGCGCGCACAATCCGATTCATGAAGTCCAGGAACTCCTTCCGTCTTCGTCTTTTGTAATGCCCGGAGATAACTTGGCCCGTCGCCGTTTCCAAAGCAGCGAACAGAGTGGTCGTGCCATGCCGCTTATATTCATGGGAGAATCCAGTCAATGCCCTCCCGTTGGGCAATCTCAAATATCCCTGAGCCCGCTCCAGAGCCTGGATCGCCGGTTTCTCATCCACGCACAGAACAAGTGCATTTTCCGGCGGATCAAGATACAAGCCGACGATATCCGCCGCTTTTTGGGCAAATTGAGGATCGGTGCTGATACACCAGCTTCTCCTTCTTTGAAGTTGAATGCCATGAGATCGCAACACCTTCCATACATAATCAGCCGAAAGCGACAGGGTTTGGGCCAGCAATCTTCCGTTCCAATGGGCATATCCCGACGGAGGCGATTGGTCCAGCATATCCAACACCCGTTTTTCATCTTTCGGCTGATATCGCCGTCTCTTCCCGGGCCTGGGAGAATCCTTCAATCCCTTCAATCTTTTATTGGCAAAACGCACCCGCCACTTCGTTACCGTGGCCGGTCGCGTT
Organism: Dehalococcoidia bacterium; assembly: GCA_046484125.1. Taxonomy (GTDB): domain Bacteria; phylum Chloroflexota; class Dehalococcoidia; order SZUA-161; family SpSt-899; genus JBGLNL01. The sequence goes on along the minus strand of JAWOBX010000048.1, from coordinate 211 downwards.
TCAAGCTTTTGGGCAATTGCGTTTGTTCCCATACCATCGCTGGCCATCAAAATAATCCTGGCACGAAAACTCATTCGTTGCTCGGTTGTAGAAGAGCGTACCCAGGATTCCAAAATCTCTTTCTCTTCGGTTTTCAATTCTATTTCAGTGGGTTTATAACTCATACCCACAGGTTATCACATTACGGTTATTATTACAAGTAAGTACTAGT